>JASHQS010000245.1 GCA_030038995.1 Xanthobacteraceae bacterium
CGGCGCGCACCGCGGCAAACGTGTTGGCCACAGCCTGCTCGGTGTCGTTGTGGGCGTGAATGCCGACGTGATCGCCGGGAATGTTTTTGCAGACTTCGCCGACGATGCGCTCGATCTCGTGCGGCAGCGTGCCGCCATTGGTGTCGCAGAGCACGATCCAGCGCGCGCCTTCGTCGTAGGCCGCTTGGGCGCAGGCCAGCGCGTAAGCGGGCTTGGCTTTGAAGCCGTCGAAAAAATGCTCGCAATCGAGCAGCACTTCGCGGCCTTTGGCTTTGGCGGCGCGCACGCTGTCGCGGATCGAGGCGAGGTTTTCCTCCTCGGTCGTCTCCAGCGCCACGCGCACGTGATAGTCCCACGATTTGGCGACGAAGCAGATCGCGTCGGCCTCGGCTGCGAGCAACGCGGCAAGGCCGGGATCGTTGGACGCCGAGCGGCCGGGCCGCCGCGTCATGCCGAACGCGGTGATTTTGGCCTTGAGCTTGCGCGGCTCGGCGAAGAACGCGGTATCGGTCGGGTTGGCGCCCGGATAGCCGGCCTCGACGTAATCGACGCCGAGATCGTCGAGCAGGCCTGCGATGGCAAGCTTGTCGGCGAGCGTAAAGTCGACGCCGTTGGTCTGCGCGCCGTCGCGCAGCGTCGTGTCGAACAGATACAATCGCTCTTTCATGGCACGCCCTCTTTCGGCGCCAGCGGTTTGCTCATGGTGGTGTTGGCGAGCCACTCGCCGGCGACCGACACGGTGTTGCGGGTGCGTGCGACATAGCCGCGCTTTTCGAAAAAGCCGCGGGCGCTGTCGCTCGCTTCGACCGTCAGCTCCTTGGCGGCGCGGGCGGCGGCGAGCTTTTCCAAGGCGTCGGCCAGCATGGCGCCGGCGCCGCGTCCGGCCGCGGCCGGATGCACGTAGAGCATGTCGATGCGGCTATTGCCGGCGAGCGCGGCAAAGCCGATCGCCGCGCCGTCATAGGTCGCGACCAGGGTCAGCTCGCCGGCCAGTCTTTGGCCCAATTCCTCCTCGTCATCGGCCGCCGACGCCCACGCCGCGCGCTGCGCCTCGCTGTAATCGTCGGCGGTCAATTCCTCGATGCTGGCGCGAAAGATTTCGGCGAGCAGCGGCACGTCCTCCGGCAACAGCGGCCGCATCGCGAATGTTTGTTGTTGTTGCTGCGGGCGCGGCGTCATGATCACTCCACCTTCAGCGCCTGGGCGAGAACTGTCATGGCGCCCTGCACATTCGCGAGCACTTCGTTGTTCCAGAAGCGCAAGACGCGAAAATCGTTTGTGGCGAACCAGCGATCACGCCGTCGATCGTATTGCGATTCGGCGTGCTGCCCACCGTCGACTTCAACGACCAATCGCTCTTCGAAGCAGACGAAATCGGCGATGAATGGTCCGATTGGGACTTGGCGGCGGAATTTGAAGCTTGCGAACCTCCGATCACGCAAAGCGTACCAGAGCTTGCGCTCCGCATCGGTCATGGTCTGGCGCAGCACCCGCGCCCGCCGCCGCATTTCGGGCGCGACGGTCGACTTCGCCCCCCTCTTCCCCTCTCCCCTTGCGGGAGAGGGCGGCCGGGCGCGCAGCGACCGGCCGGGTGAGGGGAAGTAGGAGCCATCGGCGCCGGAGCGAACCTCGCCGCCCGGGCCCTCACCCGCCTCGCTCACGCTGCGCGTTCGCTCGGCACCCTCTCCCGGAACGGGAGAGGGGTTTTTCGGAACGCGCCCGACGTTCATCGCGCGATCTCCCAGGTGGTGCCGTCCTTGTTGTCGTGCAGCACCACGCCCAATTTTGCTAGTTCGTCGCGGATGCGGTCGGATTCGGCAAAATTTCTTGCTTTTCGGAATTGATTACGCGCAGCAATCAAATCATCAACTCTGCTATTAAATGCAGAATCGAAAATGTGTTGATCGAGTTTCGAGTCCCATGCCGACCTATGAAGCCCAAAGAAATCCGCAGCGCCGGCAAGTAGCCTTGCTGATGTCTCATCACCATCTCTTGCGGCATGAGCCATCTTGTGCATTTCCGCCAAAGCTAGCGGCGTGTTGAGGTCATCACAAAGTGCTTCAATTAGGAGATTGGGCACAGACAAACTTCTATCGTAAGGCTCTACAATATGAGGCTGAATAGCGTCGGCCCAAGAATGAATTATCGCTTTGGATTCTTCTAGAGCGCGCACAGTCCAATCGATGGGTTGGCGATAGTGGGTTTTTATCATGGCCAGTCGCAATACAGCCCGATCCCAGCGCATAGCGCCAAATTTGTCGGTTGCCAGCAACTCATGAATGGTCACGAAGTTGCCGAGCGACTTCGCCATCTTCTCGCCTTCGACCTGAAGAAAGCCGTTGTGCATCCAGAAATTCGCCATGAGCGGCGTGTGGAAGGCGCAACGCGATTGCGCGATTTCGTCCTCGTGGTGGGGGAAGACGAGGTCGATGCCGCCACCGTGGATGTCGAACGTTTCGCCGAGATATTTCCACGACATCGCCGAGCATTCGATGTGCCAGCCGGGGCGGCCCGGCGCGGCGATGCCGGCCGGCGACGGCCACGCCGGCTCGCCCGGCTTCGACGGCTTCCACAGGATGAAATCCATCGGATCGCGCTTATACGGCGCGACCTCCACCCGCGCGCCGGCGATCATCTCGTCGAGCGAGCGCTTGGCCAGTTTGCCGTAATCCGGCATCGAGCGAACGCTGAACAGAACATTGCTGTCGGCGACGTAGGCATTGCCGGATGCGATGAGCCGCTCGATCAGCGCCTTCATCTCGGCAATGTGCTCGGTGGCGCGCGGCTCGACGGTCGGCGGCAGGCAGCCGAGCGCGGCAACGTCGTCGTGAAATTGCTTGTCGGTCTTTTCCGTAACCTTGCGGATCGCCTCGTTGAGCGGCAGGTCGGGATATTCCTCGGCGGCGCGGGCGTTGATCTTGTCGTCGACGTCGGTGATGTTGCGGACGTAGGTGACGTGCGCGGCGCCGTAGAGATGGCGCAACAGCCGGAACAGCACGTCGAACACGATCACCGGCCGGGCGTTGCCGATATGGGCGAAGTCGTAGACCGTCGGCCCGCACACATACATGCGCACGTTCGACGGATCGAGCGGGACGAAAACCCGCTTCTCGCGCGTCAGCGTATCGTAGAGCTTGAGGTCCATCGCCGCACTTCGGGTCGGTCGTCGCACCGCATGTCAATAAAACGCCTGGCCGGCCTTGCTGGCCGGGCGTCCCAAGATTCTCGGATCGGAGAAAAGACGGCCGCAGCCAGCGTTGTCGCTAGCCAATAATCTCCGCGCAAATGCCGCAGATCGGGTTAAGGCCGCTCATGGCGCGCACAATGGGCGAGGACGGCCGGCGCGTCAAGGTCGACCCTTGCTCCCTTCCGCTCATTCCCGCGAAAGCGGGAATCCAGGACTGGGTCCCCACTTTCGCGGGGACGAGCGGATGTAGATCACAAAGCCCGCATGGCCCTGTGGACAGGCCGCGCCTTTCGCCGCCTCCGCTTGCGCCGCAGCGACCGGCATGGGAAAGCCGAAGGGCTCACCCGACTGCGCCGGTTAACGAAACCTCAACCCCGCCGGCGCATTCTTACGCTTCATTGCAACCCGTTGTGCGGACGTTCGGCCGCCGAGGGGGGTTTTCATGCGTTTGCTCGTCGCCACGGCGGCCATCGCCGCGCTCATGCTGGGCGCCGCCCACGCCGAAAAGCGGCTTTTCATCATCGCCAATCAGGCCGACGGCTACGGCGTCGACAATTGTCTCGCCTCCGGCGCGCCGTGCGGGCGCACCGTGGCCAATTCCTATTGCCGGTCGCACGAGTTCGCCCAGGCGCTGTCGTTCCGCAAGGTCGACCGCGACGACATTACCGGCGCGATTCCGTCGGACGGCAGCAGCTCCTGCAACGGCGGCCGTTGCGACCACTTCGTCGCCATCGAGTGCACGCGGTAAGAGGCCAACAGCGAAGAAGCCGCGCGAATGGCGACGTAGCGAATGGCGAATGGAGTTCCTATTCGCTATTCGCTATTCGCTACTCGCCATTCGCGTTCGCCACTCGCACGCGGCGCTACAATTGCGAACCTATAGCTCGCGGCCCAGCGCGCGATCGACCGAGAACCGGCCGCCGCCGCGCACCAAAAACACCAGCGCGACGATGCCGATCACGATCGAGTATTCACAGCCGCCCTGGGTCCAGAAAAAGCCTTTCGCCGCGGTAGCCCATACCGCATTGAGCATGAAGATGACGATCGCAGCCGCGGCAAAGCGCGTGAGCAAGCCGATCGCCAGGAGAAAGCCGCCGACCAGTTCGGTCAGCGCCACCAGCGCCACCCAGAACGCCGCCGGATGCCAGCCCATCTTATCGAAGAACCCGGTGAATTTTTCGAACCCCGCTCCGCCGAACCAGCCGAACAGTTTTTGACAGCCATGCGGCATCAGGATCACGCCCATGGTGAAGCGCAGCAGCGGCAGAGCCAAGGGCTCGAAGGCGCTGTAGATTCCCGCAAAAGCGGGCACCAGCGGACGCGGTGCAGCCATTTCCGACATGACGATATCCCCCCTCGTTGCGGCGCTGCTTTGAGCCGAAGCGCCGGTTGTCAGCATAGCATGGGCGAACGCCGAGGAACTATCCCGCGTTGCGCGAGGCGGCGAGTTCGGCCATCTTTGCAGCGCCGCCGCCGCTGCCGGGAACGGGGTTTGGCGGACGGCACGCCGGGATCAAGCCATGGGCGGCCAACGGGCGTTGCAAAGGTCGGTCGCGGACGAGCCCGCCGCCGACGCCGCGTCTTCGGTCGGCGATAACGCGCCGCTGCGGCTCGAGCAGTTTCTGCCCTATCAGCTCAACGTCGTGGCGAACCTGGTCTCGCAGGCGCAAGCGCGGGTTTACGCGCTTCGCTCGGCCCCGGAATGACGATTGGAGAATGACGTGAAGCTCTATTCGTACTTCCGTTCGTCGGCCGCGTACCGCGTGCGCATCGCGCTCGAGCTCAAAGGCGTGGCCTACGAGACGGTATCCGTGCATCTGGTCAAGGATGGCGGCCACAACCGGCGGCCGCAATACCGCGCCGTCAATCCGCAGATGCGGGTGCCGGCGCTGGTCGCGCCCGGCGGCGAAGTTTTGATCCAGTCGCTCGCCATCATCGACTATTTGGACGAGACCCATCCCGAGCCGCCGTTTCTGCCCAAAGAGCCGATCGGGCGCGCAAAAGTGCGGGCGATGGCGCAGCTCATCGCCTGCGACATTCATCCGCTCAACAATATCGGACCGTTGCGCTATCTGAAAAACCAGATGGGCCAGGAGCAGAGCGCAATCGACGCCTGGTACCATCATTGGGTCGGCGAGGGTTTTGCGGCGCTCGAAGCGCTGATCGAGCCGGGACCTTATGCGTACGGCGGCCGCGTGACGCTCGCCGACATTTGCCTGGTGCCGCAGGTCTATAACGCGCGCCGGCTCAAAGTGCCGCTCGACCAATTCCCGCAGATCGTCGCCGTCGAGGCCGCCTGCCTTAAGCTGCCGGCGTTCGATCGGGCGCGGCCGGAAAACCAGCCGGATGCGCAGTAGGCGGAAGGCGGAAATCAGAAATCGGAAATCGGAAGGTGGAGGCCGGATCTCTGAGCGCTGGCTTCCGACTTCCGATTTCTGACTTCTGACTTCCGACTTCCGACTTCTGACTTCTGACTTCTGACTTCCGCCTTCCTTTGGACACCATTGGCCGGCTTGATCGAATCCGTTCGGGCAGAGCGGTCGGGGAAAGCCGGGGATGATCAAGCTCGCGCGCGGTCTGGGCGCGGCCACGTTGGGTGCGCTGGCGCTCATCGGCGCTGCGGTCGCGCAAAACTATCCGCCCTACCCGGCGCAGCCGTATCCGGCTCAACCCTATCCGGCTCAACCCTATCCGGCTCAGCCTTACCCCGCTCAGTCCTACCCAGCCGCGCCCTATCCGGCGCAAGCGACTCCGGGATATCCGGCCCAAAACGGCGGCGCGCCGGCGCAGCCGATGCAGGCGTCCAATCCGGTTTGCGTGCGGCTTGAAGCCCAGCTCGCCGCGATCGACAGCTACGCGTCCGATCCGAACCGCGTCGCCCAGATCAAGCGCGACGAGGATGCCATCGCCAAGCAGCAGGCCGATCTCGACCGCACCTTGGCGAAGGCGCGAAGCGTCGGCTGCGCCGGCCAGGGTTTCTTCTCGCTGTTCTCCGGCCTGTCGCCACAATGCGCGCCGCTGAACACCCAGATCCAGGAGATGCGCGACAATCTCGACCACATGATGAGCGATCTCGAGCAGCTCAAGAGCGGCAGCAGCGACCGCCAGGCGCAGCACCAGGCGGTCGTTGCCCAGCTCGCGCAAAACAATTGCGGCGCACAATACACCGCTGCGGCGCGCGCGTCCGGCCCGCAGGGCTTTTTTGAAGCGCTGCTCGGCGGCGGCACCATCGTCAATCCGAACGGCGACGGCGCGCCGTCCGGCACCTACCATACGATCTGCGTACGCACCTGCGACGGCTATTACTTCCCGATCTCATACTCCACGGTGCCGAGTCGTTTCGCTGACGACGACCGCACCTGCCATCGCCTGTGCCCTGCCGCCGACGTGACGCTGTTCACCTACCGCAATCCCGGCGAGGACGTGACCCAGGCGGTCTCGGTCAGCGGCCAGCAATACACCGCGCTGCCCAACGCGTTTCGTTACCGCAACGAACTGGTGGCCGGCTGCTCGTGCAAGCGCCCCGGCGAGAGCTGGGCCGAAGCACTGCGCAACGCCGACGATTCGAGCACGCTGGAAAGCGGCGACATCATCGTCAACGAGAAGAACGAGAAGGCGCTGACGCGGCCGCGCGGCACGGCCGCCAAGCCGACGCCCGCCGGCAGCGCGCAGCCGAACGCCGCCGCGCCGGCTCCGGCAGCATCCGCCACGCCGGCGAGCGGCGATGGCGCGACGACGGTAGATGCCGAGGGCCGCAAGGTCCGCGTGGTCGGCCCGCCGTTCATCTCGCCGCAGTGATCGGTTCGCGCTGATTGCTTATCGATCGACGGCGTAATGTGACGGGCTGCGATCCGAGCCAGTCGTCGCACAGCGTAATGACCATCAGAAATCCGCGGCGCCCGCCTTTGCCATGGCAGTGCCCGCGGCCAGGGCGCGGTCGGGCTCGGGCAGCGGCGTGCCGGGATCGCGGAAGCGGTTGACGATCGGATAACGGCGGTCGCGGCCGAAATTCCTTAACGTGACCTTGACGCCCGGCGCCGCCTGACGGCGCTTGTATTCTGCGAGATAGAGCATGCGTTCGACCTTCATCACGGTGTCGCGGTCGAAGCCGGCGGCGATGATGGCCGAAGTCGGCTCCTCGCCTTCGACCAGCCGCTGCAAAATGGCGTCGAGCACCTCGTAGGGCGGCAGCGTATCCTGGTCGGTCTGGTTCTCGCGCAGCTCCGCGCTCGGCGCGCGGGTCAGCACGTCCTCGACGATCACCGGCCCGTCGGGGCCGAGCGCGCCGTCCGGCTTCCAGCGATTGCGCAAGCGCGCCAAGCGATACACTTCCGTCTTGTACAAATCCTTGATCGGATTGAAGCCGCCGTTCATGTCGCCGTACAGCGTGGCGTAGCCGACCGACATTTCCGACTTGTTGCCGGTCGTCACCACCATGAGACCGAACTTGTTGGAGATCGCCATCAGCACGACGCCGCGCGCGCGCGCCTGCAAATTTTCTTCGGTGACGTCGCGTGCCTTGCCGGCAAAAATTTCGGCCAGCGTGCTTTCGAAGCCTTTGACCGCGCTCTCGATCGGCACCACGTCGTAGCGCACGCCGAGCGCGCGGGCGATGGCGGCTGCGTCGTCGAGCGACTGCTGCGCGGTGTAGCGGAACGGCAGCATGACGGCCCGCACGCGTTCGGCGCCGAGCGCATCGGTGGCGAGCACGGCGCACAGCGCCGAATCGATGCCGCCGGAGAGCCCGAGCACGATTCCGGCAAAGCCGTTCTTGTCGACATAATCGCGCAAGCCCAGCATGCAGGCGGTGTAGTCGGACGTATCGGAATCCTCGGCCGCGGCGGTCGGCCCGGCCACGCAGCGCCAGCCGCCGTTGGATCGCGACCAGCGGGTGGTCACCACGGCTTCGGCGAAAGCCGGCAGCTGGAAGGCGATCGAGCGGTCGGCATTGAGCGCGAACGAGGCGCCGTCGAATACAAGTTCGTCCTGGCCGCCGACCTGGTTGATGTAGATCAGCGGCAGCGCCGCCTCGGTGACGCGCGCGACCGCGACGTTGAGCCGGACGTCGGCCTTGCCGCGCCAATAGGGTGAGCCGTTCGGCACGACCAAAAACTCGGCGCCGGTCTCCGCCAAACATTCGACGACGTTCTCGTAATCGCCCCAGTCGGTCCAGGTATCCTCGCAGATCGGCAGCCCAAGCCGCACGTCGCGCAAGCTGACGGGACCGGGCACCGGTCCGCTGGCGAAGACGCGTTTCTCGTCGAACACGCCGTAATTCGGCAGATTGACTTTGCAGCGGATGGCTTTGATGCGGCCCTCGGCCAGCAACGCATAGGCGTTGTACAGCTTGTTGTCTTCGAGCCATGGCGTGCCGACCAGCACCGCCGGGCCGCCGTCATTGGTCTGGCGTGCCAAATTCTCGACCGCGACGCGGCAGGCCGCCTGAAACGCCGGCTTGAGCACCAAATCCTCGGGCGGATAGCCGGCGATGAACAGTTCGGAAAAGGCGACGAGATCGGCGCCGTCGCCGGCCGCAACAGCGCGCGCGGCGCGGGCGCGCGACAAATTGCCGGAAATATCGCCGACAACGGGATTGAGTTGCGCCACGGCGATGGCCAGGCGATCGGCGGGCCGCTCGTTCATGGCGCAGGTCTAGCCCCGGACCAGCCGATCCGGCAATGGGCTTGCCATGCTCTTAGGCTGGCGCGCGGCGCGAGTTCAGAACTTGAAGGCGGCGCCGATGCGGACGGAATTGACGTTGACCGGAGTGTTCGCCACCGGCTCGAATTGCACGTATTCGTACTCGCCGCGCAGGAAAAAGTGCTGCGTCAGCGCCACGTCCAGCCCGGCGCCCACCGCGCCGCCCCACAGCCACTCCGAACTTCTTCCGGCCGTGCCGGGGAAGACGAAGGTCGTGGCGGTCGGGCTCCCGAAGTTCTGCACCAGCGTCGTGGTTTCCGTGATGTTGAGGTTGGTGGTGCCGACGGCAAGGCCGGCAAACACGTAGGGCAGGAAGCCGTTGAAATCCCAGCCGGCGCGGCCGCGCAGCGTGGCGAAATCGAGACCGCTCAGCGTGCCGGCGCCAGTGATCGTGACTTCGTCGACCATTCCCGAACCCAGCGTCTGGACCCGGCTGATCGGCGTGTTCGGCGCCACCAGCGACACCCAGGCGTGCTCGTAATCGGCTTCGACGCCCAGCACCACTTTGCCGTACGGGCTCAGATATTCGGCATTGTAGCCGACAAAACCGCCGGCGCCGCCGGCGCCCTTGAACGCGCTGCCCAGGACCTGCCAGTCGGACGGGGCGAACTCGTTCTCGATCTCGGTCTGCTGCAAGCTTTGCGCGATCGGCGCCCGCGTGGCCTCGCTGAAATCCGCGCCGACGTCGCTATAGCTGGCCAGGCCGCCGACATAGAAGCCGCGCCAGTCCGCGAAACCCGGCGCGAAAGCGGGCGTCGGTTCGGCGTTTTCGCCGACCGGCGGCAGAGACGGCAGAACCGGCATATCGGCCGCGACGGCGGGTGTGACCGCCATGAATGCGATTGCCACTGCGCCCGCCCAGTATCGTTGTTTTGACACCGCACACCCCGTCTTTTGGATTCTTGTTTTTGTTTTGACGGCTACACTTTTAGTCAAATTGTTTGCGCATTCCTTTATCGGCGCGGCATCGGCGCGGCGCGTTGCACTCAGCATGACCGCTTCGTAAACGCGCGGGAATTTGGGTGAGTCGTTTGTAAACGCTGCCCGCAGAACATCATTTACGAATAATGGATTTGGCTCGTCGCAATATGCCGTCGATCGCAACGGCTGCCGTGTGTTTCGAAAGGATTTTTTGTCAAGGGTCTTCGGCCGCCGGAGGCGACGCATCGGGGCGCCCCATCGCGCCTTAGCGCGATGGGGACCCCGCGCGCCCCTGACAAAAAAATCCTTTCGAAACTTTTGCTGCCGTTGCGATCGACGGCCTTCTCTGATCAGGAAGAAGCCAACCCGAAGCAATCCGCCAGAGTCCAGCGCCGGACCACGCCGGAATCCTCACAGCGCCGCGACCGCCGGCAGCGGTTGCGTCTTGTGAGCCTTGCCCTGGCGTTCCGTCTTCAACAGGTCCGCCAGCAGGAACGCCAGATCGAGCGA
>JASHQS010000246.1 GCA_030038995.1 Xanthobacteraceae bacterium
AGTTGCGACGGTTGTGCGGTGCTCGACGCGGGCGGCGCGGCCGGCACGGGCGGCGCGGCGGCAGACGCGGGTGGTGCAACGGCCGCGGCAGGCGATTGCGCTGACCCGTGTGCGTCGCCGACCGCTTTCGCGGCGTTGAGCTCTTTCGCGATATGGCCGCCGCCAAGCCCGACGAGGGCCGGCTTTTGCGGCGGCCCCGGCGGACCGCCGCCCATGAAGGCGAGCGCGCCAATGCCGCCGCCAATGGCGCCGACCGTGCTGGCAATGGCCACGACCTGGAGGGTGCGGACGAAACGGCCGAACCGGGCCGACCAGGCCAATTCGGGATAGAGCAAAGGCGCCATGCCGGCTCTCCCGGTGCCCGCCCCGCGTTGCAGGCAACGCGCGCGCGCGCCGTCGCGTTCCCTTGGCGCCGTCTCACATGTTTCGGCATCACCTCGCGTGTCGCCGGGCGTGCAACCGCGACCGCGGCCCGACCGCACACCGACGCGCCGTGCTATTCTTCCGGCTCGGTGGTGAAGAACAGCGGGTAGCCTTTGCTCTTGCCCAGTTCGGTCGCTTCCTTGGCTTTGGTCTCGGCGACGTCGCGGGTGTAGACCGCGATCACGCAGGCGCCTTTGGTGTGCGCCGTCATCATCACCCGATAGGCCTGGTCGGCGTTCATGCGGAACACCGCCTTGAGCACCTGCACGACGAATTCGCGCGGCGTGTAATCGTCGTTGAGCAGAATTACCTTGTAGAGTGGCGGCCGCTGCGTCTTCGCCTTGACCTTGGTCCGCGGCTGCACGAGGGTTTTAATCATCGCGCGAAAGGCCTCGCAACGGATGGGACACGATGCCGGGTACTATAATTCAATCGGCGAAGCCGGCCCAGCGTGGATGACGACCGGCTCCCCGCAATGGGCGGGAACGGATCCAACCCATCGGCGTTGTCAGTGGCTCCGATCCATGAGGTCGCAGGCGGCGCCGTGCATATCATCTGGGTCATCATTATCGGCTTTGTCGCCGGCATCATCGCCCGCCTGCTGGCGCCCGGAACCAATAACCCGACGGGCTTCATTCTCACCGCGCTGCTCGGCATTGCCGGCGCATTCGTCGCCAGCTTGATCGAGCAGGCGCTCGGCTTTTACGGCCCTGACCACCGGGTCGGCCTGATCGGCGCGGTGATCGGCGCCATCATTATCCTGTTCGTCTGGCACCGGCTGGTGTCGAACCGCGCCATTCCCGACCCTGGCCGGCGCAGTTGGCTCTGAAAACTTCCGTTCAGCGCCTCGCCGTCGCACCGCGTCGCGACATGCGGCGTTCGACCACGACGGCACGCGGCGCACCGCCGGCCGTCGCCGCACGGCCGGCACGCGCGGTGATGGTGGTGCGGTCGACGGGCTTGCGCTGGCCCATGCGCAGCACCGCGCGCCTCGCCTCGTCGGCGGACACCTGCATCAGCGACGCCACGATCTCAGTCTGCGCGCCGACTTCGTCGCTCAAACCCTGCGCCGCGAGCACCGCTTCCTCAACCGTCGGCGGATCGCGGCGGACCCGGCGGCGGCCATCCTTTGTGTCCCAGACAACGTTATCCATGCGACGCCTCGACCAATGTCTCCGCTACTCCGACTGATTATTGGGTCGATTCTGCAGTGCAGCAAGGCTATTGCGCAGTGCACTCACGACAATGTCATCGAAATCTTTCGGGCACGAAAAGGCAGGCGCCGGCCGCCGCGCTCCGATGCGGCGGCGGCGCCTGCCATTCAAGTCGGGTGCGACGATCCGGCTAGAACAGATCCCGCTCATGTAGCGCCACTTCCCCGTCATGCGCGGGCTTGACCCGCGCATCCATGCGGCCCCGACGCAGCATGGATTGCCGGGTCAAGCCCGGCAATGACGAACCGAGGAGTCGCGATTCGATCGGAGCGGAACATGCGCTAGCTAGCTTGCCGACATCTCGCTGAACAAGACGCCGCCCTTGCCCTTGGCGGTCTTGGCGGTTTCGACCAGCGATACCGTGACCGCGTCGGGTTTCGCTCCGGCATTCTTCACCACGGCCGCGGTGATGTCTTTGATGAGGCCGCGCTTCTGTTCGAGCGTGCGGCCTTCGAGCAGGTAGACGACGACTTCCGGCATGATTGCCCTCCCTTTGTTCGGATCCGGCGAGACGCACGAGCGGCCTCGCAGCCGGTGCCGACTTGCCTGACGATCGGGGTTATAATATCGGAAAGTCTGCGGGTGAGGCGCAACAGGAGCCGAGCATGAAACATTTGGCCTTTGCAACCGCCCTCTGCGCTCTCGCACTGGCGACAGCCGCGCCCGCGCGCGCCGACTATGCCGTCCTCCAATTCGCGGACGGCTGGTGCCAGGTGTGGTGGGACAGCGCCGCCGATCCCTGGGGTACCAGCTGGACAAAACTTGTGATCGGTCTGCCGACATGGTCGGCGGCCGACGCCGCGCTCGCCGACGCGCGTGCACAAGATATTTGCCGCTGAATAATCGGTGCCACGCGGCGTCGAACGCGCTGCCCGCGCTTGTCGCGGGCAGCCGCGTCTTCAAGACGGCGTGCGGCAGAACTTATACCAGCCGCCGCAATTGTTGACCCGTCATGGTCCGCGAAGGCGGACGATGACATGCAATGAGGCTGTACTTAACGCGTCTGGTATTAATCCTACTGCGTCGGAAAGCGCGGCGCGCGTTATAGCGCCCTCTCCCCTTGCGGGAGAGGGCGACTCGGCGGTTCAACAACAAAAGCGGGTGAGGGTCGTGGCCGCAACCCCTCACCGGGCCGGGTTTGTTGCGCGGCTTGCGTTGCCCTCTCCCGCAAGGGGAGAGGGCAGGTCCATAAGCGCCGCGTTTCCGGCAGTATCTCGACGGGCCCTCCGAACTTTGACGCAGTAAAATTAATTGGCGGAAAACAGCGCGGCGGCCCGCGAACTGAACAGCCGCAACAGGGGCTCGAATCCGCTATCGTCGCGGTGCGGCTTTTTCGCTTCGCCGCGGCTTGCCTGCCAGCGGCGAATGGCCTCGTAGCCCGCCACGCGACGTTTCTTTGTCACGATCTTTTTGCCCGGCGCCGCTTCCGGCAGCAGCGCGGTGTCCTCATGAACCGGCGCCGCCGCCGGCTCCTCGATAGGCGCGGTGTGTGCCGGCGCCGCGCTGTTGACCGCATTGGGCGCGCCGGTGA
>JASHQS010000247.1 GCA_030038995.1 Xanthobacteraceae bacterium
ACATGATCTTCGTCGAGGCGCCGACGTCGGAGGCCCAGATCGCCGAAATCGCGCGGCGCCTGCCGGGGCGCAAACTCATCAACATGTTCGCCGGCGGCAAGACGCCGCTTGTGCCGGTGCCGCGGCTCGAAGCGCTCGGTTATCACCTCGTCATCATCCCGAGCGACATTCAGCGCGCCGCCATCAAGGCGATGCAGCGCGCGCTGGCGGCGATCGCCCGCGCGGGCAGCACGGCGGCCATGGCTGACGACATGGTCTCGTTCAAGGAGCGCGAGCTTCTGGTCGATACCGCCGGCTATCTGGAGCGCGGCCGGCGCTATGCTTCGTGATCAGGGCGGTGATTGACAAGCCAGGGCCGTACGCCATGATCGCCGGCGCGGTCAGAACGACGGCCCTGGGCGTCGCGCGATCTGATCGGCATGTTGTGCGTACTGACTGAGCATTGACTGGCATGGGCCTTGCTGTCGAAATCCTCGGGCTCGTCATCTTTCTGGGCGCGCATGTGTTCGTCACCATGCGCGAGCATCGCGCCGCGCTGATCAAGACGCTCGGTGCCGGCCCGTACCGCGGCTTGTTTTCGCTGGTTTCGATCGTCGGCATCGTGCTCGTCGGCTACGGCTTTGCGCGTTACCGGGCCGAAGGTTTGATCATGGTCTGGTCGCCGCCGGGCTGGACGCGCCACATCGTCGAGGCGCTGATGTGGCCGGCCAGCATCATGGTGGTGGCTGCCTACATCCGCGGCCACATCAAGCGCGTGCTCAAGCATCCCATGCTGGTCGGGGTCAAGACCTGGGCGGTTGCGCACCTGTGCGCCAACGGCGATCTCGGCGGCATCATCCTGTTCGGCTCGGTGCTGCTGTGGGCCGGCTACGACCGCATGACGCTCAAGCGCCGCGCCGATCCGGGCGCGCCGCCAATTCCAGTCGGCGGCACCGGAAACGACATCATCGCCATCGTGATCGGCACCATCCTTTATCTCGCGCTCGGCTTTTTGTTTCATCCGTTCGTCATCGGCTTGCCGGTGTTCGGATCCTAGCGATGTCGGCGCAGAGCGAGACGCGGCGCCTCACCGCCCCCGACATTCGCGCCCGCAAAGGCGGCGATCCGCTCGTATGCCTGACCTCGTATCACGCCCATACGGCGCGCATCGCCGACGCCTATTGCGACGTCATCCTGGTCGGCGACTCGCTTGGCATGGTGATGCACGGGCTCGAAACCACGGTGCCGGTCACGCTCGACATGATGATCCTGCGGGGGCTTGCGGTGATGCGCGGCTCGGCGCGGGCTTTGGTCACGGTCGATATGCCGTTCGGCTCGTATGAAGGCTCGAAGGAGCAGGCGTTCGCGGCGGCGGTGCGGGTGATGAAGGAAACTGGCTGCGGCGCCATCAAGGTGGAGGGCGGCCGGCGCATGGCCGCGACCATCGCGTTTCTGGTCGAGCGCGGCGTGCCGGTGATGGGCCATGTCGGGCTCACCCCGCAAGCGATCAACACCATCGGTTCGTTCCGCGCCCAGGGCCGCGACGAGGCCGACTGGGCGCCGATCGAGGCCGATGCCCGCGCCGTGGCGGATGCCGGCGCCTTCGCGATGGTGATCGAGGCGGTCGCCGAGCCGCTCGGCCGCCGCATCACCGAACAGGTGGCGATCCCTACCATCGGCATCGGCGCCAGCGCCGCCTGCGATGGCCAGATTCTCGTGCTGGAGGACATGCTCGGCCTGTCGCCGCGGGTGCCGAAATTCGTCAAGCGTTTCGGCGACCTTGGCCCGTCGATCGAGCGGGCGGTGAAGGCTTATGCGGAGGAGGTGCGCACGCGCCGATTTCCCGGACCCGAGAACGTTTACCCCATGCGAACCAAGAAGCCCTAAGAAGCATCACCGCTTGGCGCAGCTAGCGGTCCAAGCTTTTGCCCAATCGTCGCAGGCCGGGCCACCGCCTTTGCCTTGCTGGCGCCACATCATTAGGTTAACGGCTCAACGGGGCTTCCAAGCGTAAGCGCCGGAATTTCCTTGGACTTTGCCCGTCCCGCTGCGGCAGGCCGCCGCCGGGGCGGAAAGCGCAGCCGGGTCGGGTCCCGGCCCTGCACGAGGAACTGGGGTCGCATTCCGTGGTCGATATTTTTCAGGAAGTCGATGAGGAAGTCCGTCGCGAACAGCTGAAAAAGCTGTGGCAGCGCTACGGCAATCTGCTCATCGCTGCCTGCTTTCTCGTCGTGGCCGGTGTCGGCGGCTGGCGCGGCTACGATTATTGGCAGGCCAAGAAGGCCGGCGAAACCGGCGCCGCGTTCGAGCAGGCGGCGATCCTCGCCGAAACCGGCAAGCACAAGGAGGCCGAAGCCGCTTTCGCCAAGATCGCCGCGGACGGCACCGCCGGCTATCGTGTGCTGGCGCGGCTGCGCGAGGCGGGGGAATTGGCGCAGACCGACAAGACCGCCGCCGTCAATGCGTATGACGCGCTGGCCGCCGACAAGTCGGTCGGTCAGGTGATCGAGGATCTTGCCGCCGTGCGGGCCGGCTATTTGTTGGTCGATACTGCACCCTATGCGCAAATGGCGACACGGCTCGAGCCGCTGACGGCGCCGGGTCGAATCTTTCGGCACAGCGCGCGCGAGTTGCTGGCGCTGTCGGCGTGGAAAGCCGGCGACGCGCGCGCGGCGCGCAAGTGGACCGACATGATAATGGCCGATCCGGCAACGCCCGCGGGGACCCGGAGCCGCGCCCAAGTTTTGAGCGAGCTGATCGCCGCGAATGGCAAGGGCTAAGCGCATGTCGAAGCGTCGCACTGCATCGCTGGTTCGCGCCGGTGCGCTGCTCGCGCTCGCGGCGATGCTGGCGGCGTGCACCAAGGGCGGCCAGTTCGACCCGACCACGCTGCTCGACAGCGACATGTTCAATACCAAGAAGCCGTTGCAGGGCCAGCGCGAGCCGGTCTTCCCCAATGGCGTGCCGGGCGCGACCACCGGCATTCCCGCCGACCTCTACAAGGGCTATGTGCCGCCGCCCGAGCAAGCCGCCGACACTGGCGCCGGCGCCGGTGCTGCCGCCGCGCCGGACAACGGGCCGACCAAGCTGGTGGCTGACGAAAAGCCGAAACCGAAGCCGAAACCGAAACCGAAGATCGCCCGCGCGCCGGCCAAGCCGCACACCACGATCAGCGTCGGACTGGCCAAAAAGCCGAAACCTGCTCCGCAACGGCAGGCGCAGCAGCCGCGGGCGGTGCAGACTGTCTGGCCCAACCCGAACCAGACCGCGCAACCGGCCCAGTCGCCTTGGCCGGCGCCGCCGCCGGCCGCCTGGCCGTCGCCGCAACAGGCGGCGCAACCGGCGCAAACGGCGTGGCCCAATCCGACGGGAGCCGCGCCGTCGGCGCAGTGAGTGCAGCGCGTCATCGAACCTCGAGGACTCCAAGACACACTCAAAAGTGAATGGCTGGTACTGCTGGCTGGCTGGAGCCGTCGCCCACCACGCGATGGTAATATTCCTACACCTTCAGGTTAACGATAATGAAGTTTTCCGCCAATTGTAGCATTTATGTAACAGCCGATTCAGTTGAAACCGAGTACAGATGTTGTGTCGGGGATCGGAAGCAATCGGGGCCTGCGATGCGATTGGTAGTCCATCGTCATCGTTCGACCGCAAAGTTCAATCAAATCTGCAATTTACCTGAACTGAAAGCGGACGCTCCGGTTACGAGAGGGTCGGAATCTCGGCTTATGTCGATTTGAGAGGGCATGATGAGCGCCGTCGTGGACAAGACCTACGCCAAGGAGCAGCTCGAAGTAGCGACTGCTGCTCGCGGGCGGCTATTGGCGCGGGTCCAGGCTGTGCTTGGCCACGAGAAAGGCCTCGAGGTCGTCAACCGCATCACTGCCGCTGCGGCCTCCCGTTTGCAGGAAGATAATCCTGAACTTTTTGACTGATGCATCGTTGACGCTGATCGGCTTTCGCCGTTCCGGCAGACCGCATTACGCTTAGCCCTCGAAGAAAGATCATTGCGAGCTGGCGCGTGCCTAATCCTGACGAGCTTCGACAACTTACGCTGGCATGCGTCATTGGTCGTCTCTTTCCAGGACAGACTCAAATTTTTTATTCCGATAGGGCCGTTCGAAAGAACTGGCCGCACCACCGGATTTTCCGCCCGACCTTTTTGCAGCCACTGCATATCTGCTCGAGCTAGCCGGCGCGTATCAATATGGCGCCGTCCCTGATGACAGGACGGGACTGTGGGGATCGGCCATATTCGACATTGATGGGGCCAAGCACAGGGAATGCGTGGATGCCGGACGCACTTGGAGCCAAGAAATCAGAATTCCACCGTTGGTGAAACATATCTGGAGTGAATTAGGCCGCCACGCTGACGAGCCGATCTACTCGGATCACCGAGTGCATATGAAGCCAATTCGATGGTGGTCCTTGGCAATGCGGTTGCTGATAATTGCAGATGAGGCATCTGCAGATGTCGGATTCGGATACACCGAAGAACTTGGGTCGCACGCGGAGCTTCCGACCTGGGTTCAGGACCTTGTACAAGCAGTCCCGGAGGAAGTTATTCGCCGATTGGTAAAGAGAACAAAGAACGGCCACATTACTTATTATCCGCAAGCGGCATCTATCTGCATCAACATCGATCCAGACGTTACTTGTGTTCAGCCAAAATCGCGGACACCGGCGATTGGCTGCACGTTGCGAACCTTCAGTCACAATCTTGCACTGCTCCCGCCGCGAGGCGTTGTGAAGGCCAGATGGCAAAAACCCCCGCACCATCTGACCCACGACGATCAGTCCGCGCTCAATCTTCTTTTGGTTCCATTTCCCTACGGGATTTCCGCCGGCTCGTTTATAGCTGAGCCGGGAGCGACGATTCCGAATGGAACATCGTGGGGATGGTTTGGCATCGATCAGTTCTGGCTGAACGGCTCACGGCGTTCATCAAAGGTATTGCGAACGCGAGAACGGCAAAATCGTCAAAAGCTTTTTCTTAAATACGTCTCGGAATTAATTGCCCGTGCCAAACAAGATGTAACGCGTCTAAATGGCATAATATTTCCTGAATATGCCCTCGATTGGGATTACTACAATGCACTCGTGCTTATGATAAAGAGAAAATATAGTGAAATTGAATTCTTAATCGCAGGGTCCAGTAGCAACTGCCGCGATGAGACGGGCAACATCGCCTTGTCTACCGTGTTTTCACTTTCCAAGGACGGGAAACGTCGCTTGGCAATTACTACCAGTCGAAGCAAGCACCATCGCTGGCGCCTCAATGAGGCGCAAATATCCACATACGCACTCGCATCATCATTGGACCCAAGAATGCTATGGTGGGAAAGAACGCTCCTGCCGAAGCGCGAATTACACATAGATGTCTTCAGGACCGGCTCAACCTTTGCAACGATGATTTGCGAAGATCTTGCTCGCGTTGATCCCGCACATACGGTTTTAAGATCAGTGGCCCCGAGCTTGGTATTTGTTCTTTTGATGGATGGGCCACAATTGCCGGAGAGATGGTCGTCACGCTATGCGACTGTTCTGGCAGAAGACCCGGGATCATCGGTGCTGACCTTGACCTCGACGGCGTTGCTTGAGCGGTCGAACCGTTCAAGCGATTCTCAGCGAGGTTCTCGTTCTGTTGCGTTATGGAAAGAGGATACTGGCAAGACGATTACCATTTCGCTGCCAAGCGAATATCAGGCAGTTGTACTGACTCTTTCCGGATATCGCACGAAAGAAGTTACGCTGGACGGACGGGTAAATGGCGATGGCCGTGCTTGGCGATATAATGGGCATCAACCTATTGCGTTAAGTCCAACCCGATTTGAGCCAGATGACTTGGCAAAGTTGATGGCGTCGAACTGAAATGCAACAACTACGCTCCTTTTTGGGCGGTGTTTTTGCACCTCTCATCCGCGCTCGCGTTCTGTCTCCTTAGAACGCCCGCATGGATCCACCCTGGAGTAACGGAAGCGAACTGGAGTAGGCTTTGGCGGTGGCCGTTCGTCCACAAACCACCGGTTCGTTGTCGCGAGCGCCGTTTCGGATCCGGCGCATGGTCCCCTTCCGTCATGTCTTTCACCCTCGCCATTGTGGGTCGGCCCAACGTCGGCAAGTCGACGCTGTTCAACCGGCTGGTCGGCCGCCGCTTGGCGCTGGTCGATGATACGCCGGGCGTAACGCGCGACCGGCGCGAAGGGCAAGGCAAGCTCGGCGATCTGGCGTTCAAGGTCATCGATACGGCCGGACTCGAACAGGCCGAGCGCGAAAGTCTCTCGGCGCGCGTGCAGGCGCAGACCGCGGCCGCGATGGCGGCGGCCGACGCCGTGCTGTTTCTCATCGATGCGCGCGTGGGCGCTACGCCGGCCGACCGCGGCTTCGCCGACCTGGTGCGCAAATCCGGCAGGCCGGCCATCGTCATCGCCAACAAGAGCGAGGGCCGCGCCGGCGAGGCGGGTGCACTGGAAGCCTATGCGCTCGGCCTCGGCGAGCCGGTGGCGCTCAGCGCCGAGCACGGCGAGGGCTTGGCCGCTCTCTACGATGCCTTGCGCTCCGCGCTTCCCGAGGCAACTGCCCCGCCTGAGAAAAGCGAAAGCGCCTCTCCTCTCGCGGAGAACCGGCTAGCCGAGACGATCATCCGATTGGCCGTGGTCGGCCGGCCGAATACCGGCAAATCGACCCTGATCAACCGCCTGCTCGGCGAGGAGCGGCTGTTGACGGGACCGGAGCCCGGCATCACCCGCGACGCCATCGCGGTGGAACTGCAGTGGCGCGGCCAGCGCTTGCGCATCCACGACACCGCGGGGCTGCGCCGCCGGCCGCGGATAACCGAAAAGCTGGAGAAACTCTCGGTGGCCGACACGCTGAACGCGGTGCGCTTTGCCGAGGTGGTCATCGTCCTGGTCGACGCGCAGACCCCGTTCGAGGAGCAGGACACCCGCATCGTCGATCTGGTCGAGCGGGAAGGGCGCGCGCTGGTGGTCGGCATCAACAAATGGGATTTGATCAAGCCGCCGCCCGGCGCGTACAAGCGGCTGCGCGAAGAGACCGACCGGCTGCTGCCGCAGGTCAAGGGCGTGCCGGTGGTCGCGCTTTCCGCCCGTACCGGCGCCGGCCTCGACCGCCTGATGGCCGCGGTGCTCGAGAGCCATGCGGTGTGGAATCGACGCGTGCCGACTGCCGCGCTCAATCGCTTTCTGGCGCGCGCGATTTCCCACCATCCGCCGCCGGCCGCGCACGGCCGCCGACCGCGGCTCGATTACATGACGCAGCCGAAAACGCGGCCGCCGACCTTCGTACTGTTTTCGTCGCGCGCGTCGGCGCTGCCGGAGACCTATCGGCGTTATCTCGTCAACGCGCTGCGCGAAGAGTTCGACCTGCCCGGCACGCCGATCCGGCTCACCGTGCGCGCCAAGCCGAATCCTTATGCCGGGCGGAAGCGGCGGCGCTGATGGGCGATGCGGCGGCTCACGCGGGCCGCAGAAAATCCAGCAGTTTAGGGCGTTATGTAGCACTCACACGAAGGCCATTTTCGCGCGTTAGTTTGTAGTCATGCGCTGCACAATTGACTCCTATGCGGATTAGCGGGTATTCCAGCCCCCTATGGCTGGAGTTCAAACCAAAATCGTTAAGTTTATGGAGGAATTGCCGGATTCCTGCCCGCCTGTGGGCGCGGGGCCATTTGCTTATGAAAGCGTCTTCCGGTTTGCTAATTGTAATCCCGTGACGAATGATGATTTTGCCTCCCATAAGGCACTTGAGGAGAAGGCAAAAGCTGAAGGCAAAAAGCCCAAGGGACGCCCGAAAGACGTTACACCATGTGTTTGGTCGGCGACGTCCTTGTGGTTGACTAGAGAGGCTGCCCTTGGCGTTCTGGCACTCCCTAAAATGCGCGGCAGGTTCAAGTTTTTGGCTAGAGTCAAGATTACAAGCGAGTGTGGCGTGAGCGTTTTGAAGCGATCACATATCAGCTTCTGGCGCTACGCGACGTTCAAGCCAGCGGTTCACTCTGTGGAGGCGCTGCCGTCTGAGCCCCCAGCAGCCGAGGAAACCTGACCATGGCTGATACGAGACAACGTTGGAAAGAGAACAGCGCCAAGTACGTCTCAACGCTTGTGTATTTGGATGAGCCTCAGGTCGTGATGCTGGATCACGGCGACGATGCAAAAATCATTGGCGTTGCGATCAATAAAGAAGGATACGACAGTCCATTTCTCGGAGCAGAAATCTCGTTCTCTCAATGGGAGCGCTATAATCGACAATTTGTAGACCTGCATTATCTCTTTTTGCTGCCAAAATGGAGGCGTTGGTACATCTTCGACCTTGCCGATCAGGATGAGAGTGGCCGCATACCCCTAGAGCGAGCGGAGGAACCGGATTATCGAAACGAAAAATATTTGCCAACGCAGGGATTATTCTGGGCGCGCTCACACACCGAAGATGACCCTGTATTTGGAGCTTCGGCAGGGGTTGTATCACAAAAGTTCCTTATTGATGGAACTTGGGATCCGCCTGACATTTCGCAGTTCTTTGCGCGAATAAACGATATCTATTCTTTCTTTCTCGGAATAGAAAAATTTCAGTCGAAAAGAACAAGCCATCAGCAGAAGCGTGCGCTGGTCAACGCATTCACCGACAACACGCTTCACAGCGGCTTCAACTACGTCAATTTCTATGGCGACCTGAAAGGTCTTGTCACTTTCGGCGAACGATTGGCTATGCAAGCCATAGTTAAGCAATCGCCTGGATACGTAGATGTTGAAGGGAAAGCCACGACATTGAATGAAGTTGCAGCCGCGCTGGCGAATTTCGACAAAAACCAAGAGGCAATAAAGGCCGAATACAACATGCTGCGCAAGTTTTTGAGCAAATCAAAATTGCTCAAGGCTGGCAATATAGACAAGCTTGAGAAAAACGACCCCATTTTCGTATTCATTCGCGAACACAATAGGACGTTGAGTAAAAGCCTTGGTGTTGACGTAGAACCAGTTGATAAATTGACGAACAACGCCCTGACCACGGCAAAGATTTTGTTGGCGCATTATAGGCGTCTTGAGCGTTATCATATGTTCTTTGTTGAAGGGCGCGCTCAATCTAAGCCTGTCGCTGCCAGTAGCCCGTCCATTGACGCGGCACCCGGTGCTTAAGAGCAGATACGCCATACTGCTAGATAAAGCTCGCCGTTGCTTTCGCGCCGGCTCATGAGGACGCGTGTAGGCGTTGCGCTGCGGCTTCAAGGTGTGTGAAATCGCAACAGGGGCCGGACAATACATCCTGTGGGAAATTTGGCGCTAGATTTGCCCAAATCGCCGGCTCATATAGGCGCCATCTGACTCGCCGAACCACGCTCGCCGATTGAGCCGTAATGCCTCGTAGTGAAGGGGGCCAACCGGCCCGGAAGAAGGTGGTAGCGATGAAGAGAAGGCAAATAGGTCGGTCGGCAATCACCGGCAGGTTCATACCTGTTAGGCAGGCGCAATCTCCTAGGTGACCGGGTGAGGCAGCCTGACAACCTGCCCCCTCGCTCTAAACGTCCTTTAGCCTGATTTCCTCGATTCCGATTGCCTTTGCCACAGCACGGCGGAAGCGTCGGCGCTGACAGCTGACGCCGCGGCTCACGCCGGTTGCGGAAAATCCAGCAGCTTTGCGGCGCGGTAATCGTAGAGTTTGCCGGTCGCAGTAAAGCTCGGCAGGCACAGCGGCACGATGGTTTCGGCGACCTGCTCCGGCGTCGGCAACGTCATCGGATCTTCGCCGGGCATGACTTGCGCCCGCATGCGCGTGCGCGTCGGGCCTGGATTGAACAGATTGACGCGGATCGGCGTCGTCGTGTCGGTCTCGGCGGCGTAAGTGCGCGCCAACACGTTGAGCGCGGCCTTGGAGACGGAGTAGGGGCCGCTATAGGCACGCGCATGCGTCGCGGCGCCCGAGGTCATGAACACGGCGCGGCCGGAGTCGGAGCGGCGCAACAGCGGATCCATGGCGCGGATCAAGTGCCAGTTGGCGGTGACGTTGATCGCCATGGTCTCGTCCCAGCCCTTCGGATCGACATCGCGAAGCGGCGAGCGCGGGCCGACCACTGCGGCATTGCCGACCAGAATGTCGAGGCGCTGATAACGTTCGCTCAGCGTCGCGGCGAGCCGATAGAGCGCGGGATAGTCGCGCATATCCATCGGCACGCCGGTCATCGAAGCGCCGGCGGCGCGCACCGCATCGTCAAGCTCTTCCAGCGCACCGACGGTGCGCGCAATGCCGACGATGTGAGCGCCGGCGCGGGCGAGCAGGAGCGAGAGCGCATAGCCGATGCCGCGCGAGGCGCCGGTGACGAGCGCGATCCGGCCGGCCAGCGTTTGCGGCATGCCTCAGCTCGCCTCGGCGAGCAGCGAGAGCTGGCGCGGCGGGGCTTCCTGCGCCATGCGGTCGGTGAGCGGGGTGGGATATTCGCCGGTGAAACAGTGGTCGGTGAATTGCGGGCGCGCCGAGTTGCGGCCCTTTTCACCCATGGCGCGATAGATGCCATCGACGGAAAGGAACTGCAGCGAATCGGCGCCGATGAACTGCCGCATGCCTTCGAGATCGTGCGTCGCCGCCAACAGCTTGTCCTGCTCCGGCGTGTCGATGCCGTAATAGTCGGGATGGGTGATCGGCGGCGAGGCGATGCGGAAATGCACCTCGCGGGCGCCGGCGTCGCGCATCATGTGCACGATCTTCACCGAGGTGGTGCCGCGCACGATGGAATCGTCGATCAGCACGATGCGCTTGCCGCCGACCACCGCGCGGTTGGCGCTGTGCTTCAATCGCACGCCGAGCTGGCGGATGTGCTGGGTCGGCTCGATGAAGGTGCGCCCGACATAATGGTTACGGATGATGCCGAGCTCGTACGGGATGCCGGATTCCTGCGCGTAGCCGATGGCCGCCGGCACGCCGGAATCGGGCACCGGCACGACCACGTCGGCGGCGGCCGGCGCCTCGCGCGCCAATTCGATGCCGCAGGTCTTGCGCACGTCGTAGACGCTGCGGCCGCCGATGATCGAATCCGGCCGCGAGAAGTAGATGTATTCGAAAATGCACGGCCGCGCCGGCAAATTGCCGAACGGCTTCTCCGAGTGCTCGCCGTTCTCGTCGAAAATGATGACTTCGCCGTTCTCGACATCGCGCACGTAATGGGCGCCGATGATGTCGAGGGCGCAGGTTTCCGAGGCGAGGATCGGGCAGCCTTCGAGCTTGCCGATCACCAGCGGCCGGATGCCGAGCGGATCGCGGGCGCCGATCAGCTTCTTGTTGGTCAGGCCGACGAAGGCATAGGAGCCTTCCAGCAGCTGCAGGCCTTCGATGAAGCGGTTGATGAAGCGATTGCGGTGCGAGCGCGCGACCAGATGCAGGATCACCTCGGTATCGGTGGTCGACTGCATCATGGCGCCGTCGCGCACCAGTTGGCGGCGCAAGGTCAGCCCGTTGGTCAGGTTGCCGTTGTGGCCGATGGCAAAGCCGCCGGCATTGAGCTCGGCGAACAGCGGCTGCACGTTGCGTAAGATCGTCCCGCCGGTGGTCGAATAGCGCACATGGCCGATGGCGGCGGTGCCGGGCAGCCGAGCGATCACTTCGCGCCGCGAGAACGCGTCGCCGACCAGGCCGAGCCGGCGCTCGGAGTGGAAGCGCTTGCCGTCGAACGAGACGATGCCGGCGGCTTCCTGGCCGCGATGCTGCAGCGCGTGCAGGCCGAGCGCGGTAATCGCCGCCGCGTCCGGATGGCCGAAAATGCCGAAGACGCCGCATTCCTCGCGCAACCGGTCGCCGTCAAGGTCGAGGTGGGCAGGTTCGGTCGCGGTCAATTTTGGGCCTCCGTCCGGCTCAGCCCGCCGGCCTGCCGGCGGGTGGGTTCGACGCGCCATGCTGCTGGTTCGGCGCCGCGTCCTGCGGCTCGCGTTCATCGCCTTTATTGCTCTTGTACTTTAGATATAAGGCTTCCAAGTCCGGCGACATAGAGCGCAGCCAATCGGCCGTATTGGTCAGGAACACCTTCGACTTGGCGTCGGCGACCCAGGTCGGCTGCGATTTGGCCGGCACCAGCCAATCGAAAAAGCCAAACGCCACCACGACGATGATCAGGCCGCGGCCGAGCCCGAACACAAATCCCAGGGTACGGTCGAGCGCGCCGACCCGACTGTCGAGCACCATGTCGGATACGCGCACCGTAAAGACCGAAACCACGAGCAGGGTGACCAGGAACACTCCGCCGATCACGGCGCCCTTGGCGATGAGTTCGCTGTTGAAATAGGCGGTGGCCGCCGGCACCAGCTTGCCGTAGGCGTAAAGGGTCGCCCCGGCGGCCAGGATCCACGCGGTGATCGACAGAACCTCGCGCATGAAGCCGCGAACCATCGCCAACAGCCCGGAAACCAGCATTACGGCCAACAGCACGATGTCGAGGAGCGTGATCATGTCTTGCGGCTGCCCACCGGTTCCTCTGGCGACGTGGCGTGTATAGCCGGACGTTGCGGTGCCGTCACCCGGCTTCTCGCTTGTTCACCGCTTCTAGCGCGAGAAGGTTAGGATTTTCCCGGCTTGTCGGGGTCCTGCATTAACCGGAGTGCGGGCAGGCGTGCATAGGCGCTAACATAGGCCTGTTTCCCGGATGCGGTGCAGCGCGAAGCGGTGCACCGCTGATCCGGGACCGTCCCAGACTCCGCAACTTGTTACGATCCCGGGTCTGCAGCGCATCACTTCGCTACGCCTCGTGCTGCGCTGCGCCCGGGAAACTCAGCTATGTTAGCGCCTATGGGCAGGCGCGGGGTTCGCGCCGCCGCGCTATTCGGCCGCCACGCCGCGGTCGCGCTCGACCCGCCGCGAGGGCTCGCCGCGCGCCGCGATCTCAGACACCAGATTGACCAGCATTCCCACGGTGGTGAGCGAAAGCCCGATATCGGTGATTTCACTGCGCGCCGCCTCCGGAACGATGGCCCGGGTGAAGCCGAGCTTTTGCGCCTCTTTCAGCCGCGCCGCGGTTTGTGCCACCGGCCGCACCGCCCCCGACAGCGAGACTTCGCCGAAATAGACCGCATCGGCCGGCAGCGGCGCGCGTGCGAGCGACGATACCAGCGCCGCCGCGGCGGCGACGTCGGCCGCCGGCTCCTGGATGCGCAAGCCGCCGGCGACGTTGAGATAGACGTCGTGGCCGGATAGCCGAATGCCGCAATGTGCCTCGAGCACCGCGAGCACCATGGACAGCCGGCTCGGGTCCCAGCCGACCACCGCGCGGCGCGGTATGCCGAGCGTGGTCGGGGCCACCAGCGCCTGGATTTCCACGAGAAGCGGCCGGGTTCCCTCGATGCCGGCGAACACGGCGGTGCCCGGGCTGCCGAGGTCGCGCTCGGACAGGAACAGCTCGGAAGGGTTGGCGACTTCGCGCAATCCCGTGCCGGTCATTTCGAACACGCCGATTTCGTCGGTCGGGCCGAAGCGGTTCTTCATGGCGCGCAGGATGCGGAATTGATGGGAGCCTTCGCCTTCGAACGACAGCACCGCATCGACCATGTGCTCGACCACGCGCGGGCCGGCGATCTGGCCGTCCTTGGTAACGTGGCCGACCAGGATCACCGCGGTGCCGGCCCGCTTGGCGAAGCGGACCAGTTCGCCGGCCGAGCCGCGCACCTGCGTCACCGTGCCGGGCGCTGCCTCGACGGTCTGCGTCCACATGGTCTGGATCGAATCGATGACGAGAAGACGCGGCGGCGCGCCATGGGACAGCGTCGCCACGATATCCTCGACCGATGTTTCCGCCGCAACGTCGACGGCGGCGTCGGCAAGCCCGAGCCGCTCGGCGCGCAGCCGCACCTGGGCGACCGCTTCTTCGCCGGAAATGTACACGGCGCGCTGGCCGCGGCGCGCCATGGCGGCAGCGACCTCGATGAGCAGCGTCGATTTGCCGATGCCCGGATCGCCGCCAAGGAGCAGCACCGAGCCGCGCACCAAACCGCCGCCGGTGACGCGGTCGAACTCGCCGAGGCCCGAGGCAAGACGCGGCGCTTCATGGGTTTCGCCCTTGAGCGGCGCGACGGCGAACGGCCGTCCCTTACGCGACGGCCGCGCCGTTGCGAGGGCGCCTTCCTCGACCAAAGTGTTCCAGGCGCCGCACGCTTCGCAGCGGCCGGCCCAGCGCGCGGAAGCGGCGCCGCAGCTTTGGCAGACAAAATTTTGCGCGCGTGCGGCCATTTTTTGGTGCCTCGTCCGGCGCCGGCTCAGCCGTCCCGAT
>JASHQS010000248.1 GCA_030038995.1 Xanthobacteraceae bacterium
TTTCGGATGAAGAGCGAGCACAATCGCGGCCACGATTGGCCGATCGCCTATGAGGACGTGGCGCCGTTCTACGACAAGGTCGCCGCCGACATCGGCGTGTCGGGCGACGCCAAGGCGGAAGAAAAATGGCGGCCGCCGGGACAACCGTATCCGATGCCGCCGATGAAAGTCTTTCCGGCCGGCCAAGTCTGGCTCAAGGGCGCCGAGGCCACCGGCATCCACTTGATCCCGATGGCGAACGGCATGAATTCCACGACGTTCAAGGGCCGCGACGCCTGCATCTATGACGGCTGGTGCGCCGTCGGCTGCCCGATCGGCGCGCTCGCCAATCCGCTGGTGACGTATCTGGGCGAGGCGCGCAAAGCCGGCGCCGAGGTGCGCGGTTTGAGCAACGTCACGCGCGTTCTCACCAACGCCGCCGGCACCCGCGCCGTCGGCGTCGAATATTTCGACGCCAACAAGGAGCGCCAGGTGCAGGAGGCGAGCGTCGTGGTGCTCGCCGCCTGGTCGGCGCAGAACCCGCGCATCCTGCTCAACTCGGCGACCGACAAGCACCCGAAGGGCCTCGCCAATGCCAACGATCTGGTCGGCAAGTTCATGATGACCCATCACATCGCCGGCACCTGGGCGCTGTTCGACGACGACATCACGCCGCATCTGGGCACGGTCGGTGCGCAGTTCATGTCGTACGACCGCTACGACAAGACGAGCTACAAGACCAGCTATCCGGGCGCGTTCGGCTCCTCGTTCATTGCCGCCGGCACCTCGCACAAGACCAGCGATTATGCGCTCTCGCGCGGCGATCTGTTCGGGCCGGAGCTTGCCGCATACATGAAGCGCGCCGCGCGCGGGCTCACGCATCTGACGATCTTCGGCGAGGATTTGCCGCAGCTCGAAAACCGCATCGAGCTTATCAGCGACAAGGACGAGTACGGCCTGCCGATGGCGCGGCTCATTCACAGCTTCAACGATGACGCGGTGGCGCTGTGGAACGCCAATTTCGCGCAGGGGGTGAAGATCGCCAAGGCGACCGACGCCAAGGAATCCTGGCCCGGCAAAGGCCCGGTGATGCCGACCGCGCACCTGCACGGCGGCGCCATCATGGGCACGGATTCGTCGAATTCGGTGACCAACAGCTACGGCCAAACCCACGAGGTCGCCAATCTGTTCATGGCCGGCCCGTGCATCTTCCCGACCGAAGGCGCCTCGAACCCGACCTACACGATCTTCGCCACCGCGCTGCGCGGCGCCGAACATTTGGCGGCGCATTGGGGGAGCGTCGCGGGGTAACAGGAAGGAGCCGCCATGAGCTTTTACGAGAAGGGCCCTGTTCGCATCCATTTCCAGGAGGAAGGTTCTGGCTTTCCGTTGCTGATGATTGCCGGCGGCGGGCTGAATTCCGTCATCCCAAATCTGTCCGCGCCCTATTGCCCCTTCGAGGCGATGGATGAGTTCAAGTCCGAATACCGCTGCATCGGCGCCGACCTTCGCAACGCCAATGGCGGCCAGTCCACCGGTCCCCTCGAGATCGAACGCCCCTGGGATTCTCATACCGACGACCATCTCGCCCTGATGGATCATTTGCGCGTCGGCAAGTTCATGGTGCTCGGATTTTGCATCGGCGGTCCCATGATCTGGAATTTGTTGAAGCGGGCGCCCGACCGAATCGCTGCGGCCGTGCTGGCGCAGCCGTCCGGCTCGCGACCCGAGATGCGCGATCTGTTCTATAACAACAACATGAAGGGCTGGGCGCCGGAGCTGGTGAAGCGAAGGCCCGACATCACCATGGAGCAGGCGGAAAAATTCCTGACCAGGATGTATCGCAGCAACCCCGACTTCGTGTTCACGGTGACGCGCGATTTCGTCCGCAACTGCCGGACGCCGGTGCTGATCCTGCCCGACGACGTCCCGTCGCATCCCTATGCGGTTGCGATGGAGGCCGCGATGCTGGCGCCGAACGCAGAGGTGAGCATGTTCCCGTGGAAGGAGCCAAGGGAGCGGATTCCGCTCGCGGTGCGGCAGATCCGCTCCTTCCTGCGCGCCCACCGGCCCGCGGCGGCGTAGGCATTGCACGAAGCGTCTGCTATTGAGAGTAGCGGACATTGCAAGAGGCGCAGTCGAACGGCCCGTGCATCTTCCCGACCGAAGGCGCCTCCAATCCGACCTACACGATCTTCGCCACGGCGCTGCGCTGCGCCGAGCACTTGGCGGAGCGCTGGGGGGAGCGTGGCGGGATAAGTGACTCTGCGGGCGGTCTAATGCGGCCGCTTGCCGTCCGATTCGCGCACAATGTCTTCGACGAACTTTCGTAGCCCTGGGAGATCGCGTTGTGCGATCTCCCACAATATTTGCGGCTCAATGGCATGATAGGCGTGGCGCAATTGATTGCCGAAATCAAGCATGCGGCGCCAATTGATCTCCGGGTGCTGTTCTTTCAGGCTATCAGGAATTCGGCGTGACGCTTCACAGATGATTTCGAAGGAGCGTTCGACCGCCAAGCGGAGCATCAGATCTGCAGTTAAATCCTCCAACTCTTTATTGGCGAGCGCGTTCTGAATCGTGCTAATGGCGGCGAGAATGTGCTCCAATCGATCGGCTAAGGTCGGAGGCATAGTTAGAAGATCTCAATAAGATCATTGGCTATGCGGTCTGCGAAACGGGGCTCAAGCGAACGCCGCATTGCCGCTTGGGTGGGAATGCCCGTCGCGGCAGTGACGGCTCGTTCGACGTCAGCAATAACCCCGACCCAATCGAGCCCGTAAAGTTTCGCTTGCGGATCGACATCGATCAATACGTCGAGATCGCTGTCGTCGCGCGCGTCGCCGCGCGCGCGGGAGCCAAACATGGCAAGGTGTGCCACGCCCTCTGCTCGAAGCGCAGGCGCGGTCTCCTTCAGCTTGGTGATGATCTGGTCGCGGGTCATTCGGTATGTCGTTTTAGTTTGCGTTCAAACCAAACTCATCTCCTAACCGAGCGGCTCTTGAGCCTAGCTTTTCCTTCCAAAATACCTCTCGCGCAAGGATAGCTTTCCGGTCCATCGACGAACCCGCTGTTTCTAGAATAGAGACAACATAGTCCTTATGATTTCTCAACTTTAACGTGACATTTCCGCCATGGCCATCTTTTGCATAAGCAAGCCAACGTCCGAGAAATCCATGCTCGCCGGTTGCTGAACCGACATATTGCCCGCCGTTTTCCTGGTCCACAAGGAGATATATCCCTTTCGCTCGCCTGAGGGCTTCTTTCCAAGTAGCAAAAAGAGACTGAATTTCCTGCAGATGCGTCTTGAAGTCGAGATAATCAGGAAATGGTGGTTCAGAAAATCGCTCACGAATTTCTAAAACAGTTTTGTTCTGTCGATCTGAGCGTTGCACCCAGCTTCGGTAGCCTTCGCCCCAATCGATAATGAGCCTTTTGGAGAAATCCGAAAGACGCGCATCAATCGATAATGGATATTTCCAAAGTCTACCTGGCTCGAACGGCTTTATTTTCACCGGGCATATTTCAGGTGTTGAATTACGTTCTAGAGGCCCGACCGCATAGAGATTAACAAACATGGTTTCAGCGAATGGGGTTACGACAAACGAAGCCAACAATTTACGCCGGAAGACTGCGCGGCCCTGAATGCTTTGGTACTGATCAAATTGCTCTGGCGCATTACACATAAGCGAGTATGGAGTAATACCAGTCGGCCCACAGTCTTGATGTCTCACAAGTTGGACATCTCTCGGATCAATTCCATTCGCCTCCAACAGAGTATTGAACTTTAGCATCTTTCTTTACTCCGCCGCGGCCTTGGTGTGTCCGAGCCGGCGGTTGAGCGTGTCGAGCAAGGCTTCGGCGGCTTCGGCGATCACGGTGCCGGGCGGGAAGATGGCTGCGGCGCCGGCGGATTTGAGCGCGTCGTAATCCTGCGGCGGCACCACGCCGCCGACCACGATCATAATGTCGGCGCGGCCGAGGCGGTCGAGCTCGGCTTTGAGTTCCGGCACCGAAGTCAGGTGCGCGGCGGCGAGCGAGGAGACGCCGACGATGTGCACGTCGTTCTCGACCGCCTGGCGCGCCGCCTCCTGCGGTGTGGCGAACAGCGGGCCGATGTCGACGTCGAAGCCGAGATCGGCGAACGCGGTGGCGATCACCTTCTGGCCGCGGTCGTGGCCGTCCTGGCCGATCTTGGCGACCAGAATGCGCGGCCGGCGCCCCTCGTTATCCTCGAATTCGGCGACGCGTTTTTGCACCCGCTCGACCGCATCCGCCATGCCGACCTCCCGCCGGTACACGCCCGCAATCGCCTTGATCTCAGCGCGGTGGCGGCCGAAGACCTGCTCCAGCGCCGCGGAAATCTCGCCGACCGTGGCTTTGGCGCGCGCCGCGTCGATGGCGAGCGCCAACAGGTTGCCGTTGCCGCCGGCGGCGCTGCGGGTGAGCGCCACGAGCGCCGCGGCCACCGCCTGGCCGTCGCGCTCGCGTTTGAGGCGAGCAAGCTTGTCGATCTGCAATTGCCGCACCGCGCTGTTGTCGACTTTGAGAACGTCGATCGGCGCTTCGTCTTGCACGCGATATGTGTTGACGCCGATCACCGCCTGCGCGCCGGCATCGATGCGCGCCTGGGTGCGCGCGGCGGCTTCTTCGATGCGCAGCTTCGGCAGCCCGGCCTCGATGGCCCGCGCCATGCCGCCGAGCGCTTCTACCTCGCTGATGTGACCGAAGGCGCGCGCGGCGAGGTCGTGAGTCAGGCGCTCGACATAGAACGAGCCGCCCCACGGATCGATGGTGCGCGTCGTGCCGCTCTCGCGGGCGAGCACGATCTGCGTGTTGCGCGCGATGCGGGCGGAAAAATCCGTGGGCAGCGCCAGCGCTTCGTCGAGCGCGTTGGTGTGCAGCGACTGCGTGCCGCCGGCCGTCGCCGCCATCGCCTCGATGGCCGTGCGCGCCACGTTGTTGAACACATCCTGGGCGGCGAGCGACCAACCGGAGGTTTGGCAATGGGTGCGCAGCGCCAGCGAGCGCGGATCGCGCGGGTCAAATAATTCGCGCATCAGCTTCGCCCACAGCGCCCGCGCGGCGCGCAGCTTCGCCAGCTCCATGAAAAAGTTCATGCCGATGCCGAAGAAGAACGACAGCCGCGGCGCGAAGCGGTCGACGTCGAGATTGGCGGCGAGCCCGGCGCGTACGTATTCGACGGCATCGGCGAGCGTATAGGCGAGCTCGAGATCGGCGGTCGCGCCGGCCTCCTGCATGTGATAGCCGGAGATCGAGATCGAGTTGAACTTCGGCATGTGCGCCGAGGTGTAGGAAAAAATGTCGGAGATGATGCGCAGCGACGGTTGCGGCGGGTAGATGTAGGTGTTGCGCACCATGAACTCTTTGAGAATGTCGTTCTGGATGGTGCCGGCGAGTTTCTCCTGCGCCACGCCCTGTTCTTCCGCCGCGACGATGTAGAGCGCCAGCACCGGCAGCACGGCGCCGTTCATGGTCATCGATACCGACATGCGGTCGAGCGGAATGCCGGCGAACAGCGTGCGCATGTCGTAGATCGAATCGATGGCGACACCGGCCATGCCGACGTCGCCGGCAACCCGCGGATGATCGCTGTCGTAGCCGCGGTGGGTGGCGAGATCGAAGGCGATGGAGAGGCCCTTTTGACCGGCGGCGAGATTGCGCCGGTAGAAGGCGTTGGAATCCTCCGCCGTGGAGAAGCCGGCATATTGCCGGATCGTCCACGGCTGGGTGACGTACATGGTGGGGTAGGGGCCGCGCAGGAACGGCGCCAGCCCCGGATAAGTGTCGAGGCAATCGAGGCCGGCTACGTCGGCCGGACCGTACACGCCCTTCACCGCGACGCCCTCCGGGGTGAGCCAGGGCGCGGCCGAGCCCGCCGGCGCGGCGGGCGCTTCGGCGAAATCGATCGCGGTGAAATCGGGGATTCGGCTCATTGCTTACCCGGTTTTGTTGCCCAGAATATCGTAAGCGGCCTGCAGTGTCGCCAGGAGGTCGCAGCCTTCATAAATAAACGATTGCACGCCGGCGGCGCGCCACTGCGCCTCGCGCTGGCCCGGGCGGCCGGCAAGATAGATGTGTCGCGCGCCTGCGGCGTTCAGGGCGGCTGCAGCCAGCGCCGCAGCGCTCTCATAAGTCCGGTCTGAGCCGCAAAGGCACGCCAGCGGCGTGCTGGTATCCTTGAAGACGATGCCGAGCATTGCCGCATCGCCTTGGTTGCTCACCGCTTCGATGCCGCCGGCCGCAAAAAAATTCCTGGCGAAACTGGCGCGCGCCGTGAAGTCGGCCGGCGCGCCGAGGCAGGCGAGAAAGATTCTCGGACGCGCGCCGGTTGCGGCCAGCATGCGATCGGAAGCCTCGCGCAGCCGCTCGAACGGCTCGGCAAGGCGAATGCGCGGCAGCGGCGTCGTGCGGCTGCCTTGCGCGGGCGCCGCGGCCGCGCGCGGCGGCACGTCGAGCACCGCCGGCGCGGTGTCGTGAAGGTCCGGATAGGCATTGCTGCCGGTCAGGACGTCGCTTTGCCGCGCGATTGCGCGTTGCCGCCCGGCGCGCAGTGCGGAGACTTTTTGCGCAATGAGCCCGCCTTCCAGCGCCGCCCAGACGCCGCCCGTGCGTTCGAAGTCCTGAAACAGCGACCACGCCGCGGCACAAAGCTGCTGCGTCAGCGCTTCCAGCGCGCCGGAGCCCGCGGCCGGATCGGCGACGCGCGCAAGGTTGGCCTCTTCGAGCAGCACCAACTGAACGTTGCGGGCGATGCGGCGGGCAAAGCAATCCGGCAGGCCGAGCGCCGCGGTGTGCGGCAGCACGGCGATGGCGTCGGCACCGGCAAGGCCCGCGGCGGCGGCCGCGATTGTGTTGCGCAAAATGTTCACGTAAGGGTCGCGCCGCGTCAGCATCCGCCACGCGGTCTCGGCGGTTACGACGCCGGCTTCGGGCGCAAGCCCGCACGCCGTCTGCACCCGCGCCCAAAGCTTTCGCACCGCGCGGAATTTCGCCATGGTCAAAAGCTGATCGGCATCGGCGGCGAGCCGGAAATAGATCGCGTCGCGTGCCGCCGCGAGGCTCATGCCGCCTGATTCGAGCGCGCGCAGATAGGCAACCGCGCCGGCCATCGCGAAGGCGAGCTCCTGGGCTTCCGAGCCCCCGGCATGGTGAATGACGCGGCCGTCGGCGGCGGCGAACGGACCGCTAAAGCCGGCAGCGGCGAGGTTTTGGATCAGCCGCGCCACGAGCGGCGCGGTTTCGCGCCACGGCAGCGGCATCCGTCCGCTCATGGCAACGGCCGTGAACGGATCGTAGCCGAAGCGCACAGCGGCCGCGGCCGGATCGATTTTTTGGCGCTTGACAGCGTCCGCAACGCGCTGCGGCACGTCGCGCGCGAACGGCGCAAGGTCGATATCGAGGCTGATGCTGGCGAGATCGATGCCGTCGAGCACGCGCGCGACCGCCTCCACCGAATCGTCGAGCCCGTAGCCGTTGGCGCTCAAGGAGCCGGCCATGACCAGCATGAGCCCGCTGGTCCCGTTCGCCATGTCCTCCAGCGCTTGCGCATTGGCCGCGGCTGCGTCGGGGTGATCGACCCGCTGCACGACGCGCCAAGCCGCACCGGGCGCGCGGCCGACGATGGCGTGGGCGTCCGCCGCCCGCTCGTAAAGCGGCGCGATGGTCAGGCCGTCAGAAGTCTTGCTCTCGAGCCGTTCGAATGGCGCACCCTTGAGCGCGGCATCGACGAGCCGGCGCCACTCCTGGCGCGTGGCCGCGGGAAACTCGCCGGCCAGCGACAACGGTGCTTCAGCGTCCGCCATGGCCGCAAAATGCCACGGCCGCGGCAAACGGCCAACATGCCGTCGCGGTGTCTGAACAGCCTGCCGAGGTTCCGGACGAACCTATGGCAATTGTCCGGGCGTGACAATTTGAAGCCGAACGCAATTTGACATTGACTCGATCGCAAGACAACCGAATATCCAATCCGGCGCGGCATCATTGAAATTCCGCAAGGCTTTACTGGGCCGAGAGTCGCGCCGCTTACCGCCATCTTCGGTTGAAAAAGCAACAAGGGAGCGTTGAGCCATGGGCATCGAAGTCAGCGTCAAGGCCGGTCTCACCACTGATACATCGAGCGTGAATGCGTCAGGCAGCGTGCAGCACGTCATCACTGATGAGGAGGTCAGGTCGTTCGGCATCCAGGACAGTGCCCTGAAGAATGCGATCGCAAAATATTTCGGCAAGGCGCCCAACGATGCCTATCTGCACAGCGACACGCCGTGGGGCGATCTGTACAAGACCTACAATTGGCCCCAGGTTCAGACCGTGTTGGTCGTCGACAGCGCCTCGATCACAGGCATCACGTCCCAGCCGACGATCGTGGCAAAACAGGTGTTCTCCAACACCAGCAAGATACCGGGCAACTTCAACGTCGGCATTTCCCAGCAAGTCACCAACCAGGTCGATAACACCTGGAGTCAGACAAACACGATCAAGGTACAGCAGACGTTCAAGTACAACGTCTCATTTCTCGGCACCGGCGGCGGCGGCGAGACCTCCATCGGCTATGAACATGCCTGGGGACAGAGTAAGACCGAATCGCTTGCCGTCACGGTCGGCACCACCAGCGGCGTGAGCGTCACGCTGCAGCCCGGCCAGTCCGTTACGGCGCAACTGACTGCCAGCAGAGGCGTGATGAAAGTACGGATTGTGTACAAGGCGTACCTGATAGGAAGTACCGCCATCAACTATAATCCGACCTATCGAGACCACCATTTCTGGGCGCTGGACATTGGCGGCGTAATGGCCGCAGGCGGCATCCAGAATGCGCAAAGATTTACTGAAGACCTCAGCATAGGGTTCTACGCAAACTCGAAGATTGAACTGCTCGACGCCGTCGGCCAGCTCACGCAGTCGTTCGTGGCGAGTGCCCGTCCGGGCTAGCGGCGAGCTTCTCGGCCGCTCCGGCGTCGACGCGCGCGACGGCGTCGCGCACGCGGATTCCGGCAATCACGCGGTCCGGCGCGATCTCGGCGAGCGGCACGAGGACGAAAGCGCGCTCGAACAGGCGCGGATGCGGCAGCGTCAAGCCGAAATCGTGCAGCGCGACGTCGTCATATGCCAGAAGATCGAGATCGATCGGCCGCGGTCCCCAACGGCGCTCGTGCCCGCGGTTGCGGCCGAGCGCGCGTTCGCAGGCCTGCAGGCGCGCCAACAGGGCGCGCGGCGAAAGCGACGTCGACACGGCGATGACCGCGTTGATGAAGGCCGGCTGGTCGGCGACGCCCCAGGGCGGCGTGCGGTAATCGGACGAGCGCGCCACAAGCTGCACCGCGCCGTCCTCGCATAACAGCGCGATCGCCCGTTCGAAACTTGCGCGCACGTCGCCCACATTGCCACCTAGCGCGATGAACGCCTCAGCCACGGCGGCCTTCGCTCGCCGTCCGCACCACCATGTCGTAGGCCGCCGTGTGCTTGAGCATGTCGCTGCGCGGGGCGCCGGCAAGATCGATGACGAGTTTCAGATCGAGCCGGAACATTTGCCCGACCCCGGCCTCGTGCTGCATCACGCCGTGACAGGCGTGCAGCACCAAACCTTTGACGAACACGCAATCGCTCATCGCGCCCGCCTGATTGCGGCCGCCACCGCCAGCGCCTGCACGCTCGGCGCCACGTCGTGGACGCGGATCATGGCGGCGCCGTTCTCGACCGCCAAGATATGCGCGGCGAGCGAGCCGCCGAGCCGCTCCAGCGGCGCCGAGGGCGCCACCGCATGGATGAAGCGCTTGCGCGAGGCGCCGACCAGGAGCGGCAGGCCGAAGCTGGCAAATTCGCGAAGCTTGGCGATGCAGGCGAGGCTTTGCTCGGCCGTCTTGCCGAAGCCGATGCCGGGATCGAGCACGATGCGGTCATGGCGGATGCCGGCGCGCCAGGCGATTTCGAGCGAGCGCGAGAAGAACTCGGCCACGTCGGCGATGATGTCGATCGCCGGATCGGCGGCCTCGCGGTTGTGCATGACGATCACCGGCGCGCCGTGCTCGGCGACGACGCGCGCCATGGCGCCGTCGCGCTGCAGGCCCCACACGTCATTGACGATCGCGGCGCCGGTTTGCAGCGCCCAAGACGCGACGCCGGCTTTCATGGTGTCGATCGAGACCGGCGCGCCGAGCGCCACGACCGCCGGCAGTACCGCATCGAGCCGCCGCCGCTCCGCGTCGGCCGCGACCGGCACGGCACCGCCGTATGGCCGCGTCGATTCCGCTCCGACGTCGATCACGTCGGCGCCTTCGGCGCGCAGCCGCTCCGCCTGCGCAATTGCGTCTGCCGGATCGAGAAAGCGGCCGCCGTCGGAGAACGAATCCGGCGTGACGTTGAGCACACCCATCACCAGCGGCCGCTCCTTGGCGTGCAGGCTCGCCATGAAGGCGTCGCCGGCCGTGGAATTGCCGCGCTCGGCAAGGCTGTTGGCCGGAGCTTCTTGAGGCATCGCGGTATCGGAAAACCATTCAGTCGGAGAACGCCGTCGATCAACGGCCAGCGTTGTTCCGAACAAATCAGGGTGTCAAGGGCGCGCCTTCGGCGCCGCGAAGCGGCTTTGCCCTTTGCCGCCGTCGCGATCGACGGCGCGAAGCAGCCTAAATGATCAATCTATCAGCTAGAGCAGATCCCGCTCATGTAGCGCCACTTCCCGTCATGCGCGGGCTTGACCCGCGCATCCATGCGGCCCCGACGCAGCATGGATTGCCGGGTCAAGCCCACGGCTGTCCGGCACGGTTTGTGCCTTTCATGCTGCCAGCTCCAAAGACAGGTGGGCACGGGCGACGCGGCGCCGATGCGCGGCCCGCGTCGCAGCCGGTCCAAAATC
>JASHQS010000249.1 GCA_030038995.1 Xanthobacteraceae bacterium
CCCGCCGCCGGTCCTCGCCTTGACAAACATATCCCCGCATGCGCTTTCCGCCTGCCGTTGACAGCCAAAACAGCACCATGCATCGTTATCGCACCCATACCTGCGGCGCGCTGCGCGCCGCCGACATCGGCATCGAGGCGCGGCTGTCGGGCTGGTGCCATCGCATCCGCGATCATGGCGGCGTGCTGTTCATCGACCTGCGCGACCATTACGGCATCACCCAGGTGGTCGCCGATCCGGACAGCGCCGCGTTCAAGATCGCCGAGACTTTGCGCGCCGAATGGGTGGTGCGGGTCGACGGCAAGGTGCGCCCGCGCCCGGCCGGCACCGAGAACCCGGATTTGCCGACCGGCGCGGTCGAAGTCTATGGGCGCGAGATCGAGGTGTTGGGGCCGGCCGGCGAATTGCCGATGCCGGTATTCGGCGATCAGGACTATCCGGAGGACATCAGGCTCAAGTATCGTTTCCTCGACCTGCGCCGCGAGCGGCTGCACAACAACATCATCAAGCGCGGCGAGATCATCGATTCGATCCGCCGGCGCATGAAGGCGCAGGGCTTTTTCGAGTTCCAGACGCCGATCCTGACCGCCTCCTCGCCCGAAGGCGCGCGCGATTATCTGGTGCCGTCGCGGCTGCATGAAGGAAAATTTTACGCGCTGCCGCAGGCGCCGCAGCAGTTCAAGCAGCTCATCATGGTGTCGGGCTTCGACCGCTACTTTCAGATCGCGCCGTGCTTCCGCGACGAGGACGCGCGCGCCGACCGCTCGCCAGGCGAGTTCTATCAGCTCGACCTGGAGATGAGCTTCGTCACCCAGGACGACGTTTTTGCCGCGGTCGAGCCGGTGATGCGCGGCGTGTTCGAGGAATTCGCCGGCGGCAAGCCGGTGACGCCAAAATTTCCGCGCATTCCCTACCAGGAGGCGCTGGAGAAATACGGCAGCGACAAGCCGGACTTGCGCAACCCGATCGTGATGGCGGATGTGTCCGCGATTTTTCGCGGCTCGGGCTTTGCGATTTTCGCCCGCATCCTGGAAAAGAGCCGCACCGCCGCGGTATGGGCGATCCCGGCGCCGCGCGGCGGCTCGCGCGCGTTCTGCGACCGCATGAATTCGTGGGCGCAAGGCGAGGGGCAGCCGGGGCTCGGCTATATCTTCTTCGCGAGCGAAGGCGGTGCCGTTGTCGGCCGCGGCCCGGTTGCCAACAATTTGGGTTCCGAGCGGACCGAAGCGCTGCGCCAAAAGCTTGAGCTGAATGACGGCGATGCCGTGTTCTTTGTCGCCGGCGAGCCGCAAACCTTCATCAAGTTCGCCGGCACGGCGCGCGCAAAGATCGGCGAGGAACTCGGGCTGATCGACAAGGGCCGCTTCGAGTTCTGCTGGATCGTCGATTTTCCGATGTACGAATGGAACGAGGACGAGAAGAAGATCGATTTTTCCCACAACCCGTTCTCGATGCCGAGCCTGCGGGTCGAGGAATTTCTGGCGCTCGATGCGTCGGATCGCGAAAAGATTCTCAGCCTGCGCGCGATCCAGTACGACATCGTCTGCAACGGCGTCGAATTGTCGTCCGGCGCCATCCGCAATCACCGCCCCGACGTGATGCGCAAGGCCTTCGCCATTGCCGGCTATCCGGAGGCGGAGTTGGAACAGAAATTCAGCGGCATGCTGCATGCGCTCTCGCTCGGCGCACCGCCGCACGGCGGCATCGCGCCCGGCATCGACCGCATCGTCATGCTGCTTTGCGGCGAGGAGAATTTGCGCGAGGTCGTGCTGTTCCCGATGAACCAGCGCGCCGAGGATTTGATGATGGGCGCGCCCTCGGAGGTTTCGCCGAAGCAGTTGCGCGAGCTGCACATCCGCGTCGTGCGCCCGGGCACATCGTAGATACGCCAAGCTCATCCGCTCCTTCCCGCAACAGTTTCCCGGATGCGGTGCAGCGCGAAGCGGTGCACCGCGCATGATCCGGGATCGTCCCAACCTTGGAGTCTTTGACGATCCCGGGTCTGCAGCGCACCACTTCGCTGCACTCCGTGCTGCGCTGCGCCCGGGAAACGCGGCTTGGCTGCTCAGGTCTCTCATCATTCCGCCGCCATCTCCGTCGCTTCGTCGCACACAGCCGCGACGATCGTTGAAAATTGCGCCTGCAGGCGCTTGCAGCGCATCAGCCGCAGGATGAGACGCAGCTCTTGGAGAACGTCGAGCGGCAGTTTTATGCCGCGGCCGAGAGCGCGCGCGATCGCATAGGCGCGGCGCTCGTCGCGCCACCAGCGCTCGACGAGTGCGATGGCGGTGTCGAGACTGCGGCCTTGCAGCAATTCGGCGCGCCCGGCAAAGCGCGCCCGCACTGCGGGATGGCGCGGGCCAAGCCGCAGCTGCCGCTCGACCCTGAGCTTGAGCGCATTGATGGCGGCCGCGCGATCGAATGCGGCGCCGATCTGCGCCAGCGCCGCATCCATGGCGGAGCGGCCTTGTGCGGCTGCGACGGTGGCGGCAGCGCGGCGCGCGCGGTCTCGGTCACGCTCGGCACGCGGTCGATACGGCATGAAAAAACCTTGGGGCGCTGCGAATTGCTGGGGTCGCGAAACGGCGCCGGTTGCACCTGCGCGAACCTATTTTGGAGACAATATGTAGTTATTTTAGAGACAAATAGTCAATAGGATTCGGCGCGCATCCGGCAACCGCATTCCGGTTGTGACGTAAGGCACAGAAGCGGCGAAGGGAATTCGGCGCCGGCGCGCGCCGGCGCACCGCGGTCCGGCTTTGTCAGCGCGGGCTTGGCCCTGCCGCCGCGGCCCAGCGGCGCTCAGACGAGCTTGAGGCAGCACATCACCTTGCCGACGATTTCCAGCTCGTTGAGCGGAACTTCCTCGGTCGGATGATTCGGATTGTCGGAAATGATCTTCACCCGGGTCGGCTGCGCCGAGCGCAGCAATTGCAGGCGCTTGACCACGATGCAGCCGAACGCGTCGCGGATCGCGTAGAGCCCGTCCGGCGTCGGCGTGCGGTGCGCGGTGTTGGCGATGACCCGCTCGCCGGACGCGATGGTCGGTGCCATGCTGTCGCCGATGGTGTCGAGCACGAGCAGGTGGGCGGGTATGGCGTGCAGCTCCTCGCGCACGAAATTCGTCGGAAACAGCCAACCTTCGGCCTTTAACGGGTCGGTATGGCGGCCGTCCTTGCGGACTTCGTGCGACGGCACGCCGCCGCCGCCCATACCGGCGCGGGTGTCGAGCTCGGCCACCTGGCCGGGAGCTGGGCCGAATGGTTCGTAGCGCGGCTCGTCGCGCAGCACGTCGCTTGATTCGAGGTGGCCGCCGCCCATCGGAGTTCCCGGATAGCGCCCCCACAACAGGATCTGCTCGGGCGAATAACCGAGCGCGTTGGCAAACGGCCTCAAGTGATCGAGCCGCAGCCGGACCATGCCGTTTTCCAGCCGCGACAGCTGCTGTTTGGAGACGCCGGTCAGCCGCACCAGTTCAGAACGGGTCATGCCGCGCGCTTCACGGGCATAGTACAGGCCGGTCAACTGCCGCCCGGGTCCGGCGGGTAAAATTTTTCTTCCCATTCGACCATTGTCACCAATTTCGTTAAGAACGCTAGAACCCAAATTAGTGACTTGACGGTCGCTTTTTATGGCACTATACCACCAATAATAGTCAATTTCGAAGAGACAACGTTGGATGCGCGGGGATCGGCCGGTTTCCCGCGACGAGGGCGCCATGCGCAATCAATGGTCCGTCGAGCGGGTGAATGCGTTGCAGCAGATGTGGGCGAGCGGCGCCACCGCGGAAGCGATTGCCGCGCAGCTTGGCGGGCTGTCGCGCTCGGCGGTGCTCGGCCAAATTTTTCGGCTGCGGCGCGCCGCAAACGTTTCCGTTGCACGGCGGCGGCCGCCACGGCCGCCACGGCCGCCGCGGCCACGTCCGGCGCGCCGCCGCAACGACGATGCGCCGCTGCAGGCGAAGGCGTATCGCGACGGCAAACGCCTTGTCGAATTGACCAACACATGTTGCCGATGGCCGATCGGCCGTCCTGGCACGCCTGGATTCTTCTTCTGCGGCGCGCCGGAGGCGGACTTGGCGCGCGGCATGCCGTACTGCGCGCGCCATGCCCGGCGCGCTTATGCGGTGCCGCCGAAGACCGCGGCATCTGCGGATCGGGAGCCGGCGCCGCAGCGTGCCGCGCCTGCGCAATCGGCGCCGCCGCGGCG
>JASHQS010000250.1 GCA_030038995.1 Xanthobacteraceae bacterium
GAAGTGTTGTTGCGCGGCGAGATGCCGGTTGACGAGCTGATCGCCAAATACAGCAACTGCGTGCGCATCTATTCGGTCGACGACGGCGCCGCCGATATCCTCGCAAGCGCCCGCCGCCACGGTCTGAAGGTTCTGGACGGGCTATGGCTCTCCGGCGACGCGGAAAAGAACCGCCGGCAGATCGCCGCGACCATCGCACTTGCCAAGCAATATGCCGACGTGATCAGCGCCGTCATCGTCGGCAATGAGGTCTTGCTGCGCGCAGAGATGCCGGTCGCCGAGCTGATTGCCACCATCCGCGAGGTCAAGGCGCAGGTGCCGGAGCCGGTCACTTACGCCGACGTTTGGGAATTTTGGCTGCGTTATCGCGAGGTCGCGAGCGCGGTCGATTTCATCACCATTCACATGCTGCCCTATTGGGAGGATTTTCCGATCCCGGCCGACCATGCGGCGGCGCATGTCGAAGCGATCCGCAACCGCGTCGCCGCCGCCTTTCCCGGCAAGGAGATCGTGATCGGCGAACTCGGTTGGCCGAGCGGCGGCCGCATGCGCGAGGGCGCGCGGCCCTCGCCGTCCAACCAGGCGCGCGTCATTCTGGAAACGCTCGCTTTCGCCAAGCGCGCCAACGTCCGGGTCAACGTCATCGAGGCCTTCGATCAGCCCTGGAAACGCTGGCTCGAAGGCACCGTCGGCGGACAATGGGGCATTTTCGACCGGACGACCGGCGCGCCGAAATTCAGTTTTTCCGGCGGCGCCATCTCCGACCATCCGCTGTGGCGCGTGCAGGCCTTGGCGGGAATCGCGCTCGCCGCCGTGGCGTTCGCCGGCGCGTTTCTCGCGGCCGGGCGCGGCAAGCCGGTACTGCCGTTCTTGTGGTGGCGGATCGCCGTGCTGGCTTTTCTCCCGGCGGTCCTGTTTGGCTGGACGGTGGACCAGATTGCGGCGGAAAGCTTCAGTCCGGGCGGCTGGCTGCGCTCGCTGGCGCTGGCGGCAATCGCCGCAGCAGCGCCGATCGTGTGCGCAACCGCATGTGCAGTACGCCGGCCGCCGCCGACCTTTTCGGCGCTGCTCGGCGCCGCCGGCGGCCGCCGCGACGGCCTGTTCTGGGCGCTGGGCTTGAGCTTGCTGCTGCTCGTTCTCCTGGCGGTGCAGACCGCGTTGGGCTTGGCGTTCGATCCGCGCTATCGCGACATTCCCTTTGCGGCGCTGGGCGCCGCCGTGCTGCCTTTTTTGGTGCTGTGGGCATCGACGGAGCGCCGACGGGGCGCGGCGGCGATGGCGGAGCGTGCCGCGGCGTTCGTTCTTGCCGCCGCCGCCGTCTATATCGCGTTCAACGAAAGCTTCGCCAATTGGCAAGCCATGTGGTTCTGCGCTGCGCTTCTCGGCCTTGCCTCTATTCTGGCGCGGGCGCGGGGCGCGCCAAGCTCAGAATGAGCACGCCGACCGCGAGCGCCGCCAGATCGACATTGTGCAGCACCAAGCCGAACCCGCCGGCGGCAAGCGCCAGCCCCACCACCACGACCGACGGCCGCATCAGATTGAGCAATGCCGCCGCGAGCGCCACGGCACCGAACACCTCGTGCTGGTACAGCACGATCGTCACCCGAGAGGTGCCGCACAGCCACGTGGCAAGGCCGGCCCGGCAGGCGAGCGCTACGTTGGCATTCTCGATCGCCATGAAGCGCAGATAAAACGCCTCGCCGAGGGCCAAAAAGCCGACGGCAACGAGCCAATTGGCTTGCCGGGCGTTCGGCAGGAACAGCGGGCGGCGCGGCGCACGAGCGGGGGTCGCGTCAGGCATGCATTTCGGTCCTCACCCGTATCCGACCAATCTCGCGCTTGCTCGATGCGTCCTTGATCGTGATATCCACGTCCTTGCCCAGCGCGGTCAAAAGCCGCATCAAGCGTTCGCTGGAAAAATTTGCAAGCCGGCCGTTGAGAAGCGCCGACACTTTCGGCTGATCGACCCCGATCAGTCTTGCGGCGGCGCTCTGGGTCAGTCGCCGACGCCTGATGACCTGCCGGATATACGACGCAAGTTGCGCCTTGGTCAGTTCTTCTTCAGGTTCAGGCAAGCCGATATCGGCAAAGACATTGCCGCTGCCTGGCGTTACCGGGATGTCGGCGGCTCGTTTCTTAGCCATTGTTCGTAGTCCTCTCTTGCACGTTTGAGCCGCAGCAAAATGCGGTCCAATTCGACTTTTGGTGTGGCGATACCGCGCTTCGATTTTTTTTGGAAAGCATGCAAGACGTACACCGCTTTCGCAAAGTGAATTGTGTAGACGGCACGGTAGGTATCGCCGGCGAAGTCATCGACCACTTCGAGCACGCCTGCACCCTTGAACCCGCGCAGCGGCCTTGCGTAGCCGACCTTGCCGCCGGTCTGCGCCTCCCACAGAGCGCTGCCAATGCGACGGCGTACATCCTTCGGGAAGGCGCTCACGTCCTCCTTGCTGCTGCCGACCCAGCGGAGCGGTTTCGGGTCGCCTCGATCAGGCAGGCTCAGCACGGTGGAGCATGGCGTTATGCCCGTTCAGGCATGAATTTTCAAGGCAATCGCGGCGATTGGTATAATCGCGGCGATCCAAGTTCCTCACTGCAGCGCCACGTGCTGGCTGCTGAATGGTGTCGGCTGGCAGGGCAGCCGATATGGCGCCAGCGCGGCGCAGAGTCTGGCCGCTGCTGCGGCATTGGCGAGCGGGCCGGCCACCAGCCGCAATTCGAGGCGGCCGGTGTGGGGTATCTCGCGCAGCATCACCACCGGCGTCAAACCTTCGAACAGTTGGCCGTGCGCCGAGCGGATGCCGAGCCAGCGCGCCCGCAGCACCTGGACGGAGACCGCCCTGCCGACATCGACGCCGTATGGCGCCGGCGCCGGTGTCGCGGCGCGCGGCGGCGGCGCTACGGGAGCCGGCATGGCAGCGCGCGGTGGCGATGGCTCGGCGGCGGCTCTCTGAGCGGGCGCCGGCGGCGGCGCCGATGCCGCGGGCGGGGCGGCAATCACGGCGCGTGATGCCGGCGCAGCCGCGACCGGGGTTGGGGCCGGCGGCGACCGATCGGGCGGCGGGCTCGTATCCGTCTTCTTGATGGCTTCGATCTGGCGGGCCACCGAGCCGGTGATGTCGTCCATGTTGCGCTCGACTGCGGCGAGCCGCGATTTCAGTTCGTCGTTTTCCGCGGTCAGGCCACGCACCGCGTCGGCAAGTCGGCGCTGTTCGGCAACCCGGCGCGCCTCGGCCTCGGCATCGACCGGCGGTGCGGCAAGCTGGACGCGGTCGCTGCGGCCGGAAAACAGGCCGGCAATGCGCTCGGTGCCGGTCTCGCTGCGCGACACCAGCACCGCAACGAGGAGCGCGCCCGCAGCCGCGCCGCCCCACTCCGTCATGCGCCACAAATGCCGCATGGTGAACGTCGTTTTGGCCATCCGCCCTTTGGGCGCTGGCGCCGGCCTCTCGACTGGTTTCTTAACCGCCACGCCGCCGCTCCGCACCTATGCCGGGTTCCGGAATTTTCGGGCGAATCACTGGAGAAACTAGCAGATTTACGCCGTTCGGGAGCGCGGCGCGGCCGCTGCCCCCATATTTCCCCGTTTGCCATGGCGGAATCGCGCAGCTTCCGGCGCCACGCCGGCTCGGCTATGAGAACGCCGCGGAGGTTTTTTCATGGCGGCTCGGAGCTGCCTTGCCATCGTGCTCGCAGCCGGGGAAGGCACGCGCATGCGTTCGGCCCGGCCAAAAGTGCTGCACGAGGTCGCCGGACGCTCGCTGCTCGCCCACGTGCTCACGGCCATCGCGGGAATCGAACCGTCCGCCACGGCGGTGGTGATCGGCTCCGGTCAGGATGACGTCGCGGCCGAGGCCGGGCGGGCGCTGCCGCACGCCATCTGTTTCGTGCAACGCGAGCGGCGGGGAACGGCGCATGCGGTGCTGGCAGCGAGAGCCGCGATCGAGCGCGGGGCCGACGATATCCTGGTCATTTATGGCGACACGCCGCTGATCCGGCCGGCGACGCTGCAGCTATTACGGGCACCGCTGGCGAAGGGTGCCGCGCTGGCGGTGATGGGATTTCGGCCCACCGATCCGTCGGGCTATGGCCGGCTCGTTACCAAGAACGGCCGGCTTCTGCGGATCGTCGAGCACGCCGATGCCGTGCCGCAGGAGAGGGCGATCGACCTGTGCAATGCCGGTGCAATGGCGTTCGACGGCAACGGCGCGCTCGCCATCCTGGAGCGGATCGGCAACCGCAATCGCAAGAGCGAGTTTTATCTGACCGATGCGGTCGAGATCGCGCGCGGCATGAACAAAACCGTGGTCGCGGTCGAAGTCGAGGAGGACGATGTGCGCGGCATCAACAGCAAAAAAGAACTCGCCGAAGCCGAGGCGGTGGCGCAGCAGCGCCTGCGCCGGGCCGCGCTCGACGCCGGCGTGACGCTCGTGGCGCCCGAAACCGTGTTTCTGTCGGCCGACACCACATTCGGCAAGGATGTGGTGGTCGAGCCCTATGTGGTGTTCGGCGCCAATGTCAGCGTCGGTGACGGCGCGGTGATCCGCGCGTTCTCGCATCTTGCCGGGGCGGCGGTCGGCAAGGGCGCATCGGTCGGTCCGTTCGCGCGGCTGCGCCCCGGCACGCGGCTTGGCGACGGCGCGCGCATCGGCAATTTCGTCGAAATCAAGGAAGCCAAAATCGAGGCCGGCGCCAAGGCCAACCACTTGAGCTACATCGGCGACGCTGTTGTCGGCGCCGGCGCCAATATCGGGGCCGGCACCATCACCTGCAATTACGACGGCTACGCCAAGCACCATACCGCGATCGGCGAAAACGCCTTCATCGGCTCGAACTCGGCTCTGGTTGCTCCGGTCGCGATCGGCGCCGGCGCCTATGTGGGCTCGGGCTCGGTGATCACCGCCGACGTGCCGGCGGACGCACTGGCGCTCGGGCGCGGTCGTCAAGTCGTTAAGGAAGGTTGGGCGAGCCGCTTGCGCGCGCTAAAATCGATCGGCAGGAAAAAGGCGCATGCCGGAGATTAGCGGTTGCGGCGCTTGGCGCGGCGACACGGTCGCCAGAAACCCCGCAAGGTTAATTGACTTTCGTTGCGTTGCCGGACGCGCATTAACAATTGATCTTTAGGCAATTGGAGTGCGAATGCGCTAGAAAGTGGTTATCGTCGAAACGACGCGCTCCCTCTCCCCGGAGGGGAGAGGGTTGGGGTGAGGGGGTTCGGACGTTTGAGAAAAATCCGCAGCGTCCGAACCCCCTCACCCTCGCTCGCTTCGCTCGCTCGACCTCTCCCCTCCGGGGAGAGGTGAAGCAGACGCTGGCGAGCCTCGCATCACGAAGAGGCGCTCTGGAGCGATGTGCGGCATTATCGGAATCATCGGCAGCGCGCCGGCGGCTCCGCAACTGATCGAGGCGCTCAAGCGCCTCGAATACCGCGGCTATGATTCCGCCGGCGTGGCGACGCTTGAAAAAAACGGCGTGCTGACGCGCCGGCGCGCCGAGGGCAAGCTGAAGAATCTGGAGAACCGGCTTTCCCGCGCGCCGCTCGCCGGCACCATCGGCATCGGCCATATCCGCTGGGCGACCCACGGCCGGCCGACCGAGAACAACGCCCATCCGCACGCCACCGACAAGCTCGCCGTGGTGCACAACGGCATCATCGAGAATTTCGCCGAGCTGCGCCGCGAGCTGGAAGCCGGCGGCGCCAAATTCCAGACCGATACCGACACCGAGGTCGTCGCCCACCTCGTCACCGAGGAGATGAAGCGCGGCGCCGCGCCGGCCGAGGCCGTGAAAAAGGCGCTGCCGCGGCTGCGCGGCGCGTTTGCGCTCGCCTTTCTGTTCGCCGGCGAGAACGATTTGCTGATCGGCGCGCGCAAAGGCCCGCCGCTCGCGGTCGGCTTCGGCGACGACGCGATGTTCGTCGGCTCCGATGCGGTCGCGCTGGCGCCGTTCACCGACACGGTGAGCTATCTGGAAGACGGCGATTGGGTGATCGTCACCCGCAAGGGCGCGCAGATCCGCAACGCCAAGGGCGCCGTGGTCGAGCGCGAGGTGATAAAATCGCGCGCCGACGTGATGTTGATCGACAAGGGCAACCATCGCCATTATATGGCCAAGGAGATCTACGAGCAGCCCGAAGTCGTCGGCCACACCTTGGCGCATTACATCGACATGGTGGCCGAGCGCGTGGCGCTGCCGTTTGCCCTGCCGTTCGATTTCAAGAAGCTAGGCCGCGTTTCGATCGCCGCCTGCGGCACCGCCTACTACGCGGGCATGGTCGCCAAATACTGGTTCGAGCGCTTTGCCGGGCTGCCGGTCGAGGTCGACATCGCTTCGGAGTTCCGTTACCGCCGCCCGCCGCTCGCCGCCGGCCATCTGGCGATCTTCGTGTCGCAGTCCGGCGAGACCGCCGATACGCTGGCTTCGCTGCGCTACGCCCGCGAGCACGGGCAGCACGTGCTCTCGATCGTCAACGTGCCGACCTCGACCATCGCGCGCGAGAGCGATGTCGTCATGCCGACCTTGGCCGGCCCGGAAATCGGCGTCGCCTCGACCAAGGCCTTCACCTGCCAGTTGGCGGCGCTCGCCGCGCTCGCCATCGCCGCCGGGCGGGCGCGCGGCGTGCTCGACGAGAGCGACGAAACCAAGCTCGTGCGCGCGTTGATCGAGGTGCCGCGCCACATGAGCGAAGCGCTGGCGCTGGAGCCGCAGATCGAGCAACTCGCGCGTGCGCTGTCGAAATGCCGGGACGTGCTCTATCTCGGTCGCGGCACCAGCTTTCCGCTGGCGCTCGAAGGCGCATTGAAGCTGAAGGAAATCTCCTACATCCACGCCGAAGGCTACGCCGCCGGCGAGCTCAAGCACGGCCCGATCGCGCTGATCGACGAAAAAATGCCGGTGATCGTCATCGCGCCGCACGATCAGGTGTTCGAGAAGACCGCCTCGAATATGCAGGAGGTCGCCGCGCGCGGCGGACGTTTGATACTGTTGACCGACAAGCCGGGCGCCGAAGCCGCCGCTGGCGGCCGGGCCCTGACGACGCTGACGCTGCCCACCGCGCCGGCAACCGTGGCGCCGCTGGTCTATGCCGTGCCGGTGCAACTGATCGCCTACCACACGGCGGTCATTCTCGGCACCGACGTCGATCAGCCGCGCAACTTGGCCAAGTCGGTGACGGTGGAATAAAACGGCGCCGCTGTGCGGCGGGCGGATTCCATAATATAATCGTTCCGGTGCGGCACGCGCGGAAATGACCAACGCGAACACCAGCAACGAACAGCCTGCCGGCACGGCGCCGCGGCCGCTGCCCGGCGTTGCCAGCCGCATCCGCAATTACTTCCTCACCGGGCTGATCGTCGCCGGACCGGTGTTGGTGACGGTGTGGCTCGTCTGGTGGTTCGTCACCTGGGTCGACAACTGGGTGCGGCCGTTCATCCCACAGGCGTACCGGCCGGAGACTTATCTGCCCGTCGACATCCCGGGCTTCGGCCTGGTCATCGCCTTCGCGGCGCTCACGCTGCTCGGCTTTCTCACCGCCAACCTGGTCGGCTCCAGGTTGATCGGCCTCGGCGAGAATTTGCTCAGCCGCATGCCGATCGTGCGGCCGATCTACCGCACCGCCAAGCAGATTTTTCAGACGCTGTTTTCCGGTTCCGGTTCGAGCTTCCGCAGAGTGGGGCTGGTCGAGTTTCCGGCGCCGGGCATGTGGTCGCTGGTGTTCCTGACGCAATCGCCGAGCGAAGAGATTTCCGCCCGCCTGCCGGCGACCGAGCACGTCTCCGCCTTCATGCCGTGCACGCCGAACCCGACCACCGGCTTTTTCTTCTATGTGCCGCGCCGCGACGTGGTCGAGCTCGACATCACGGTCGAGGAGGCCATGCAGCTTCTGATGTCGGCCGGCATCATTCAGCCCGGCGGCGGCGATGCGCACGGCAAGCTCGCCGGCCTCGCCGAAACCGCGCGGGCTGCGCAAACGGCGCGCCCAGCGGCGCCCGCGCCGCAACGGGCGCCGACGCCGGCGAAATAAATTGGCGCCGCGCTCGAGGCCGCGCCGCCATTCAACGGTTATGATTCCGCATCCGAGCCGGCTGCGGCGTCCAAGCCGTCAGCTTCCAGAAACGCCTGCTCGGCGGGCGTCGTATCGCGGCCGAGCGCCCGGTTTCGCCGGGGAAACCGCCCGAACCTTTGCACAACGTCGCGATGCTCGCTCGCGTAGCGCAATTGCTCGGCATCGCCCAGCGCTGCATACAAGCGCATGGAGCGGTCCTGGTCGATCAGCGTTTCCGAATGCATGAAGGGAAGGTAGAAAAACGGCCGCAGCGCCATGTCCGTCGCTTGATCGAAGCCGCGCCGCAGCGCCCGATCAGCGGCAGCGCGCGCCTGCGCGTCGGTCGCCAAAGCGCGCGCCTTGCCGCGAAACATGTTGCGCGGAAATTGATCGAGCAGAAGTACAAGCGCGAGCGCGCCCTCGACGCTTTCTTCCCAGGCCGCAAGTTCGCCATTCGCGGCTGCCTCGTAGGTCGGGAGAAATCTCGATCTAATCGCCTGGTCGAAGCTTTCGTCCTGCGCGAACCATTTGTCAGATCCGACTTCACGCCAGAAAGACACGATCTGTGCGGCAGCAACACGAACCGTCATTCAGGTTGCCCCTCCCGAAGCAAGCGACATTGCAGCACAGCAAGACTTGCGCTTTACCGCAAGCCTTGCACCGTCCTATTCGACAAGGCCCGCCCGCTCAGGTTTTCACGTGCGCAAGGCATTTATCGGCGCGGTGCAGCGCCAGAAGGTTCATGCCGACTTCGAACACCGCGTAATCGAAGCGTTCGAGCCAGGCGCGCAGCTCGTCGCTATCGACTTTGAACGCCTCGACAAACAAAATCGGGCGGTTTTTGGCGACGCAGTCGCCGGCGCCTGCCAGCACATCGAGCTCCATGCCTTCGACGTCGATCTTGATCAGATCGATGCGAGGAAAGCTGTATGAGTCGAGCGTCGTGGTCGGAACCGCAACCATCTTGTCTTCGGAATAGTCGATGACCTGGCCGATGAACTCGGTCGCGCTGCGTTGTTTCAGTTCCAGGCTGCCGAAGCTTCCGGGCGCGAAATAATTGGGCTTCGGTATTTTCATCGTGCCGGGCTTACTTGCCACGGCGGCGTGGACGGCGCGGGCGTTGAAGCAATTGTTGATCGCAATGTTGCCGGCGAGCGCGTAGTAGAGCCGCTCCTGCGCCTCGAAGGCCATCACCACGCCCCAGCCGGTCATGTGCCTGGCCCATTCGACCGTGAAGACGCCGATATTGGCGCCGCAATCGACCGCGATCGCGCCGTCGCCGTAATGCTCCCGCCGCAGATCGAGGAGTTTTAGGGTCAGATCCACCTCGGCCGGGTCATAGCGACCGGCCTCGAGCAGCTGGTAGCCTAGTCCGTATGCGGTGGTCTGATCGACGATGTGCTGATCGAAGCGGTTGACGATCAGCGTGCCGTGATCGGTCGCAAGCGTGACGAACGCGATCTTGCGCGGCGGCTTCGGCATCAGCGAATCATAGCCGATTCGCGCCGACAAGGCCCGCCGGGTATCGGCCTCAGCCGTCGGCAACGTTCGCCTGCATCAAACCGGCGAGCCCGACCGGCGTTGCCACGCGCGGCGTCCAGCCCAGCCGCGTGAGGGCCGAAGCATCCGCCACGAGCGACCCCGAGAGTAGATCGTAGATGTCTTCGCGGCCCGCGGCGCGCAACGGCAGCTTGAGAAAAAGCGGCGGCAGCCAAAACACATTCGGCCTGCGGCCGAGCCCTTGCCGCAGCGCGGCGATCATTTCGGCGACCGTGAGCGCCTCCCGGTCGGCGGCGATCAGGACGCGACGCAGCGGGGTGCTGACGCGCAACACGGTCTCGATCGCGGCGGCGAGATTTTCCAGCGCCAACAGCGAGCGCCGTCCGCTCAGCGCGCCGAGCGGCAGCGGCAAGGGCGAGCGCGCAAGCTGCATCAATCGCGCCATGTTGGCCTTCACGCCCGGGCCATAGACCAGCGCCAAACGCAGCGCCGCCCAGTCGAGATCGAGCGCCGCCAAGCCGCGCTCGGCGGCGAGTTTGGATCGTCCGTAGGCGTCGGCCGGCGCCGGCGGCAGCGCTTCCGTCAGCACGGCGTCCGACGACGAACCGCATTGCGCCCGGATCGAGGACAGGAACACGAAACGCTTGACGCCGGCCCGCTGCGCGGCGCGCGCCAGCATGAGCGTCGCTTCGGTATTGAGCACGCGGTAATCATCCTCCGGCCGCCCTGACATGCGGTGCGCAAGTCCGGCTGAATGAATGACGGCATCGACGCCTTCCAGCGCCGCCGCCATGTTGCGCGGCTGCGCCAGATCGCCGATCATGGCGCTCGTCGCCGGCAAAGCGACGGGCGTCGGCCGGCGCATGAGCACGCGCAGGCGATAGCCG
>JASHQS010000251.1 GCA_030038995.1 Xanthobacteraceae bacterium
CCCTGGCACAGCGTGCCGAACTGGCCGCCTCACGTCACCGGCGACGAGATGGTGGCGGCGATGGACAAGGTCGGCGTCGACGGCGCGATCTTCATCTCCGCCTTCTCCATGTACCGCTATGACGGGAGCTATGCGATGGAGGTGCAGCGCGCCCATCCCGACCGGTTCGCGATCGTCAAGCCGGTCGACCCGGACGACCCGGCGGTGGGCGACGTCATCGCGGAGTGGAAAAAGACACCGGGCGCGGTCGGCGTCCGCATCATGCTGACCAAGGAGCCGGGGCGCGACCGCGACCCGACCGATCCCGGCCTCGAGCGCATCGCGCGCGCGGCCGCAAAGCACGACCTTCCGGTCAACGTGCTGTGCTGGGGCAACGTCGAGGCCGGCACGACGCTCATCGATCGCCACCCCGATACGCGCTTCATCATCGACCATCTGGCGATCCAGCAGCCGCGCACGCCGCCGGCGCCGAAGGAGCCCTGGGCCAACTTGCCGAAGGTGCTCGCGCTTGCCAAGCGCGACAACGCGGTGATCAAGGTGAGCGGCGCCTGCACGCTGTCGCAGAAACCGTATCCGTTCCCGGACATCTGGGATCCGCTCGCGCGCGTGTTCGATGCCTGGGGTTTCGACCGCTGCCTGTGGGGCACCGACTGGACGCGCGCTTACGCCGTCGTCAACTACGAGCAGGCGGTCGAGCCGTTCCGCAATACCGACCGCTTGAGCGACAGCGAGCGAGCCATGCTGATGGGCGGCGCCTGCGCCAAAGCCTATCGCTGGTCGCCGAAGCGAGGTTAGGGCAGGACGATTTTAGATCGGCCACAGCGCACTGTCTCGTCATTGCGAGCGAAGCGAAGCAATCCAGTGCGGCACCGCCGTTCTGGATTGCTTCGTCGCTTCGCTCCTGACAATGACGATGTGCTGATTAATTTTACTGCGTCAAAAGTTTGGAGTGCCCATCGCGATACTGCTGGAAACGCGGCGCTCATGGACCTCCCCTCTCCCCTTGCGGGAGAGGGCAACTCGGCGGTTCAACAACAAAAGCAGGTGAGGGTCACGGCCGCAACCCCTCACCGGACCGAGTTTGTTGCGCGGCTTGCGTCGCCCTCTCCCGCAAGGGGAGAGGGCGCTATAACGCGCGCCGGGCTTTCCGACGCAGTATGATCAAGCCGCCACCGCACGCGCCGCCTCTTCGGCATCCGGCTGCTTGAACGCTTGCAGCCGCGGATGAACTTCGTGGGCGAACAGCGTGAGATTATCGACGGTCTGCGCGTGCGTGAGTTCGCCGCCGTGGCCCATCATCAACAGGTTGCCCATGCCGCCGCAATGCTCGCAGAACGCGGCGATCTGTTCATATACACGGTCGGGCGTGCCGCAGAACAGGACGCCGGCGTCCATCAGTTCGTCGATGCCAGCGGTCTGCATGTTGACGATGCGGCCGCCGCGGGTAAAGGTGCGCGGCGGCGTCTCGCCGCGCAAAAGCCGCGCGTTGTCCTCGGCCGGCAGATAGCCGGGCGGATTGCGGAACGGCAGCGCCACGATCGGGCTCGTGCGCACGTAGCCGGCGATCAGGTCGCCGCGGCGGCGCGCTTCGGCTTCGTCATTGGCGACCGCGACCAGGCCCAAATAGGCGAAGCGGTCGGCGCCGGGCGCCTTGCCGTGCTTGGCCACATAGGACTTGCGGTAGGCGTCGTAGATGCGGCGCGTGCCGTAACCGGTGCCGAGCGTCGCCATGACGTAGCCGCGCTCGCCCAAAATACGCGCCTGGCCACTCGAACCGGTGGTCGACCACACCGGAGGATGCGGCTCTTGAAAGACCCGCGGCCAGACGTTGACCTGGCGGTAGTGGAAGAACTCGCCCTCCCAGTTGAACACCTCATCATGGGTGGTCATGGCCTTGAGGATGAAATCGTGGGCCTCCCAGAAGCGGTCCATCAGCTCGGTCGGATTGCGGTTCGAGGCGGCGATCTCGTAGGGGATGCCCTTGATGAAGCCCATGTCGAGCCGGCCGCGCGAGATCACGTCGATGGTGGAAAGCTCTTCGGCGACGCGCAGCGGATCGGGCCGGTGGCCGATCGGATAGCCGAGCACCAAAAGCCGCGCGCGCTGCGTGATGCGCGCCAACACCGCGAGCCCCACTACCACGGTCGAGCACATGCAGGTGGCGCTCTGGTGATGCTCGTTGACCATGATGTCGAGGCCGAGCGCGTCGGTGAGCTGATATTCGTCGTAATAGCGGTGCAGCAGATCGGCAGCCACGTGCGGATCGCATTTGCGGTTTGGGAACGTCACCCGCAGCGTGCCCGAGTGCTCGTTCCAGGCCGGGAAATACGGCTGTTCGCTGAACTGATAGACCCGCATGGCGCATCGCTCCCGTCATTCCGGGGCGCCGCGCAGCGCGAACCCGGAATCCATAATCACGGAAGGTACGGCGTCGGCACTGCGATGCCAATCTGAAATGGCAGGGGTTATGGATTCCGGGTCCGGCCCATGGCCGGCCCGGAATGACGGGCTCATCGCGCCGAAATCGTCGCGTCGACCAGGTCGCCGGCGCGGACGCTTGCCGCGCGCGACGCCGCGGGCTTTTCGGCGGCCACCGCTTCAGCCGCGATCCGCTCGGCATCCGGCTGCTTCCGGGCCTTGAGCCGCGGATAGATCTCGCGGGCGAACAGGGTAAGGTTATCGACCGTCTGCTCGTGGCTGAGAAAGCCGGCGTGGCCCATCATCAACAAATTGCCCATGCCGCCGCAATAGTCACAGAAGCCGGCAAGCTGCGCATAAACCTCGTCGGGCGTGCCGCAGAACAGGATGCCGGCGGCGACCAGATCCTCGACGCTCGCCGAGCGCATGTCGATGACGCGGCGGTCCTTGGTGTAGCTCCTTGGTGGCGTCATGCCGCGCATGAGCCGCGCATTGTCTTCGGGCGACAGAAAGCCGGGCGGATTGCGGAACGGCACGTGCACGACCGATGAGGAGCGCAGATAGCCGGCGACCAGATCGCCGCGCTTGCGCGCCTCGTCCTTGTCGTTGGCGACGGCGACGAGGCCGAGATAAGCGAAGCGGTCGGGGCCGGGCGCGCGGCCCCATTTCGCCACGTAGCCGCGGCGGTAGGAATCGTAGAGCGGGCGCGTGTTGTAGCCAGAGCCGAGCGTCGCCATCACATAACCGCGCCCGCCCAAAATGCGCGCCTGCGTGGTCGAGCCGGTGGTGGTCCAGATCGGCGGATGCGGCTCCTGCCAGACGCGCGGCCAGACGTTGACTTGGCGATAGTGAAAATACTCGCCCTCCCAGTTGAAGATTTCGTCGTGCGTGGTCATTGCCTTGATGATGAAATCGAGCGCTTCCCAGAAGCGGTCCATCACGGCGACCGGATTCTGATTGGAGGCCGGAAACTCGTACGGCACGCCCTTGATGAAGCCCATGTCGAGCCGGCCGCGCGAAATCACGTCGATCGTGGAAAGCTCTTCCGCCGCGCGCAGCGGATCGGGGCGGTGGCCGATCGGATAGCCGAGCACCAAAAGCCGCGCGGTTCTGGTGATGCGCGACAGCACCGAGAGTCCGACCACCACCGTCGACGACATGCAGGTCGCGGTCTGGTGATGCTCGTTGAGCATGATGTCGAGGCCGAGTTCGTCCGCGACTTGCCATTCGTCGTAGTAGCGGTGGAACAGATCGGCGGCGATGCGCGGATCGCATTTGCGGTTGAGGAGATTGACGCGCAGCGAGCCGGCGTGGTCGTTCCAGGTCGGGTAATAGGGCTGCTCGGTGAACTGATAGACTCGCATCATGCTCGCTCCGGCACGGATCGTGGAGTGGGCGAAATCATCTGCGCCTACGTGCCACGTGGGCAAGGCGCGCTCATGATTTTGCCCACGCGATGAGGCCTCACGGCGCGCCACGCCCACCCTACGGTCATGGCCATTTCCCTTCCACGAACGCCAGCACCTTTTCCGCAAACGCTTTCGGCTGCTCCTGGTGGGGGAAATGACCGGCGCGCTCGATTGGCTCGAACCGCGCGCCTGGAATCAACGCCGCGTAGGCGCGCCCGTACGGTTCGCTGAGCATGCGGTCGTGGGTACCCCACAGCAACAGCGTCGGGATGCGGATGCGGTGCAGCCGGCTTTTCAGCCGCGGATTGTGGAAATACGGATTCCAGGCAAAGCGCGCGGTCGCCTCGCGCGCCCGCGCCGCCGCCAAGACTTCGGCGTCGGGCAGCGCCTTGTAATCGCGCGTGCCGACCGCAGGATCGCAATAGGCGATCTCGATGAATTCTTTTTCGGTCAGCGCGAAGACATCGACGATGTCGCGGGTCTCGCGGTCGCCGACCTTGATGCCGACGGCATTGGCCATGACCAACTTCGCCAGCCGCTGCGTCGACTTCACCGCGATCTCGGCGGCGAGCCAAGCGCCGAGCGACACGCCGACCAGCGCCACGTCGCGCAGATCGAGCTGGTCGAAGAGGTCGAGATAAAAGTACGACAAGTCGTCGACCGTGCGCATGCCCTTGGGCAATTCGGAGCGGCCGTAGCCCGGATGGGTCGGCGCGATGACGCGCGCACCCTTGGCGAGCGCCTCGATCGCGGCCAGCGCCGGCTCGATGCCGTTCTCGGCATGCAGGAACAAAAGCGGCCGGCCGGCGCCGCGCTCGATCAAGTCGATCCGCGTGCCGTTGACGACGAGCGAAGGCGTTGCGGCGTCCATCGTCAGCGACATCGCGTCGCCCCATTCCATCGGGCGATTTTCACCCCCGCCACGCATGTTTTCGGCCGGACAAAACGCATTTCATCTTATTGAACGGGCGGCAAAACCTGTCAATTCCGGGAGCAAGCTTGCTCCATGCGCTGCTGCATGCCCCCTCGCGCCAATGCCTTCCGTGAACGCGAGAGGGAACAAACACTAAAAATCATCCGGCGGTAGCCGGCGCCGCGCGCCACAGAACCGAGCGCGGCAGAGCCACCGGTGGGCGAGTTGTAAGGGGCTGGCGCCGGAGTGGCGTTTCGAGTTGTTTGAAACGCCACTTCCGGATTTCTTGTGAACAGATTCCGCCTCAGTCCGACCCCGTAAGGCTAAGCAGCCTTTGCGTAGGCGAGGTCGAAACGATCCGCGTTCATTACTTTGGCCCACGCCGCCACGAAGTCTTTCACGAACTTCTCCTTGGAGTCGGCGGAGCCATACACTTCGGCAATCGCCCGCATCTGGGAGTGCGAGCCGAAGATCAGGTCGACGCGCGTGCCGGTCCACTTGAGCGCCTTGGTCTTGCGGTCGCGCCCTTCGTGCACGCCGTCGGAACCGGCCGGCTGCCATTGCGTGCCCATGTCGAGCAGGTTGACGAAGAAGTCATTCGTCAGCTTGCCGGGCTGCTTGGTGAAGACGCCGTGCTTGGACCCGCCGGCGCCGAGCACCCGCAGACCGCCGAGCAGAACCGTCATTTCCGGCGCCGTCAGCGTCAGCAATTGCGCCTTGTCCACCAACGCCTCCTCGGGCGACATGATGTGGCCGTTGCGGTAGTAGTTGCGGAAACCGTCAGCGATCGGCTCGAGCGGGGCGAACGATTCGACATCGGTCTGCGCAGCCGACGCGTCCATGCGCCCCGGCGTGAAGGGAACGCTGACGTCGTGGCCGGCGTCCTTCGCGGCTTTCTCGACCGCGGCGCCGCCGCCGAGAACGATCAGGTCGGCAAGCGAAACCTTCTTGCCGCCTTTGGCCGAGGCATTGAACTCCTTCTGGATCGCTTCGAGTTTCTGCAACACCGTCGCGAGCTCTTTCGGCTGATTGACGTCCCAGTCCTTCTGCGGGCTGAGGCGAATGCGCGCGCCGTTTGCGCCGCCGCGCTTGTCGGAACCCCGGAAGGTCGCCGCCGACGCCCAGGCCGCCGACACGAGCTGGGACACGGACAGTCCTGACGCGAGGATTTTCGCCTTCAGGGCAGCGGTGTCCTGCTCGTTGACCAAAGGATGATCCACGGCAGGGATCGGATCCTGCCAAATCAAAATTTCCTTCGGCACGAGCGGGCCGAGATAGCGCGCGATCGGGCCCATGTCGCGGTGCGTGAGCTTGAACCAGGCGCGGGCAAACGCGTCCGCGAACTCGTCCGGGTGCTCGTAGAACCGCCGCGAGACCTTTTCGTAGATCGGATCCATCCGCAGCGACAGGTCGGTGACCAGCATCGTCGGCGCACGCCTCTTCGACGGGTCGAAGGGGTCCGGGATGCTGGGCTGCGCGTTTTTCGCCCTGTACTGCCAGGCACCGGCCGGGCTCTTGGTCAATTCCCATTCGTATTTGAAGAGGTTGTCGAAATAGTAGTTGCTCCACTTCGTCGGCGTCTGCGACCAGATGACCTCCGGGCCGCCGGTGATGGCGTCGGCACCGGCCCCGGTGCCATACTTGCTCCTCCAGCCGAGGCCCTGTTCCTCGATGCCCGCGGCTTCCGGCGCCGGGCCGATCAGTGACGGGTCGCCGGCGCCGTGGGTCTTGCCGAAGGTGTGGCCGCCGGCAATGAGCGCGACGGTCTCCTCGTCGTTCATCGCCATGCGGAAGAACGTCTCGCGGATGTCCTTGGCCGCCGCGATCGGGTCGGGCTTGCCGTTCGGCCCTTCCGGATTGACGTAGATCAGGCCCATTTGCACGGCCGCGAGCGGATTCTGCAGCTGGCGTTCGCCGCTGTAGCGTTCGTCGCCCAGCCAGGTCCCCTCGGGGCCCCAATAGAGCTCTTCAGGCTCCCAGACATCGGCGCGGCCGCCGCCGAAACCGAACGTCTTGAAGCCCATCGACTCGAGCGCGACGTTGCCGGCGAGGACTATCAAGTCCGCCCAGGAGATTTTGCGGCCGTACTTCTGCTTGATCGGCCACAAAAGCCGGCGCGCCTTGTCGAGGCTGGCGTTGTCCGGCCAACTGTTGAGCGGTGCGAAGCGCTGCTGGCCGGCGCCGGCGCCGCCGCGGCCGTCGGCGATGCGGTACGTGCCTGCGCTGTGCCACGCCATGCGGATCATCAGCCCGCCGTAATGACCGAAATCGGCCGGCCACCAGTCCTGCGAATCCGTCATCAAGGCATGCAGGTCCTCGATCACGGCCTTGACATCGAGGCTCTTGAACTCCTTGGCGTAGTCGAACGCCTCGCCCATCGGATCGGACAGGGGATTGTTCTGGTGGAGTACCCGAATATCCAGGTGCGACGGCCACCAGTCACGATTGGTAAAGCCCCTGTGCATGACCGGGCATTGGCCCGTGGTCTTGTCCTCTGTCTTCGCGTCCATGTTACTCTCCGAGCGTGTGCCGCTTTGTTCCGGTTCACATACATATAAAAGGGTCGTCAATCATTGCAAAGTGCCGGCAGGCGCGGCACCTCGAAGCTGCAATCGAAATTGACGATGACGGCGGCCGTGTGGCGGGCGGCGGCAGCGCCGGCGCGGCGCGCCGCAGCCGAGCGCGCGCGGCGAGCCGAGCGATGGTCCCGGCCCCGCCGTTGGGCAGCAACGTCACCATCAGCCTTGCCGATCGCAACCACGACAAGCTCAAGAAAAACAAAGCCGCGACGGCCGCTCATTGCATTGGCGAAGGAATCGGGGAGCGGCGGCGACGTTCAGCGTAGGATTGGTCGGAGTGGCAGGATTTGAACCTGCGACCCCCTCGTCCCGAACGAGGTGCTCTACCAGGCTGAGCCACACTCCGACTGCCGGCGCGGCTTATACATTCGGCCTTGCGGCGGAGCAAGCCGTCAGGGTTTGCCGCGGTCCGTGTTATCTAGGCATAAAGGAGCCGCAATGACAGCCCCGCCGGCAACGCGCATATTGGGCACCGACGCGGCCGCCATCGCCGCGGCCGTGCGCTGCCTTGCGGCCGGCGGCCTCGTCGCCTTTCCGACCGAGACGGTGTACGGCCTCGGCGCCGATGCCGCCGACGGCCGCGCCGTCGCCCGCCTTTACGCGGCCAAGGGCCGGCCAGCCTTCAATCCTTTGATCGCGCACGTCACCGACATCGCGGCGGCGCGGGCGCTGGCCCGCTTTGAGGCCGACGCGGCGCGCCTTGCGGCGGCGTTCTGGCCCGGACCGCTGACGCTCGTCCTGCCCAAAGCCGCTGGCTGCCCGGTTGCCGAACTGGCCACCGCCGGCCTCGGCACCATCGCGGTGCGCGTACCCCGTCATCCGGTGGCGCAAAATATTTTGGCGGCCTTCGGCAAGCCGATCGCGGCGCCCTCGGCCAATCGCTCCGGCCACGTGTCGCCGACCCATGCGGCGCACGTGCTGGCCGATCTGCGCGGCCGTGTCGATCTCGTCATCGACGGCGGCGCAACGCCGGTCGGCGTCGAATCCAGCATCGTCGCCTGCCTCGGCGAGCCCGCCTTGCTGCGTCCGGGCGGCGTGCCGCGCGAGGTCCTGGAGCGCACGCTGGGCCGCCGGCTCGCAGAGCCGCCGCGCGGCGCCGATGCGGCGCCGGCGCCGCCAGCACCCGGCATGCTGGCGTCGCATTACGCGCCGCGCACGCCGCTGCGGCTCGACGTGGCGCGCGTCGAGCCGGGCGAAGTTTTGCTCGCGTTCGGCTCCACGCTTGCCGCCGGCGCGGACAAAGCCGCGCGCGTGGAAAACCTGTCGCCGCGCGGCGATCTTATCGAGGCGGCGGCGAATTTGTTTTCGCATCTGCGCGACCTCGATGCCGTCGGCGCACGCTGCATCGCGGTCATGCCGGTGCCGCACGGCGGCCTCGGCGAGGCGATCAACGACCGCCTGCAGCGCGCGGCGCGAAGGTGAAGATGAAAGCAATCTGGCGTCGGATATTGCAAGATTCAGCAGCTTCGACCGCATGACGCCATCGATCGCAACGGCTGCAAAAACTTCCGAACAACGGCCAGCGTTGCGATCGACGGCTTTCTCTGATCGCGCCCGGCCATGGCGCTTGCGCCGCCGTACGGCCGCTGTCATTTATTGGATGAAGCTTGCTCAATCGGATCCGCCGCGATGCTTGATCGGCCGAAAATCGACCCTGC
>JASHQS010000252.1 GCA_030038995.1 Xanthobacteraceae bacterium
ATGTTCGCAAAGTGGCAGGACCGGACCGGATTTTTGTTACAAAGCGCCGCCGCGGCGGCCCTGACGGAGAAGTCTTTTTCAAAACTTTCGGTGACCGTTGCGATCGGCGGCTTTCTCTGATCGCGCCACTCATGAAGTCCGCTTATCCCGGTGAATGAGGCTGTTCCCTTCATCGCCGCGGCCCGCTAAGGTCGGGCCGCCATGGCCGTTGCGACGCAATCCGCACTGAACGAGCAGACCGCGCAGCCGCCCGCCTTCACCGGCGGCATCGCGGCGCTCGCCGACGGCCGGCTCTACGCCCTGCAGAACGCGTTCGCGCTCGACGGCCGCGTCAGCTCGTATCCGGCGAGCGCGCGCGGTTTTGCGGTGGCGAACAGCTATCTGCTCACCGAGCCCGACGCCGCCATGCTGATCGACACCGGCTTCGGCAAGGACGAGGCGGTCATTCGCGCCCAGATCGAATCGCTGATCGCGCCGGGGCTGCCGCTGTCGCTGTTTCCGCTGCGGCTCAACGAATTCATGTCGATCAACAACGTCGAGAGCTTTGCCGCGCATTTCAACGTCGAGACCTGCTACACCAGCAATATCGACGCCGCCTTGTGGTTCGATTTCGGCGCCAAGGCCGATGGCCGCGACGTGCTCAAATCCATGAAGGTCACCGCGGTGACGCGCGCCGATGCCATCGCGCTCGGCGGCGGGCAGCGCGCCATCGACGTGATGCAGGCGCCGCTCCGCCTCATCGCCACGCGCTGGCTCTACGACCGCGGCACGCGCACGCTGTTCTCCTCCGACATGTTCACCCACGTCTGGCGCGATGCCGCAACCGGGCCGTGGATCGTCACCGCGACCGACAACGATTCGACCGAGCCGCGCGACGTGCGCTCGTTCATGCTCAACACCCGTTATTGGTGGCTGGATGGCGCGCCCACCGCTTCGATCCGCCGCGGCATTGCCAAGGTGTTCGACAGCTACGACGTGGAGACCATCGCCCCCGGCTACGGCTGCATCTTGCGCGGCCGCGAGGTGGTGGAACGGCACTACCGCATGCTCGACGCGTTTCTGCAAGCCTGCGACAACAGCGTGGCGGTGTCGCGCTACGTGCCGCGCGACGAGGAGCGATGAACAGGTTCGTAGTTCGTAGCCCGGGTTGAGCGGAGCAAAACCCGGGAACGGCATTGAGTAGGACAGGCTTACCCCGGATTGCGCTCCGCGCAATCCGGCTGCATTTCGAGAAAGCCGACGCATCATGACCAACAAGATGCCCCGCGAGATCGCGCCCGGCGTGTTCTGGATCGGCGACTGCTTGGCGCAGCGCCACAAGGGCAAGGTCTATCACGGCTACAACGCCGCCTTCCTGGTGGTCGGCGACACCGCGTCGTGCCTGGTCGAGACCGGCCATCCGAAGGACTTTCCGGTGATCGAGCGGCACTTGAACGAGCTGTTCGCCCGCGGCGTGGCGCCGCTCAAATATCTGTTCGTGACGCACCAGGAAACGCCGCATTGCGGCGGGCTCGGCCGCATCCTGAAAACGTTTCCGGACGCGCTTCTGTGCGGCGACGTCAGCGACTATCACCTCGCCTTTCCGCAATACGAATACCGCATGCGCTGGATGCAGGAGGGCGACGCTATCAAGCTCGGCGGCCGCAGCTTGCTGGCGGTCGAGCCGGTGATCCGCGACCTGCGCACCACCTATTGGGGTTTCGACACCCGCGACCGCGTGCTGTTTCCCGGCGACGGCTTTGCCTACAGCCACTATCACGAGGACGGCCATTGCGGCCTGGTCGCCGAGGAAGCGGTATCGCTCGATTTGCCGGACGTGTCCTCGACGTTTGCCGACCTGGCGCTGTTCTGGACCAAGTTCGCCGACATGAACGCCTATTGCGAGCGCCTCGACCAGCTTATCGAACGGCTCGGCGTCAAAACCATCGCGCCGACCCACGGCCTGCCGATCACCGACGTCAAAGCCACGGTGCCGAAGGTGCAGGCCGGACTGAAGGCGGCGGCGCTGATGCCGGAAACGGGGACCAACGAAAAAGTGGCGGTGCCCGCAGCCTAGCGGCTTTAGCGCCTTTACGGCGCCCGTGTCGGGAACGGCTCGGTATAAAATTCGCCATCGCGGCCGAAATACATCGCCTTGCGGCCGCCGATGAAGACCTCATAGTGCGAGCAGCCTGCGCCCATGATGCGGCGCAGAAACGCGTCGTAGCCGATCTCGCCGCGCTGGATCGCCTTGACCGACGCGGCGACGGCAGCGGCATCGAATGCCGGCGCAATCGCCGGGCCGTCGCGCAGCGGCAGCGCCTCGTCGTAAGCATTGTCGCCCGAGCCGTAATAGGTATTGCGCAGCTTCATCAGATCGGCGGTGTAGGACGTCACGCCGGCGCCGACGAGGCGTTGCACGACCTGCGGAAACGGCTCGTCGGCGAAGCTGAGCTTCATGCATTCGACAATGGTGTCGGTGTTCATTGGCGTTAGCTCCTAGGTTTGCGAGGGAACCGGATCGATTTCGTTCAGCGCCGCGAGCAGCCGGCGCAGCCCGCGCTGCAGCGCAACGATTTCGGCAGGCGGCAGCTTGCGGGCGAGCCGGGCGTGATAGCCGCGCGCCGCCTTGCTGAGCCGGTCGAGCGCGCCACGGCCGCGCCCGGTCAGCACCAGGTGCGGCGAGGTGCGGTGGTCGGGATTGGCCTGGTAGGCCGCGGAGCCATCGGCAACCAGCATATCGGCGATGCGCTGCACATTCTGCCGGGTGACGCCGAGAATGCGCGCGATCTGCGGCACCGTGTGGGGCTCTGCCGCGGCCGCGCTCATCACCTGCCAACGCGCCTGAGTCTGGCCGACGGTGCGGGCCACCGCCTCACCATATTCGCGCATGCGCCCGGCCATCTCGTAGATGTCGGCCACGATGATCGGAACGATGGCTTGCGGACTGGGTGCAGCGACCACCATGGAAGTATATTGTCATAATGACAATAGATTGTCAATAGTCTCGGCGTCAGACAATCGGCAAAGCGGGCCTTGACCGCTCCGTGCGCAATCTCGTCAATTGGCGGCTGCAGCGTAAAGCGGATGAGAGGCGTTATGAAACAGCTCAGCATTGGCGACGTTACCATCACCAGCATCATCGAGCGCGACGGGCCATGGCGGAAGCCGGAGGACATGTTTCCGGCCTACGACCCGGCGATCGGCAAGCGCCATCTCGCCGCGCTCGATCCGGAAGTGTTCGATCCGGCGTCGGGCAAGATGGTCATCACCTATCAGACCTTCGTGGTGCGCACGCCAAAGCACACCATCCTGATCGACACCTGCACCGGCGAGGACAAGGGTTATCCAGCACCGATGGATTTTCCGAAGAAGCCGTGGCTCGACGGTTTTGCCGCCGCGGGCCTGCGCTTTGGCGACATCGATTACGTGTTCTGCACGCACCTGCACATCGACCATTGCGGCTGGAACACGGTGCTGCGCGGCGGCAAATGGGTGCCGACCTTCGCAAACGCCAAATACATTTTCCACAAGCGCGAATACGCCGCCTGGGAGGACGCCGCCAAGGGCGGTAGGACGCCGTACGGCAACAATCCGGCGCCAGGCGGCGGCAATATCTGGCGCTACAATTGCGAGCCGGTGGTTGCGGCCGGTCAGGCGCTGCTGGTCGACGACGATTATGCGCTCGACGACACGCTGTGGCTGACGCCGACGCCCGGCCATTCGCCATGCCATTGCTGCGTCAATATCCGCTCGCGCGGCCAGCACGCCGTCGTGGTCGGCGATCTGATGCATCACGCGCTGCAGGTCCGCGAGCCCGGCTGGTCGACGATCTTCGACTGGGACCAGGATCAGGCCGCGCGCTCGCGCCGCAAATTCTTGGGTGACGCCGCCGGCACCGGCCGCTTCGTGCTGCCGATTCATTTTCCGCACCCGACCACCGGACTGATCGAGGCCGACGGCGAGCGCTTTCACTATAGATTCGTGCGGTAAGCGAGACGCCGCATTTCGTGGTTCGCCGACGATCAGAGAAAGCCGTTGCGATCGACGGCGCGAAGACATCCAAATAATATTTTTTTGACCGCTGATCGTTCGGCCGCGGTCCTTCACCGCGTCGGCACCGGCTTGTCGCCGCGATAATCGTAGAAGCCGCGCTGCGTCTTGCGGCCGAGCCAGCCGGCCTCGACGTATTTTACCAGCAGCGGGCACGGCCGATATTTCGAATCGGCGAGGCCCTCGTGCAGCACCTGCATGACCGAGAGGCAGGTATCGAGGCCGATGAAATCGGCGAGCTCGAGCGGGCCCATCGGATGATGCGCGCCGAGCCGCATCGCGGTGTCGATCGCCTCGACGTTGCCGACACCCTCATAGAGCGTGTAGATCGCCTCGTTGATCATCGGCAACAGGATGCGGTTGACGATGAAGGCGGGAAAATCCTCCGACACCGCGATCTGCTTGCCGAGCTTGCCGATGAAGTGCTTGGTCGCCTCGAATGTGGAATCGTCGGTGGCGATGCCGCGGATCACCTCGACCAATTCCATCAGCGGCACCGGATTCATGAAATGAATGCCGATGAAGCGCTCCGGCCGGTCGGTGGCGGCGGCGAGCCGCGTGATCGAGATCGACGAGGTGTTGGTGCCGACGATGGTTTCGGGCCGCAGCGCCGGGCACAGCGTGCCGAAAATCCGCCGCTTGATGTCCTCTTTCTCGGTCGCCGCCTCGATCACCAGGTCGCATTCGCCGAGCGCGTCGAGCGTGTCGGCCGGCGTGATGCGCTTGATCGCGGCCTGGCGCTCTTCCTCGCTGATGCGCTTGCGGCTGACTTGGCGCGCCAGGTTGCCGCTGATCGTGGCCAAGCCTTCGGAAATGCGTTCGGCGGCGACGTCGTTGAGCAGAACGTGAAAGCCGGAAAGCGCGCAGACGTGAGCGATGCCGTTGCCCATCTGGCCGGCGCCGACCACGCCCACCTTGCGAATGGCGGGCGGCGCCTCGCCGGTTCGTGCGGAACGCGCCATCGGCCGCTCCTTCACCTCGTTCATGGTCCTTGCCTCTTATACGCCAATTCGCCGCGCCGTTCGACGCGCCTTCAGCCGCGCAGCTTGTCGAGCGCGGCGGCAAGCTCCGGCAGCGCCTGGTAGAGATCGGCGACCAGGCCGTAATCGGCGACCTGGAAGATCGGCGCCTCCTCGTCCTTGTTGATGGCCACGATCACCTTGGAATCCTTCATGCCGGCCAGATGCTGGATGGCGCCGGATATGCCGACCGCGATGTACAGATCGGGCGCCACCACCTTGCCGGTCTGGCCGACCTGCCAGTCGTTCGGCGCGTAGCCGGCATCGACCGCGGCGCGCGAGGCGCCGACCGCCGCGCCAAGCTTATCGGCCACCGGCTCTATATATTTGGTGAAGTTCTCGCGGCTTTGCATCGCCCGGCCGCCGGAAATGATGATCTTCGCCGAGGTCAGCTCCGGCCGCTCGGACTTCGACAGCTCCTCGCCGGCGAACTGCGAAAGCCCGGGATCGGCCGCGGCCGCGACGGTTTCGATCGGCGCCGAACCAGTACCCTCCGCGGCCGGCTGAAACGCCGCCGTGCGCACCGTGATCACTTTCTTGGCTTCGCGCGAGCGCACGGTCTGGATGGCGTTGCCGGCATAGATCGGTCGCTCGAACGTGTCGGGCGCGTCGATCTTGATGACGTCGGAAATCTGCATCACGTCGAGCAGCGCCGCCACGCGCGGCATGAAATTCTTGCCCGTGGTGGTCGCCGGCGCGACCACGATGTCGTAGGCGCCGGCGAGCGCCACGATCAGCGCGGCCATCGGCTCGGCCAGCATGTGCGCGTAAGCCGGCGCCTCGGCGAGCAGCGCCTTTTTGACGCCGTCGAGCTTGGCGGCGGCCTCGGCCACGGCCTTGCAATCCTGGCCGGCGACGAGAACGTGCACCTCGGCGCCGATCGCCTTCGCCGCAGTCAGCGCCTTGTTGGTCGCGTCCTTGAGCGATTTGTTGTCGTGCTCGGCGATCAGGAGCGTGGGCATCATTCGCCTCGCATCAAATTCGTCATCCTGGGGCGCTCGCGCGCAGGGCGAGCCTCGAAGGATGCGGCCGAGGCCCCCGGGCCGTCGCCCTTCGAGGCTCGCTGCGCTCGCACCTCAGGGTGACGGAACAAAGAATTCATCAGATCGCTCCGGCCTCGTTCTTGAGCTTGTCGACGAGCTCGGCGACGCTCTTGACCTTGACGCCGGCTTGGCGCGCCGGCGGCTCGGCGGTCCTGATCGTTTCCAGCCGCGGCGCGATGTCGACGCCGTAATCGGCCGCGGTCTTGTCGTCGATCGGCTTTTTCTTCGCCTTCATGATGTTGGGCAGCGAGGCGTAGCGCGGCTCGTTGAGGCGCAGATCGGTGGTGATGAGCGCCGGCATTCTCAGCCGCACGGTCTGCAGCCCGCCGTCGACCTCGCGCGTGACCGTGACCGCGTCGCCGTCGAGCACGACCTTCGAGGCGAAAGTGCCCTGCGGCCAGCCGAGCAGCGCCGCCAGCATCTGGCCGGTCTGATTGCAGTCGTCGTCGATCGCCTGCTTGCCCATGATGACGAGTCCGGGCTGCTCGGCGAGCGCGATGGCCTTGATAATTTTCGCCACCGCGAGCGGCTCGACCGCCCCGTCGGCCTTGACCAAAATGCCGCGGTCGGCGCCCATGGCGAGCGCGGTGCGAATGGTTTCGGCGGCCTGCTGCGGACCGATCGAGACGGCGACGATTTCGCTCGCCTTGCCGGCTTCCTTGATGCGCAGCGCCTCCTCGACCGCGATCTCGTCGAACGGATTCATCGACATTTTGACGTTGCCGAGTTCGACGCCCGAGCCGTCCGCCTTGACGCGGATCTTCACGTCCTTGTCGATCGCCCGCTTCACGGGCACCAGGATTTTCATCGCTTTGGCCGCCTACGCTGCGGTGCGGCAACCTAATGGCCGCGATGGCGCAGAGTCAACGCGGAGCTCATAGCGGATCGAAATGGCCGGCGACGATCGCGGGCTCCGAGTGCACGCAATCGAACAGCTTGACGCCGGCTGGCCGCAGCACCGCGAACAGCGCCGCGCCGGTGACAAGCCCGCCGACATGCGCCCAATAGGCGACGCCGTCTTGCGTGCGCAACGACGCTTCGATCACCTGCCAGATGGCCCAGCTGCCGATCACCCAATAGGCGCGGATGCGCAGCGGAATGAGGCCGAGCAGGCAGGTCACCTTGGCGCACGGCCGGAACAGCAGATAGGCGGCGATCACGCCGGCGACGGCGCCCGAGGCGCCGATCAGCACGGTCTTCGAGCCCGGATCGCTCAAGACGAACGCCAGCCCCGCGCCGATGCCGCAGGCGAGATAGAAGCCGAGAAAGCGCCAGTGCCCGAGCACCTCCTCGATGTCGTCGCCGAACACGAACAAAAACAGCATATTGCCGAACACATGCATGAAATTGCCGTGCAGGAACAGCGAGGTGACGAGCGTGAGCGGGCTCGGCAGCGCGCCCGGATTGCCGCCGTTCCAGAGCGCGACCGGAACGAGGCCGGCGAAGCGATCGGCCTGATCGATCTGTCCGGTGCCGACCTGATAGAAGAACACGCCGAAATTGACGAGGACCAAGAGCCACATCACGTAGGGCGGCGTCGGCCATTTGAGCGGGTTGTGGTCCCACAGCGGCATGAAGACCATGGCTTGCCTTCCCCGGCGTGCTCAGCGATTGCGCCCCGGAGCCCAGAGCACGTCGCCCGCGCCCTTGCCGTTGGCATGGCGCGCCGCGACGAACAGGAAATCCGAAAGCCGGTTGACGTATTTCAATAGTTCGGGCGTGACACTCTCGCCCGGCCGGTCGGCCAGCTCGGCAATGAGCCGCTCGCCGCGCCGGCATACGGTGCGGGCAAGATGCAGATAGGCGGCCGCGGCGCTGCCGCCCGGCAGCACGAACGAGCGCAGCGGCTTCAGTTCGGCATTGAGCCGGTCGATCTCGCTTTCGAGCCAAGCCACCTGATTGTCGGTCACGGTCAGGCGGGCGCCGTCCGGCCCCTTGCCCTTGCCGGGCATGGTGAGATCGGCGCCGGCGTCGAACAGATCGTTCTGGATGCGCGACAGCGCGGCATCGAGTGCGGCGTCGTCGCCCGTGTGCAGCCGGGCGAGGCCGAGCGCGGCATTGAGCTCGTCGAGCGTGCCGTAGGCGGCAATGCGCAAGTCGTATTTCTTGCGTCGTTCGCCGGTGCCGAGCGCGGTGGTGCCGTCGTCGCCGGTGCGGGTGTAGATTTTGTTGAGACGCACCATGGTGAGAGTCGCCGGTTTATTTCGAGCCTGACATGATCCACACCGTGAACATGATCACGACGATGGCGATGAATTGCAGCAGCACGCGCAGCCGCATCAGCTTCTGCGAGACGTTGCCGGGGCCGCCGCGCATCATGTTGATGAGGCCGAGTAAGAGCACGAACGCGACTGCGCCAATGGCGGCCGGAACCGCATAGTGCGACATGAAATCTGCCATGCCCGGCAATGTAGCCCGCCCCGAGCGGCGGCGAAACCCATGCCGCGTCATTCCGGATTGCCGCGCAACGGCAAATCCGGAATCCATAAGCCCTGCGCTGTGGTTATGGATTCCGGGCTCCTCGCTTTCGCTCGGCCCCGGAATGACCCGTGTGGAGGGATGCGCTAAAAACAGGGCCGCTACTCGGAAAGGGCTGCGATGATCGTCGATTTTCAGCACCATTTCACCCCGCGCGAGCTGATCAAGCAGGACCCCGGCGACCGCCTCGTCCTGCATTACGACGCGCTCGGCGCCCCGAGCTACACGGTGCATGCGCTGCTTTACGATCTCGACGAGCACGTGCGCATGATGGACGTGGCCGGCATCGACGCCGCCTGGCTGACCAGCGCTGCCGGCATGTGCGCCGATCTCGACACCTCGCGCTTCGTCAACGATTGCGCCAAGAAGGCCGAGCGCGATTATCCGGGCCGCTTCATCGGCGCCGCGCATGCCCATCCGCTCGGTGGCGCCGCCGCGTTTGCGGAGCTTAAGCGCTGCCGGCACGAGCTCGGCTTCCAGGGCGTCACCATCACCTCGGAGTTCAACGGCAAGTGGATCGACGATCCGGCCATGGAGCCGTTCTGGAACGAGGTCGAAAAACTCGGCCTGTTCGTGTTCGTGCATCCGGCGCTCAAGCTCAACCAGGCGCAGCAATTCGACGCCTACGACACCGCACGCGGCGTCGGCCGCGAGTTCTCGTTGATCATGGCGACCATCCGCCTGATCAATTCCGGCCTGTTCGACCGCCATCCGACGCTGACCGTGCACATGGCGCATCTCGCCGGCGGCATCGCCGCCATGCTCGCCCGCATCCGCTCGTTTCAGGACAAGGCGTTTTGGGGCACCGCCGGCAATGCGCGCCACGGCGCCAAGGCCGAGCGCGATGTCGACCACTACATCCGCAGCAATCTGGTGTTCGACACCGCGGGCTTTGCCGGCGGCATCGGCGCGGTGCAGGCGGGATTGTGCGAAATCCCGGCCGCGCGCATCGTCTTCGCCACCGACTATCCGCAGGAAATCCGCAAGCGCGCCGCGGTGCGCGACTTCGTGCGCGACATCCGCGCGCTGGGCGCCGACGGCGAGCGCATCCTCTCCGGCAATATCGGGCTGTTGCTCAAGGAGCCGCCGCCGGCGGAGCGCAGGGCGGTGGAAGAGAAAATGCGATAAAGCGCTCTCGCGTATTTCGGGTACTACACTATTGTGCTAATCAACGTTGCGGGGCCGCGCGGTTGCCGATGCCGGCCGGACCGGGAGCCATGCCATGAAACGTCTGAATCGGAGAGTGCCGCATTACTCTGCATGCTTGTGCCTCCTTGCCGCCTTCGCAGCTTGGCCGACGGCGGGATGGTCGCAAACGGCCAGCCAAGCCTGCGAGGTCAAGGACCTGTTGCAAAATTGGGCCGATCAGTTGCAGGCGTCTTGGTTGCAGCCCAGCTATCCGCCGCCGATCGTTTCGACCTACGCCGATAATGCGGTCCTGCTGCCGACATGCAGCAACGGGCCATTGGTCGGCCATCCGGCGATCGAAGATTATTTCAAAAGCGCATTCCTGCCGCTGCAGCCGCAAGCAACCTTCGATTGGGATAGCGCCCACTGCACGGCGACCTTCGCTTCCGGCCTCTACAGTTTCAAGGTCAAGAGTGGTCAGGTGCTGCGGGCCCGCTACACCTATATCTTCACAGGGAAGCTGATCGCCCAACACCACTCTTCGCTGGAGCCGAACCCGCTGCTACCGCAGGGATGCCCGGCGCATTGATATTGGATCGTCGCCGCAGCCGTTAGTTCGACCCATCCAGCAGGCGCCGCGCGATCACCTGCGCCTGGATTTCGGCGGCGCCTTCGAAAATGTTGAGGATGCGGGCGTCGCAGAGCAGCCGCGAGGCGGCAAATTCGAGCGCAAAGCCGTTGCCGCCGTGAATCTGCACGCAATTGTCGGCGGCGGCCCAGGCGACGCGCGCAGCCAGGAGCTTCGCCATGCCGGCTTCGAGGTCGCAGCGCCGCCCGGAATCCTTCTGCCGCGCCGCGTGATAGGTGAGCTGGCGCGCGATCATGATCTCGACCGCCGTCATGGCGAGCTTGTCGGCGACGCGCGGAAAATCGGCGATCGGCCTGCCGAACTGCCGGCGCGCGGTGGCGTAGGCGAGCCCCTGCTCCAGCGCGGCCTGCGCCACACCGATGGCGCGCGCGGCGGTCTGGATGCGCGCCGATTCGAACGTCGCCATCAATTGCTTGAAGCCGCGGCCCTCGACGCCGCCGAGCAGATTGTCCGCCGGCACGGCAAAACCGTCGAACGCGATCTCGTATTCCTTCATGCCGCGATAGCCCAACACCGCGATCTCGGTGCCGGACATGCCGGCGACCGGAAACGGCTCGTCGTCGCTGCCGCGCGGCTTTTCGGCCAACAACATGGAGAGGCCGCGATGGCCGCGCTCGGCCGGATTGGTGCGCACCAGGAGCGTCATCAAGTCGGCGCGCACCGGGTGGGTGATCCAGGTCTTGTTGCCGTAGATCTTGTAGGCGTCGTGCTCGCGCACCGCGCGAGTCTTCAGCGCGGCGAGGTCGGAGCCGGTGTCCGGCTCGGTGAACACCGCCGTCGGCAGCACCGCGCCGGAGGCGATTTTCGGCAGCCACTTGCGTTTCTGCTCCAAGGTGCCGCTGCCGAGAATGAGCTCGGCGGCGATTTCCGAGCGCGTGCCGAGGCTGCCGACGCCGATATAGCCGCGCGACAGTTCTTCGGAGACGACGCACATCGATTCCTTGCCGAGCCCCATGCCGCCGAAATCCGCGGGGATGGTGAGGCTGAACACGCCGAGCTCGGACATTTGCGCGATGACGTCGAGCGGGATGTAGGCGTTGCGCAAATGCCATTGCTGGGCATGCGGGGCGACCTTGTCGTCGGCGAAGCGGCGCATCTCGTCGCGGATCGCATCGAGGGTTTCGTCGAGGCCGCAGCAGCCGACGCTGGCGTCCTGGCCTTGCCGCATCAGCGCGGCGAGCCGGGCGCGGTGCGGCGCGCTGTTGCCGAACGCGATGAGATGCTCGACCACCGGCGTCAGGCGTTCGGCAATAGCAGCCGGCGCGAGGCCGAGATCGGACGGACGCACGATCTCGCCCTGGCTCATCGGAATGCCACCGAAAATCTGCGCCAAATATTCGCCGCTGCCGATGCGCACCAGAAGTTCTTCGGTCTCGCCGAGACCGCGCGTCTGCATCAGGCGCTGCGCATAGGCGACGAGCTGGCGCAGCGCCTCCACGTAGGTGGCAAGCCAGGCGAGGCCGTGCGTGGCGCGCTGCTCGCGATCGAAGGTGGCCGCGAGCGGCCGGCCATCGACCGTCACCCGCTCGGCAACGGCGCGGCGGGCGTCTTCGAGCAGCGCCGCGGCTGCCGCAACCCCCTGGCGAGCTGCCGCAATCAGCTCAAGCCCCGCGGGCGTGGCAGAGGCGGGCGGCGGCATGATGGCTCCATGACCCGGATGAACGGCTTAAGCGAGGACGATGGCCGAACTTACGCGTGCAGCGCACAAAAGCAACGCTGGCCGGCCAAAACCCTCATGGTCGCGGCAAGCGGGCCGTAAACGCGCCCCGGCGCCAGGCAGGCACGCCGCATCAGCGGCTGCCCTCGAGCCCAGCCGGAAGCCGCCGCGCCGCCAAAGGTGAACAACGTCTGGGCGAAATAGCGACGATTCTTGCCAAATCTTAACCATTTTCGGTTTTGTTTTGGCCGACTGCCGCGGCGCGTCAGCCGCGGCGGCAATGATCCCGGTCCAAGGACCCCGCCCCGGCTTGCCGATGTCGATCGCCCAAATCTTTTTCAAGCTGTCAGTCCGCGCCCGCATCATCGCGCTTGGTCTCATTCCGGTCATCGGCTTTCTGGCCATCGGCATCGCTTTCGAGTTTGGCGACAGCCAAGTCGGCCGCTCGTTCTCGATCGTGGCGCGCGATACCGCGGTGGCCGACGCCAGCCATGATCTCAAATCCGGCCTGCTGATGATGCGCACCGCGACGGTGGATTTCGTCGCCCATCCGTCCGAACGGCAGATCAAGAGCTTCGCGCAAGGCCAGCAGTTCGCCATGCAGTCGCTCGACCGCATCCAGGCGAGGCTCGGCGATGCGCAGCAGGACGAGACCACGCCGCTGCGCATCACGGTGCGCGACCTCAAAGCCAGTTTCGACAGCTTGGTGAAAGAGCAAAGGCTGCTCGGCTTCAACGAGAGCCAAGGCACCACCGCCGACCTGATCGCGGCCAGCAACGAGGTCGAGAAAACGATACACAACGATCTCGGCTGGGTCGCCGACCAACAGGCCACCAAGCTCATGGTGTCGATCCTCACCATGCGGCGCTACGAGATCGAATACCGGTTGAGCCGTTCGGCCGACGCCGAGCAGCACTTCCTCGATGAAGTGAAGAATTTCAACAACCTGTTCAATTCGGTCGACGGCCTGCCGGCGATGAAGAACAAGCTCAATCGCCAGGTGCAGCAGTACGCCTACGCCTTCGCCCAGTGGGTGGCGAGCGCCGACAACATCCAGCCGCTCTTGGCGCTGATCGACCACGACACCGAGGACGTGCTGCCGGAGGCCGACAAGATCATCGCCGCGGCGCAGGGCAACGCCGCCACCGCCGCCCGCGCGCTCGCCGCCTCGCGCGAGCGCACGCAATGGATCATCGTCGCGCTCGGCGTCGCCCTGGTGCTGATCGGACTCGTCTGCAGCTGGCTGATCGGCCGCTCCATCACCCGGCCGCTGGAAAGCCTCGCCGGCATCATGAAGCGGCTCGCCGGCGGCGATAAAGCGGCGCAAATTCCGGCCACCCATCTGCGCGACGAGATCGGCGCCATGGCGCGTACCGTGATCGTGTTCCGCGACAACATGCTCGAGCGCGAGCGGCTGTCCGGCATGCAGGCCGAAACCAACGCGGCGCGCGAGCGGCGCGGCGAAACGATCGCCGCCATGATCGGTGAGTTCCGCACCTCGGTCGAGCAGGCGCTGGCGCGGTTGCGCGAGCAGGCCGACCGGCTCGAGCGTGCCTCGAGCGGGCTCAATCAGGCCGCCGACGCGGTGACTGCCGAAGCCCAGCAGGCCGAGACCCGCGTCGGCGCCGCGTCCGTCAACGTCACCACGGTGGCAAGTTCGATCGAGGAACTGGCCGCCTCGATCGGCGAAATCGCCGCGCAAGCGTCGAAATCGACCGAGGTCGCCGGCCGCGCCGTCGCCGAATCCAAGCGCACCGTCAACACCATGTCGGACCTTGGCAGCGCCGCCAACCGCATCGGCGAGGTGATCGGGCTCATTCAGGCCATCGCCGGGCAGACCAACCTGTTGGCGCTCAACGCCACCATCGAGGCGGCGCGCGCCGGCGAGGCCGGGCGCGGCTTCGCCGTGGTCGCCTCCGAGGTCAAATCGCTCGCCGCGCAGACCGCGCGGGCGACCGAGGACATCGCCGCCCAGATCGGCTCGATCCAGTCGGCGACCGCCGACGCCGCGCAGGCGATCGAGCAGGTCTCCTCGATCATCGACGACATGTCGGCGATCGCCGCGACGGTCGCCGCCACCGTGGAGGAGCAGAACAACGCGGTCGCCTCGATCGCCGAAGGCGTCAACCGCGCCTCGGTCGAAGCGCGCACCGGCGCCGAGGCCATGAGCCGCGTCGCCGGCGCCTCGACCGGCGCCCGCTCCACCGCCGCCGACGTCAAGGCGCTCGCCGACGCGCTGTCGGTCGAGGCGGAAAATCTGCAGGACGAAGTGCGCCGCTTCCTCACCGACGTGCAGGCGGCGTAGCGCAACGTAGCCTGGGTTGAGCGAAGCGAAACCCAGGATCGGCGCTCCGCCTCCGAAATCGTTCACGGATGTCGTTGCGCTCAGTCCGGATATTGACCAGCTGTCGCCCGCGCCGCGGCCTTGAACAAGTCGTGCCACATCCGCCTAAGCGCTTCGACTTTCTGGCATGCATTCCATGCGGCCGCGGCTACGGCGCGGGCTTCGTTTTCGTTGACGAACTCGCGCAGCCCGTGGCCGATGAGATGAACGACGCGCGCGGCGTCCTGGGCTTCGTTGAGCAGTTCTTCCATGTCGAGACAGAGCGACACCAGTTTTGACGCTGCCGCTTTGCTCGGGCGCAAAGATGTACTGACACGCTTGCGTGGCGCGGGCATGGTGAAAGTCCGGCGAATCCGGCATAATAACGGTGCTCCGATTTACGCACAAAACCATCGGAGCGTCAATAGCAAATCGGAGCAGTGTTCCGATGATTCCCGTGCAATCCCGGATGGCCCGAGCGGCGCTCCAGCTTGGGATTCGTGATGTCGCCAAGCTCGCCGGAGTGGCAGCGAGTACGATTTCCAGGCTTGAGGCCGGCGAAACCCTGCAACCACGTACCGTCGAGGCAATCCGGCATGCCCTGGAAAAGGCTGGCGTCGAGTTCACCAACGGCAAAAAGCCCGGCGTGCGGGTGAAGTAGCCGCGTATTGTGGACCAGCGGAATGCAGCGCCTCGATTGACCCATCAACCCGTGGCCAAAAGAGAGAGGCCGCCAACTAGGGCGGCCCCTCGCGCTTCCGGTTTCTGGGTCTCCCGCGTGGATTGGCTAAGCAGATTTGCGAAGGGACGCCTCAAGCTCCTCTTCGGTAGCCTGCCGCCGCTGATCCCGTCGGACGGCCGCTTTCACGGCGGGGTCCTCCAAGAGGGCATCCACGCGCCGGTTTCGCCGTTCCTCTGAGGTTTCAAGCATGCGCTTGGTATCTTCATGCGGGCCCATGGCTCGCTCCTCGATCTCACTCAACACTGCACCCAATATAGGAACGCCGGGTTACTCTGGCAGTTTCATCCACCAGGAATCTTTCCTAGACAAACCGGCTGCTCTTCAACGACATGCCCGCACGTTTCGAAGACCTGTGCAACGAGTAAATGTTTTATCAGTGCATTTTGTGGCAACCCTGAGTCATGCGTGCAACAGAAAACCAGCTTCGGAGGGTTGTGCTGTAGCAGCTCTCTTGTGCCGTCTAACAGCGCACTAAGAATAAAAACGCGATCTTCGTCACTCGTAAACTTGGCTACCTCCAGGCCGCTCCAATATCGGGCTTCCGTATTGGTTTCATGGTTTTGCTCAATGACGCAAAAGAAGAACTCGGCTCCCCGCCGGCCATGGTGTCGAAGGCGATCAAGAGCGAATAGGATTTGGGTTCGGCGTCGTCGTACCCGATGGGGACCACGACCGAGTCGCCAATTAGCTGTGGTTGAGAATCGCGGGCGGTGCAGACAAACGACATGCCGGCAGGATGATGCGTCAAGTTGTGGACGTAAACCCAAACATTCGCTGATTTGCAAAACAGGCCACAGCCAAATTCAAATTAAGCCAGTTGGCTCGGAACTATGCCAGCCATCCACAGTCAGCCACGCCGCGCCTGCATGTTCCGGCGGCCATTTGCCGCCAATGAACCACGCGCCGGCCCATGACCAGACGGGAACAGCGTCGCCCGCAGCCGAGTTAACCGGGCAGCCGATATTGCAAACCCTTAAGTCTGCCAACAGCCCAAACCACATGCCCGATCCGCACCGCCGCGCGCCGCGCCCCTCGTTTCGGCAATTGCTCTGGCACTGCCTGATGGGAACCGCGCTCGGCGTGCTGTGCGCGGGCTTGCTGCTGCAGGTGCCGAGCGCGGCCGGCGACAGCCTGATCGGCGGGCCGGGAACCTCGTTCAAGACGTTGCGGTTTCTGCTCTCCTTCGCTTTTCTGTTCGGCCTCGGTGCGACGCTGACCGGAGCGATGTTTCTCAATCACGACAAATCCTGACCGGCCAGCGCCCCGCGCCCGGCGCGCGAGCGGGCTTCGCCCGGGTGGCGGAATGACGTATAGGCCTGCCTTTGCCGTGGAGGCCTTCGGCATTGCGCAGAATCGGTCTTTGCTTTCGCGTCGTCATCGACGCTTTTTATCGCTTCAACGCCGACGACGGCTGGGCGATCGCAAGCCACATCGCCCTGTCGATCCTGATGGCGATGTTTCCGTTTCTCATCCTGGTGACGGCGCTTGCCGGGTTTCTCGATTCCAAGAATCTCGCCGACGAGGTGGCGCGGCTGGTCGTGGCCGCCTGGCCGCATAAGGTTGCCGCGCCGATCGCCGATCAGATCCACACCGTGCTGACGAGTGCGCAGGGCGACGTGCTCACGCTCGGCGCGGTATTTGCGCTGTACTTCTCGTCCAGCGGCGTCGAGAGCCTGCGCATCGGGCTCAACCGCGCCTACGGCCTCGCCGAACGGCGGCCATGGTGGCTGTTGCGGCTGGAATCGATCGCCTACGTGCTGGTCGGCGCCTTGAGCATGTTGGCGCTGGCGTTTCTGGTGGTGCTCGGACCGCTGATGTTTCGGGCGACGCTCGCTTATGCGCCCACGCTGGTGTCGTTCGAAGGCCATTACAATTTCGCGCGGCTCATCGTGGCCGCATTGGTCATCGCGGCGGCGTTGTTCATTCTGCATCTGTGGCTGCCCGCCGGCCGCCGGCGTTTTCGAGAGGTGTGGCCCGGCATCGTGGCGACGCTGGTGCTGTGGCTCGCCTGCGGCTTCGCCTTCGGCCGCTATCTCAACAGTTTTTCGGCCGCTTACGTGACCTATTACGCCGGGCTCGCCTCGGCGATGACGGCGCTGGTGTTTCTCTATTTCAGCGCCTGGATTTTCATCTACGGCGGCGAGCTGAACGCCGCGATCGCGCGGGTGCGCGACGAGGCCGGCAAAGTCGGCAAAGGCCGCCGCTCAGGCTAGTGCGCAGCCCACTCCTTCCCTGTCATCGCCCGCGAAGGCGGGCGGTCCAGTAATCGCAAAAGATTTGAGGAGGTTACTGGATGCCCCGCTTTCGCGCATAGGCGCTAACATCGGCCTCTGTTTCCCGGATGCGGTGCAGCGCGAAGCGGTGCACCGCTGATCCGGGACCGTCCCAGACTCCGCAACTTGTTACCATCCCGGGTCTGCAGCGCACCACTTCGCTGCGCTTCGTGCTGCGCTGCGCCCGGGAAACGCAGCTATGTCAGCGCCTATGCGCTTTCGCGGGGCATGACAGTGATTGGTACAGCGATGGCGCGCGCGATTCCATATGAATGGAATTTGCTAGCCCGCCGCTTCGAGCACGTCGTCGAGATTGCGCAGGCCCGGACGCGGCGTGTTGACCAGCACCGCCATGTTGCCGGGCTTGTGGCGGTTGGTGCGCATCAATTCGTGGGCATAGGGGATCTTCTGCCACGGGAATACGTCGCTCATGCACGGATCGATGCGCTGGTCGAGCACGAACTGATTGGCGGCGCTGGCCTGCTTGAGATGGGCGAAATGCGAGCCCTGCACGCGCTTCTGCCGCATCCACACGTAGCGCGCGTCGAAGCTGATGTTGTAGCCCGAGGTGCCGGCGCAGAACACCACCATGCCGCCGCGCTTGACCACCAGGCACGATACCGGAAAGGTCGCCTCGCCCGGATGCTCGAACACGATGTCGACGTCGCGCTTGCCGGTGATGTCCCAGATCGCCTTGCCGAAGCGACGCGCCTCCTTCACCCAGGTGTCGTACGCGGCGGTGCCGACCTTCGGCATGGCGCCCCAGCACCTGAACTCGGTGCGGTTGATGACGCCCTTGGCGCCGAGGTTGCGCACGTATTCGAATTTGCCGTCGTCGGAGACGATGCCGATGGCGTTGGCGCCCGAGGCGGCGACGAGTTGAACGCCGAATACGCCGAGCCCGCCCGAGGCGCCCCAGACCAAAACGTTGTCGCCGGGCTTGAGCGTGTGCGGCGGATGGCCGAACAGCATGCGGTAGGCGGTGGCCAGCGTCAGCGTGTAGCAGGCCGATTCCTCCCAGGTCAGATGCGGCGGCTTGCGCATCAACTGACGCGACTGCACGCGGCAGAATTGGGCGAACGAGCCGTCCGGCGTTTCGTAGCCCCAGATGCGCTGCGACGGCGACAATAACGGGTCGCCGCCGTTGCATTCCTCGTCGTCGCCGTCGTCCTGATTGCAATGCACGATGACTTCGTCGCCGATCTTCCAGCGCCGCACTTTTGGGCCGACCTTCCAGACGATGCCGGATGCGTCCGAGCCGGCGACGTGGAAAGCGTTCTTATGCACGTCGAGCGGCGAGATCGGCTGGCCGAGCCCGGCCCAGACGCCGTTGTAGTTGACCCCGCCGGCCATGACGTAGACCAGGACTTCATCCTCCGCGACCGGCCAGGTCGGCACGACTTCGCACTGCATCGCCTGCTCGGGCGGGCCGTGCCGTTCCTTGCGGATCGCCCAGGCGTGCATCTTCTCCGGCACGTGGCCGAGCGGCGGGACTTCGCCGATGGCGTAAAGGTCCTTGAGCGGCACGGCTTGGCGGGCTGGGGGGGCTGGCGGCTTCTTCTGGGCAACGGCCATGGCGACCTCCGCATCCAGACCCGCGCCCCGGCAACGGCCGATCAAGGGCGCGGTTTCAGCCAGTCTGCATCACATTATGTTGCGCTGCAATGAGCTCGACGGTGGATGTGAATTGGGCCGGCGCTAAGCCAAACGAAAGGAATAGCGCGTCAAAATCCGGTTTCGAACCCAATCCGGCCGCCGATCGCCGTTCTGGCCGCACTGCGATGCACACACAGCCCTCCAGTATACCCTTGCGCACCGCTTCGTTGCCGAGCCGGCCACCGATCGGTGTCGTCGAACCGGCGCTGGCGCCGGCCAAAGAGCGGGCGTCATGACGCTGCAGGCCGTGCGCTACGGTCGGCCGGCGGTCGCGCCGCGGGCGCCTGCCTTCGGTCTCATCTGTTTCGGACTCTTGATCGCCAATCTCGGCTATGTGGCGGCGTTGCTGCTCGACAAAGAATGGATCGTGGATGCCGGCGGCCGGCCGTTTCACACCGATTTCACCAGCGTGTACGCCGCCGGGCGCCTTGCGCTCGCAGGCCACGCCGCGGCGGCTTACGATTGGCAGTTGCATTATGCGGCCGAGAACGCGGTGGCCGCGCATCCCTACACCGCTTATCTCGGATGGCACTACCCGCCGCCGTTTCTGATGATCGCAGCGCTGTTGGCGACGTTGCCTTACGCGCTTGCATTCCTCATCTGGATCGCCGCCACGTTGCCGCTTTATCTCGCGGCGATCCGCGCCGTCGTCGGCGACAACGTCGGTTGGCTCCTTGGCGGCGCGTTTCCCTGCCTGTTGCCGAACGTCGTGCCGGGGCAGAACGGGCTATTCACCGCGGCGCTGATCGGCGGCACGCTTGCACTGTTGCCGCGGCGGCCCATTCTCGCCGGCTGCTGCCTCGGGCTCCTTACCTACAAGCCGCAATTCGGCATCCTGTTTCCGCTGCTGCTCGTGGCCGGCGGCCATTGGCGCGCGATCGCCGCCGCGGCGGCGAGCGCCGGCGCGCTGGCTCTGACGACCATCGCCTGCTTCGGCGTGACGCCGTGGGGCGAATTCTTTCACTGGCTGCCGCTGACCTCGCACGCGTTGTTCGCGCAGGACTCGCCGCTTCACGTCGACTGGAGCAAATTTCAGAGCATGTTCGCGCTGGTCCGGTTACTGGGCGGCAGCGCGGCGCTGGCCTGGACGCTGCAGTTGGCGCTGACCGCGATCGTGGCGCTTGGGCTCTGCATGATGTGGCGAAGCGACCGCATCGGCTACGAACTGAAAGCCGCTGCCGCGGCGGCCGGTGTGCTCGTCGTCACGCCTTACGTCTATCTCTACGACCTCGCCGTGCTGGCGGTCGCGGCGGGGTTTTTGCTCCGCGCCGCGTTGCGCGACGGCTTTGCGCGCGGCGAAGCCGCCGGCTTCGCCTGCGGCGCGGCGCTCTTGGCGATCGTGCCGTTCTTCGGCGTGCCGGTCGGATTGCCGGCGGCCGCGGTCATTGCGGTGCTGGTCGGCCGCCGGCTCTTCGCGGCGAAACAGGTGCGGATCACCGCTTAAAAACCCGCGGCGCGAACTTGCCGCCCGTTCGGCGGCAAAAATCCCGCGGTTACCGGGGCGTGCATGACCAGGTCGGCGGCACGTTGCGTTGCAACAAAATCGGCAGCAGAGTGTTGAAAAGGCGCAACTTGCGGCACCGATGCGCGACGAGCCCCGATCCGAACGACAGAAGCCGTGGATCTTCCGCACCTATGCGGGGCATTCCACCGCGGCCGCGTCGAACGCGCTCTACCGCAACAACCTGAGCAAAGGGCAGACCGGGCTTTCGGTCGCCTTCGATCTGCCGACGCAGACCGGCTACGACAGCGATCATCCGCTGGCGCAAGGCGAGGTCGGCAAGGTCGGCGTGCCGATCTGCCATCTCGGCGACATGCGGGCGCTGTTCGAGCGCATTCCGCTTGACACCATGAACACGTCGATGACGATCAACGCCACTGCGGCGTGGCTGTTGGCGCTCTACGTCGCGCTCGCCGACGAGCAGGGCATCGCCCGCAACGCGCTGCAAGGCACGACCCAGAACGACATCATCAAGGAATATCTGTCGCGCGGCACCTACGTGTTTGCGCCGGCGCCGTCGCTGCGGCTCACCAAGGACGTGATCCTGTTCACGACCAAGGAAATGCCGAAATGGAATCCGATCAACGTCTGCTCCTATCACCTGCAGGAAGCCGGCGCCACGCCGGTGCAGGAGCTGGCCTTTGCGCTCGCCACCGCGATCGCGGTGCTCGATGCGGTGCAGGCGTCCGGGCAATGCGCCGACGGCGAATTCGGCGAGGCGGTCGGCCGCGTCTCGTTCTTCGTCAATGCCGGGCTGCGCTTCGTCACCGAAGTCTGCAAGATGCGCGCTTTCGCCGGGCTGTGGGACGAGATCACGCGCGAGCGCTACGGCGTGCGCGATGCGAAGCACCGGCTGTTCCGCTACGGCGTGCAGGTCAATTCGCTCGGGCTCACCGAGCAGCAGCCGGAGAACAACGTCGCCCGCATCCTGTTGGAAATGCTCGCGGTGACGCTGTCGAAAAGCGCGCGGGCGCGCGCGGTGCAACTGCCGGCCTGGAACGAGGCGCTCGGCCTGCCGCGGCCGTGGGACCAGCAATGGTCGCTGCGCCTGCAGCAGATTCTCGCCTACGAGACCGACCTTCTGGACTTCGACGACATTTTCGACGGCGCGCCGGCGATCGCCGCCAAGGTCGCGGAATTGAAGGCGGCCGCGCGCGAAGAGCTTGCTCAGATCGAGAAGATGGGCGGCACCGTCGCCGCGGTCGAATCCGGTTACCTCAAGCAACGGCTCGTCGAGTCGAATGCGCGGCGCATCGCAGCGATCGAGCGCGGCGACGCCACCGTGGTCGGCGTCAACCGCTTCGTCGAGACCGAGCCGTCGCCGCTGACGCAAGCCGCCGCCGCCGCCGTCGTCACCGTGCCGCCCGAAGCCGAAGCCGATCAGATCGCGCGGCTGAACGCCTGGCGCGCCGCGCGCAAAAATGCGGCGGTCGCCGCGGCGCTCGCGGCATTGCGGAGCGCCGCGCGCAGCGGCGCCAACGTCATGCCGGCCTCGATCGCCTGCGCCAAAGCCGGCGTCACCACCGGCGAGTGGGGCTTTGTCTTGCGCGAAGCTTTTGGCGAATACCGCGCGCCGACCGGAATAGGCACCGCGATGCGCAACGACGCCGCCGGGCTCGACGACATCCGTGCCGAAGTCGACCGCGTCTCGAAAAAGCTCGGCCGGCGGCTGAAATTTCTGGTCGGCAAGCCCGGCCTCGACGGCCATTCCAACGGCGCCGAACAGATCGCCG
>JASHQS010000253.1 GCA_030038995.1 Xanthobacteraceae bacterium
CATACGCCCGTGGTGCTGCGGCCCGGCGCGGTGGACGAAGTCGCGGAAATCCTCGCGCTCGCCAACGAGACGGCGACGCCGATCGTGCCGCAGGGCGGCAATACGGGCCTGGTCGGCGGGCAAATCCCGCTGCACAACGAAGTTCTGCTGTCGCTCAACAGGCTCGACCGCATCCGCGAAATCGATCCGACCTCGAACACGCTGACCTGCGAGGCTGGCGTCACCCTGCAGCGCGCCCGCGCCGCCGCCGCCGCGGTCGACCGGCTCTATCCGCAATTGCTGCCGTCGGAAGGCACCTGCACGATCGGCGGCAATCTGTCGACCAATGCCGGCGGCACCGCGGCGCTGGCGCACGGCATCGCCCGCTCGCACGTGCTCGGCATCGAGGCGGTGCTCGCCGACGGCCGCGTGCTCAACGACCTCAACAAGCTGAAAAAGGACAATACCGGCTACGACCTGAAAAACTTGTTCATCGGCGCCGAAGGCACGCTCGGCATCATCACCGCGGCGGTGCTGCGGCTGGTGCCGCGGCCGCGCTCGGTCGAGACCGCCTTTGTCGGCGTGCCGGCGGCCGAAGCCGCGCTCGATCTGCTCGGGCTTGCCAGCGAACGCACCGCCGGCGGCGTCACCAGCTTCGAGATCATGACCCGCCGCGGCATCGAGCTCGTGCTCAGCCACGGCTCCGGCTGCCGCGATCCGCTGGCCGCGCCGCATCCCTGGTACGTGCTGATCGAACTGTCGTCGCAGCGGCGCGACGGTTTGCGCGAGGTTTTGGAAGACATTTTGGCGCAAGGCGCGGAGCGAAATCTGGTGATCGACGCCACGATCGCCGACACCATCGAGCAGGCCAAAATGTTCTGGCGCATCCGCGAAATGTTCGGCGAGGTGCAGCGCTATGCCGGCGGCTCGATCAAGCACGACGTGTCGGTGCCGGTGGCCGCTGTGCCGGCGTTCATCGCCGAAGCGAACGCCGCCGTCACTGCGCTCATTCGCGGCGCCCGGCCGCTGCCGTTCGGCCATCTCGGCGACGGCAATATCCACTACAACGTGACGCAGCCGGAGGGCGCCGACAAAGCCGCGTTTCTCAAGCGCTGGGACGAGGTGAACGCGGTGGTTTTCGCGGTGGTAAAAAAGTATGGCGGCTCGATTTCGGCCGAGCACGGCGTCGGCGTGGTCAAGCGCGACCTGTTGCCGTCGGTGAAGGATCCGGTGGCGCTCGATCTGATGCGCACGCTCAAGCGCACGCTCGATCCCAAGGGCATCCTCAACCCCGGCAAGGTGCTTTAGACATGATGAAGTTAAGTTGATTCAGTCCATCGTCATTGCGAGGAGCGAAGCGACGAAGCAATCCATAACGGCGACGCCGCACTGGATTGCTTCGCTTCGCTCGCAATGACGATCGAGTGTGCTGTCGCGATCTAATCATCTTGCTTTAGCGGCCGGTTTACAGAAGCGACGGCTGGTCCGGCGATTTTTTGGACGACTTTTTGATGTCTGGCGACGGAGCACCCGTGGCCATCGGTGACGCTGCTTCATGCGCGCCTTCGACGTAGGGCGCGATGAGCGCCGCCGAATCGTTGGCGACGCGGTTGACGGCGGGCGAGACCTGGCAGGCTTCCAACAAATCGTCGCGCGCAGGAACGAGCAGCGCAGCCGCGGTCGCCGCATCGACCCTGGCGCAGTCGAGCCACAGCTCGAACGCATCCGGCGGCACGATCGCCGGCATGCGGCCGTGAATGAAGGACAGCGTACGACTGGCCGGCGTGGTGACGATGGCCGCGGTGTCGAGCTCTTCGCCGTTCGGCCCGGTCCAGGTTTCCCACAATCCGGCGAAAGCGAGCGGGCCGCCATCCTTGCGCCGCACGAAAAACACCTGCTTGCGGCCGTCGGCTTCCCGCCAGTCGTAAAAACCGTCGGCGGGAACGAGGCAGCGGCGGCGGCGCATCGCATTGCGAAAAGCGGGCTTGTCGAGCACCGATTCGGCGCGCGCGTTGATGAGCAGCGAGACGCTCTTCGGATCTTTCACCCAGCCCGGAATAAAGCCCCAGCGCACCAGCGCGAATTGGCGCTTGCCCTTGTCAAGCCGCACCATCGGCACAGGCTGCGTCGGCGCCACGTTGTAGCGCGGCGGAAAATTCGGCTGTTCCGGATAGCCGAACAGCGCGCGGATCACCGCTGGCGGCGACGTGATGACATAACGTCCGCACATACGCTAAGGAGATAATCCCGCAGCGGCGGCATATCCAGGACATCTTCGGCTTGTCCGCAACAAAGCAGGCTTCGGCAACACGCGAGATGGCGCGCAGCTACCCGCTGCGGCCGTATCTCGCCGTCAGCGCCGCCATCTTCCGCGATGGCCGCGTGCTGATCGTGCGCCGCGCGCGGCCGCCGGCCCACGGCCTCTACACGCTGCCCGGCGGCGGCGTCGAGCTCGGCGAGACGCTGGAGGAGGCGGTGATCCGCGAGGTGCGCGAGGAAACCGGGCTCGAAGTCGAGCCGGTCGCGCTCGCCGGCTACCGCCAGGCCATTGCGCGCGATGCCGCCGGCAAGGTCGAGCGGCACTTCGTCATTCTGCCGTTCGCGGCGCGCTGGATCGCCGGCGACATAGCGCTCAACGACGAGCTCGCGGAAGCGCACTGGCTTGCGCCGGCCGAGCTCGGCGGGTTGACGACGACCGAAGGCCTAGCCCAGATCGTGGCCGCCGCCGGCGAGCGGATCGCCGCGGCGGGTTTTTGAGCACGATCGTGTCGCGTTCGTACCCTCCTCATCGCGGATCGCGCTCCGCGCGGCCATCGGCGGCAGCATCGCTGCTGCGCGTCGCCTTGGTGGCTGTGCTTGTGCCTTATCTCGGCACCGCGCCGGCCGGTGCGCAGTTTTTTCCCTTCTTTCAGTCCCAACCGCAGCCGCAGCGCCCGCCGCCGCGACCGGCACCGGCACCGCGGCCGCCAAAGCTCGCGCCGCAGCCGGAAGCCGCGCCCTCGGCGCCGACGCCCTACGACCCGGACCTGCAGCGGCTTGCCGAAATCCTCGGCGCCCTGCATTTTCTGCGCGGCATTTGCGGCTCGAATGAAGGCCAGAAATGGCGCGACGAGGCCCAGGCTTTGATCGCGGCCGAGGCGCCGAGCGGACCGCGTCACGACCAGATGGTGCAAGCCTTCAACCGCGGCTATTCGGGTTTCCAGCAGAGCTATCGGACCTGCACGCCGGCGGCCAATGTGGCGATCCACCGCTACCTGCAGGAAGGCGCCCAGATCGCCCGCGACGTCACGGCGCGTTACGCCAATTAAGGCCCGTCCCCCCCGCGCGCGATTGCTTGGCCGAGCGGCAGTATTAACCCTTCCTCAAGGTTCGAATTCGGACCGAAAATTCCCGTGCTAGTTTCGGCGGTGGGTAGGGACGCCGCCGCTCGGCGGTTCAAGTGGCTGCGATGAGAACGGCGACAAATTTTTCCGCACGCGAGCCGGCGACCGATCATGAGCAGAAGCGGCTCG
>JASHQS010000254.1 GCA_030038995.1 Xanthobacteraceae bacterium
CATCGTCTCGCCGGAATACAATTGGAGCATTCCGGGCGGGCTCAAGAACGCCATCGATTGGGTGTCGCGCATGAAGGACGTGCCGTTCAAGGAGAAGCCGGTGGCCATACAATCCTGCGCCACCGGCGTGCTCGGCGGCGCCCGCATGCAATACCACCTGCGGCAGTCCCTGACCTCGATCGACGCCTTCCTGTTCGGCAAGCCCGAGGTGCTGGTCACGTTCGCGGCAAAAAAATTCGATGAGAAAACCCTGGCGCTGACCGATCAGCCGACCATCGACATCGTCAAGCAGCAGCTTGCCGGCTTCGAGAAATTCGTGCGGCGGCTGAACGGGAGAAAGTGAGATCGTCACCCACGCTCGTTCCCGCGAAAGCGGGAACCCAGCTCATAAGCTCTAGTTCTCGCGCAAGCCGCTCCTGGATTTCCGCTTGCGCGGGAATGAGCCGAGGAGATGACGTATGAACAGATTGGACAATCGCGTCGCCCTGCTCACCGGCGGCGCCAAGGGCATCGGCCGCCATTACGCGCACGCATTGGCCCGCGAGGGTGCGCGGCTGATGATCGCCGACGTCGCCGATGGCAGCGAGCTTGCCGAGACCATCGCACGCGAGCGCGGCGCCAATTCGGTGGCGAGCGCGGTCGCCGACGTGAGCGACGAGGGCGCCGTCAAGGCGCTGGTGGCGCAGACCATCGAGCGCTTCGGCAAGATCGACATTCTGGTCAACAACGCCGCGCTGTTCGCGCCGCTCGCCGAGCAGAAAGTCACCGCGATCGACACGGATTTGTGGGACCGCGTCATGGCGATCAACATCCGCGGCGTGTTTCTCATGACCAAACACGTCGCGCCGCACATGATCGCGCGGAAATACGGAAAAATCATCAATATCAGCTCGGGCACCGTGGCGCGCGGCATTCCCAATTTCGCCCATTACGTGACCTCGAAGGGCGCGGTCACCGCGTTCACCCGGGCGGTGTCGCGCGAACTCGGCGAGCACAACATCTGCGTCAACAATCTGGCGCCCGGCTTCACGCTCTCCGACAGCGTCGTCAACGAAAACCCCGGCCATCTCGATCACTCGCGCGCGCCCTCTATCGTGCGCCGTGCCATCAAGCGCGACGAATATCCGGAGGATCTTTTGGGCGCGCTCGTCTTCCTCGCCTCCGCCGACAGCGATTTCGTCACCGGCCAGACCATCGCGGTGGACGGCGGGGCGACGAATACGTAAGCGCCAAGCGGCCCATGCGCGCTCGCATCGCCTGGAAGGCCTACCGTTAGATTGCGCCATGCACTGCGCTCTAAAACTTCATCCGGACTCGCGCGCCGCCGCAATACGCCACGTCGAAGTCGACGTAACGCGCCCGCGGGCCGATGGTTTGGTGCTGCGCTATATCGTGAGCGGCAACGTCGGCGAACTGGCGCTGCCGGCCGTCACAAAGCCGGCGCGGGCGGACGAGCTGTGGCGGCACACCTGCTTCGAAGCGTTCATTCGGCCGGCGCCCGGCGCGGCCTATTACGAATTCAACTTTGCGCCGTCGACGCAGTGGGCGGCGTACCGGTTCGACAGCTATCGAATGGGGATGCGGGCCGCTGGCGGGATCGCCGCGCCGCTGATCGAGATGGAGAGAGAAGGGGATTCCTTCACGTTGCAAGCCACGCTGCAATGGGACAAGTCATCCGAGCTTGGGCGCGCAGCGACATGGCGGCTCGGCCTTTCCGCCGTGCTCGAAGCAGCCGGTGGCGGCAAATCGTATTGGGCGCTGGCGCATCCGCGCGAAAACAAACCGGATTTCCATCACGCCGATTGCTTTGCGCTGGAATTGCAGTAACGCGCAGTTCGTCCACTTTCCGCGTCACCACCGGGCTTGACCCGGTGGTCCATGCTGAAGCACAGCGATCCGCAGCATTACGGCGGCAGACGGCACTTCAGCATGGATTGCCGGGTCAAGCCCGGCAATGACGGATCAGGGTAGACTTCGTCAGCATGAAATTCGGCATCGACCGCCTCATCGCCGAACCGACCTTGCGCGCGCCGCTCGCCGGCCGCCGCGTCGCCTTGCTGGCGCATCCGGCTTCGGTTAGCGCCGATCTGACCCACGCGCTCGATGCGCTCGCCGCCTGCAGCGACGTGAGGCTCACGGCCGCGTTCGGGCCGCAGCACGGGCTGCGCGGCGACAAGCAGGACAATATGGTCGAGTCGCCGGATTTTTTTGATCCGGTACACCGTATCCCGGTGTTCAGCCTGTACGGAAAAGTGCGCCGGCCGACGCCAGCGATGCTCGACGCGTTCGACGTCGTCCTCGTCGACCTGCAGGATCTGGGCTGCCGCATCTACACTTTCGTCACCACGCTGCGCTACCTGCTGGAAGCCGCGGCGCAGCACGGCAAAGAAGCATGGGTGCTGGATCGGCCCAACCCGGTCGGCCGCCCGGCCGAAGGTTTGCGGCTGCGCGCGGGCTTCGAAAGTTTTGTCGGCGCCGGCCCGTTGCCGATGCGCCACGGACTGACGCTCGGCGAACTCGGCGCGTGGTTCGTGAAAACGCTCAAGCTCGACGTTGTCTATCGCGTCGTTGCGATGGAGGGCTGGCAGCCGGACGCGGCGCCCGGTTTCGGCTGGCCGCTCGGCGCGCGCGCCTGGGTCAATCCAAGCCCCAACGCGCCGAACCTTTGGATGGCGCGCGCCTATGCCGGCACAGTGCTGGTGGAGGGCACGACGCTGTCCGAAGGCCGCGGCACCACGCGGCCGCTCGAATTATTTGGCGCCCCCGACATCGACGCGGACGCGGTGAACAAAGAGATGCACGCGCTGGCGCCGCAATGGCTCGCCGGTTGCCGCTTGCGCGCCTGCTGGTTCGAGCCGACGTTCCACAAGCATGCCGGCAAGCTGTGCAGCGGCTTGCAGATTCACGCCGAAGGCCCGTTTTACGACCACGCCGCGTTCAAGCCGTGGCGGCTTGTGGCGCTGGCTTTCAAGGCGATCCGCCGCCTTAAGCCGGACTATCCGCTGTGGCGCGATTTTGCTTACGAGTACGAGCACGGCAAGCGCGCCATCGATGTCATCAACGGCAGCCCGCTGCTGCGTGAGTGGGTCGACGACGCGCGCGCCACGCCGGCCGATTTGGAGGCACTGGCAAGCGCCGATGAGCACGCGTGGACGAGCGAGCGGGAGGAGTATTTTCGCTATTAGACTACGTTTGCTGTCTTTTTGCCCGCATGAGCCGGCGGCGCTCCAAGCTCTCGGCCGGCCAGACTTGGTCGATATCGTAGAATTCAGGAACCGCCTTCGCGCCCGCTGGCAGCGTTACCCAAGACTGCTTGGAGGACGTGAAAATGTGAATGTCCGGCGGGCAGAGATCAGGGTCGTCCATGGTGCCGACGCGGACGAACCGAACGGCGGGACCAGCCTGCGGGTAGTTACTCCAAATCGCAATCCGGCACGTCGGGCAGCGGGCGATCTTCTGGCCCTTGCCGCTCGCCGAAGGCGTCCAGACGAGTTCGGGCTCACCGGCCGTGTGCACGACACGATCAGCTTCGTAGAGAGCGTTGAGCGCATGCGCGGTGCCGGTCTCACGCTGGCACCAACGGCAATGGCAAGCGTGAACGATCAATGGCGTTCCAACCAGCCGATATCGGATCTGTCGGCATGTGCATCCGCCTTCCATGTTTGGCTCCATCAGACGAACCGTATCGTTGGGCGCTCTGCGCGCCGCGAGCGCGTATTGGCTCTTTCATCCGGCGTTACCTACATATCAGACTGCAGAGGAGGTTCCCATGGATGAGTTCGCGAGACCGCGCGTGGTCGGCTTCAATCACATCGCGCTGGAGGTGGGGGATATCGACGAAGCACTGGCATTCTATGGCCGTCTGTTCAGGTTCGAACTGCGCGGGAAGAGCGACGCCATGGCTTTCATCGACCTGGGCGATCAGTTTATTGCCCTGCAGAAGGGTCGCAGCCAATCCGCAGACGATGGTCGCCATTTCGGTCTGGTCGTCGACGATAAGGAGGCGGCCCGCAAAGCACTCGAGGCCGCCGGCGTTCCCCTGCTTGACGGTCCGTTCCTTGATTTTCGCGATCCCTGGGGCAACCGCGTAGAGATCGTCGGTTACGACAACATTCAGTTCACCAAGGCGCCCAATGTGCTGCGCGGCATGGGCCTGACGCACTTGGCCAAGAACGACAAGGCCAAAAAGGAACTGGCCGAGAAGGGCATGGCGCTGGAATAGGTCCTTTTTGTGCATCACAGTGCCGAATGTCTGATATGATTTGTCTGCCGCCCGGCGCGCGTCAATGGGTGCGCGCCCGAAGTCCGGTTCGGCAGGCCCAGGTCGCAGAGACGTCGAATGTGATGAGTTCAGCGGAGCGTCTTGGCCCGCTACTCCGCAGCGACGGCTACGTCGGGGATGAACTGCGACAACCAGACTTTGCGCCGTTTCAGGTTCGCCCGGTACAGCGCCTCGAACTCGGCCTGCGGGAACGAATGCGTCGATGGCCGCTTGATCAGCGCCTGCGCCCACGCTTGCAGCCGCGGGAACTTGTCGATGACGCCGAGCGGTTTGACGCGGTCGAGGAAAAAGTAACGCTGCAGGAACGGCGCATAGGCTGCGTCGACCAGCGAATATTTGGCACCATTGAAGAACTGGCCGGCCCTGCTCTGCTTGTCCAGCGCCCGTTCGAGCTGCCCGAACGCGGCCGGAATTTTTTCGGCCGCCGCGTTGAAGGCGGCTTGGTCGGCGGCATAGCCGGTCGCCGTCACCGAGCTGGCGAAGGTCGGCACGTAATCGGTCCAGGCGCGGTTGACGGCGCGCGCCACCGGATCGTCGGGATGCAGGCGCGGCGCGATCGTCTCGTCCAAATATTCGGCAATCGCGTTCGATTCGAACAGCGACACATTGTCGTCGATGCGCAGCACCGGCACCTTCTTGTGCGGCGAGATGGCGAGGAACCAGTCGGGCCGGTTGTCCGGGTCGATATGGCGGAACTCGAACGCCACGCTCTTCTCGCGCAGCACGGTCGCCGCGCGCTGCACCCACGGGCACGTCTTGAAGCTTACCAGAAGATATTTGGTCATGATCTCCTCGCCGGTTCTCCCCCGTGCCGCGCAAATCTATTGCAGTTTGATCGCCGAGGGAATGGCCGTCGCGCGGATCAATACCGCGCGTTGCCCGGCGTGCGCGGAAACGGAATAGCGTCGCGCACGTTGGACAACCCGGTGACGTAGGCGAGCGTGCGCTCGAAGCCAAGCCCGAAACCGGCGTGCGGCACTGTGCCGTAGCGGCGAAGATCGCGGTACCAGCCGTAATGCACTTTGTCGATGCCGCGCTCGGCCATGCGGGCATCAAGCACATCCAGCCGTTCCTCGCGCTGGCTGCCGCCGATGATTTCGCCGATGCCGGGCGCGAGCACGTCCATCGCGGCGACGGTTCTGCCATCATCGTTGAGCCGCATGTAAAAAGCCTTGATGTCGTTCGGGTAGTTCATGACGATCACCGGCTTTTGGGCGTGCTTCTCGGTCAGATAGCGCTCGTGCTCCGACTGCAGGTCGACACCCCAGCGTACCGGGAATTCGAATTTTTCCTTCTTCTCTTGCGCGCGCTCCAGCACCGCGATCGCCTCGCCGTAATCCATGCGCGCGAATTCCGACGCGACGATGTTTTGCAGCTTGGCGAGCAAGCCCTTCTCGATGCGCTCGTCGAAGAAGGCAAGATCCTCCTGCCGCTCGTCGAGCAGCGTTTGCAGCGTGAATTTCAACAGCCGTTCCGCCAGCGTGGCGTTGTCGGCAAGGTCGGCGAAGGCGATCTCCGGCTCGATCATCCAGAACTCGGCGAGGTGGCGGCTGGTGTTGGAGTTCTCGGCGCGGAACGTCGGGCCGAAGGTGTAGACCTTGGTGAGCGCAAGACAATAGGCCTCGACATTGAGCTGCCCGGAGACGGTGAGGAACGCCTCGCGGCCAAAAAAATCCTTGGCAAAATCGACCTTGCCGTCCGGCGTGCGCGGCAAGTTGGCGAGGTCGAGCGTGGAGACGCGGAACAGCGCGCCGGCGCCTTCGGCATCCGACGAGGTGATGATCGGCGTGTTCACCCAGAAGAAGCCGTTGTCGTTGAAGAAGCGGTGGATCGCCTGCGCCAGCGTATGCCGCACCCGCGTTGCCGCGCCGATCACGTTGGTGCGCGGCCGCAGGTGGGCGACCTCGCGCAGATATTCCATGGTGTGCGGCTTCGGTTGGATCGGATAGGTGTCGGGGTCGTCGACCCAGCCGATCACGTTGATGGCACTCGCTTGCATCTCGAAAGGCTGGCCCTTGGCCGGGGAGGGCACAATCATGCCGGTCGCCTCGACCGCGCAGCCGGACGTGATCTTCAAGACCTCCGCGGCGTAATTGGGCAGCGTGTTCGGCGCCACCACCTGCAGCGGATGGAACGCCGAGCCGTCGGAAAGGTGCACGAACGAAATGCCGGCCTTCGAATCCCGGCGCGTGCGCACCCAGCCCTTGACCGTGACCGGCGCATCCGCCGGCGCTTCTCCGCCGAGGACGGCGCGCACGTCGAATGTTCTATTGTTCATCGATGAGAGCTATCATAGTTGCCGACGGCATCACAAACGGGCGACGGCACGGCCCGGCAGCCGCATAGTTCCGCATGGCAGACCCGCCATTCGTGACCTAGGCGCTATTTCCGCCGGATTGGCCTTTGACTATATTCCCCTACAGCAATCGGATTCCGCGCTTCTGAAGGAGAACGCCATGGCGGTCGCCACCGCGAAAAAGACCAACGGCAAGCCCAGCCCTGGCCCCAAGCACAATATCGAGGCCGCACGCGAGGACTATTATCGGCGCATCGACAAGCACGGCATGGCGCCGTTGTGGAAGGTGATGAACTCGGTGGTCACCGAGGAGCCGGTGACGCGCTGCGCGCCGGTGGTCTGGCATTTCGACGACGTCAAATCGCTGGTCATGGAATCCGGCGGCCTGATCACCACGGAGGAGGCCAAGCGCCGCGTTCTCATCCTGGAAAATCCGGCGATGCGTGGCGAATCCAAGGCCACCAACACGCTGTTTGCCGGTATCCAGATGATCCTGCCCGGCGAGATCGCCCCGGCGCACCGCCACGTCGCCGCCGCCATCCGCTTCGTGCTCGACGGCGAGGGCGCCTACACCGCGGTCGACGGCGAGAAGGCGTTCATGTCACCCGGCGATTTCGTCATCACCGCCAACTGGGCGCCGCACGACCACGGCAACACCTCGAAGAAGCCGATGTTGTGGCTCGACGTGCTGGATTTTCCGGCGGTCAATTTCTTCGAAGCCTCGTTCGCTGAGAGCTTCGACGAGCCGACCCTGGAGACGACCCGCCAGAACGGCGAATCGCTCAGCCGCTATGGCTCCGGCGTGCTGCCCGAGGGCAAATGGGACAAGAACTACACCCCGGTCATCAACTACACCTATAAGCGGACCCGGCCGATCGTCGAGCGCATGCTGGCCGCCGGCGACATGGACAAAAGCCACGGCGCGCGGGTGCGCTACGCCAATCCGGTCACCGGAGGCCCGGTGCTGCCGACCATGAGCGCCTGGCTCGCCATGCTGCCGAAAGGATTTAAGGGCGAGCCGTACCGCTCGACCGACGGCACCATTTTCGTTTGCGTCGAAGGCGAGGGGAGGACCGAAGTTGACGACCAGGTGCTCGAATGGCGCCCGAACGACGTGTTCGTCGTGCCGCCGTGGAAGCGCTATCACCACGCCGTGGCGAAAGAATCGGTGCTGTTCTCGATCTCCGACCGCCCGGCCCAGGAAGCGCTCGGCATCTGGCGCGAGGGGAAGTGAGCCCGTGTCATCCCGGGGCGCGCGAAGCGCGAACCCGGAATCCATAATCACGATCCTGAGCGGTTCGTACCCGGAGCTTGAACCGCTTCGCTGGGCGGTTATGGATTCCGGCTCCGCGGGCTTTGCCCGCAGCCCGGAATGACGGCTATGATCGCCTTCACTCATGACGTTCCGCCGCAGCGGGTGGTATTCGCCGCCCGCGCCCTTTTGCACACGGCTGAGGAAGCTGAGCGGCTGAATTTTTCCCGCGCGCTCATCGTGGCGACGCCGGGCAGCGGCGCGCGGCTCGGCCAAAGGCTCGTCGACCTCCTCGGCGCACGCGCCGCCGGCCTGCATGCGCAAGCCGTCGTGCATGTGCCGAAGGCGGTGGCGGCGGCGGGGCTCGAAGCGGCACGTGTGGCGAACGCTGACGGGCTTGTCGCGGTCGGCGGCGGCGCGGCGATCGGGCTCGCCAAGGCAATCGCGCGCGAGCGCGGGCTCAAAATCCTCGCGGTGCCGACGACCTATTCGGGCTCCGAAGCGACGCCGATCTTCGGTCTGACCGACGGCGAGCGCAAAATCACCGGCCGCGACGCAAAAGTGTTGCCGCGCACCATCCTGTACGATCCGGACTTGACGCTCGGGCTGCCGGCCGCGGTGAGCGCCGCGAGCGGCATGAACGCCATCGCCCATTGCGTCGAGGCATTTTGGGCCGACGGCCGCACGCCGGTCACCATGGCGCTGGCAAGCGAAGCGATGCGGCGCTTTGCCAAGAACCTTCCGGCCGTCGTCGCCGATGGCGCGGACGCGGCGGCGCGCGCCGAATGCCTCGTCGCCGCCTGGCTCGCCGGCACCGTGCTGGCCGCCGGCACGGGACTGCACCACAAGCTCGCCCACGTGCTCGGCGGCCTCGGCCTGCCGCATGCCGAGACCCATGCGATCATCTTGCCGCACGTGATGCGCTTTGATCTTGCGGCGGCGCCGGAAGCGAAAGCGCGGCTTGGCGAGGCGCTCGGCAGCAATGATCCGGCGAACGCAATTGCGGCGATGCTGCAACAATTTCCGATCCCGCAGCGGCTGCGCGAGGTCGGCTTCGATCGCAGCAAGATCGACTTCGCCGCCGCCGAAATCGCCGCCGCCTCGATCAAAACGCCGCGTCCGGCGAGCGCCGACGACGTGCGCTCGCTCCTGGTGGCGGCGTACTGATTTAGACAATTCCTCAGAACCGGCGGCGGTATTCGGCCGGCGTCGTGCCGACCTGGCGGGCGAAGGCGCGGCGCAGGCGTTCCTCTTGACGAAAGCCACAGATGCTCGCGATTTTTTTGATAGGCAGCTCGGTGTCTTCAAGCGCGCGCCGTACCGCCTCGACGCGGATTTTTTCCACCATGCGGGCCGGCGTTGTGCCCATCGTGGCCGCATAGACGCGGGCAAAGGTGCGTGGACTCATGCCGGCCTCTTCGGCGAGGCGCTCGACCCGCAAATCGCCGGCCACATGCGCGGCGATCCAGCCGTGCAGCGGCGCGAACTGGTTCGGCGCGTTGCCGTCGGCGGCCGCCGCCTGCGCTGCGAGGGGCGCGCTGAACTGCGACTGGCCGCCCGCGCGTTTGAGAAACACCACGAGGTGACGCGCGACCTGCATGGCGATCTTGCGCCCAAGGTCTTCCTCTATCAGCGCCAGGCTGAGATCGATACCGGCGGTCACGCCCGCCGACGTCCAGATTTGGCCGTCGTGGACGTAGATCGGATCAGCGTCGACCTTTAGGTCCGGGTAGTTCTGTTGCAAGCGGCTGCACGATTTCCAGTGCGTCGTGGCGCGCCGCCCGGCGAGCAAGCCGGTTTGCGCTAACAGAAATGCGCCAGTGCAGACCGAGGCGATGCGACGCGCAGTCGGCGATTGGCGGCGAACCCAGGCGATAAGGCGAGAATCCTTCAGCGCCTCGTGAACGCCGGGCCCGCCCGGTATGAGCAGCGTGTCGATGCGCGCCTTGCCGGGGAGATCGGCGATGGTGCGCGTGACGAGCGGCAGCCCGGACGAGGTGCAGACCTCGCCGCCGCGCCGCGATGCCACGATGACGCGATAGGGCGCGCCGCGGCCATCGCTGGCGATCTCGTTGGCGCTGGCAAACGTCTGCACCGGACCGGCAACGTCGAGGAGCTGCACGCGCTCGAACGCCAGCACCACCATCAGCCGCTGTTCCGCCTGCGCTCGCGCCATTCGGGGTCTCCGCGGTTTTGGCAGAAAAAAACATGTATAATGACATTGCTGCCAAGGCGTTGTCACGGCAAAACCGCGCCGTCAAGCACGCGACGGAAGGAGCACGCTCATGCCAGCCAGTGCTGCGGCTTCGCGCCGGATCGGGATGCTGTTGTTCCCCGCTCTGACGCAGATCGATTTCACCGAGCCCTACGAGGTGTTTTCACGGCTGCCTGCGACCATGATCCACGTCGTCGCCAAGACGCTCGACCCGGTGCGCAGCGACCGCGGATTGATGCTCGTTCCCACGGTGACCTGCGCCGAATGCCCGCCACTCGACGTCCTGGTGGTGCCGGGCGGGCCCGGCCAGCACCACGCCATGCACGACGAGGACTTGCTCGATTTTCTGCGGCGGCAAGCGGCGCAAGCTGAATACGTAACTTCGGTCTGCACCGGAGCGCTGCTGCTCGGCGCTGCCGGCTTGCTGGAAGGCTACCGGGCCACGACGCACTGGCTCAGTCTGCCGCTGTTGCAGCTTTACGGCGCCATCCCGGTCGAGCGCCGTGTCGTGGTCGACCGCAATCGGGTGACGGCGAGCGGCTGCACCGCGGGCCTCGATTTTGCGCTGACGCTTGCCGCCATGCTGGCGGGTGATGCGGCTGCGCAGCAAATCCAGCTGCAGCTCGAATATTGTCCGGCGCCGCCATTTGCCAGCGGCTCGACCGCGACCGCGCCCGCAGAGATCGTAGCAACGGTGCGGCGCGCCGCCGAACCATTCCAGCGGCAGCGCTGGCAGGCGGCGGCGCGCTGGCGTGACGAGCGGATGCTCAAGCGCAAACCACCGCAACAGGGGGCGAGTGCAGGCGGCAAGCGCGGGGCGACTTAACTCGAAGTCATATCGCCCCGGCGCCGAGCAGCGTCGCCGGCTCGCGCTCTGCCTCGATCAATCGAGTTTCAATCCGACGGCAGCCGCATCAGCCGGCCGCCGTCGCTGATGAAAATGTCGCCGCCGATTGCTGCGCCAGCGCCGGTGTGCCGAGCAGCGCGAACAGGACGGCGACAATGCGCTTGATGAATCCCTCCCTTGACCGCGCCCGCTCAATATATATTGCAGGATATATTGCAGGCCGCACCGGCGGAAAGCGCGGGGCGGGCGAACGCGGCGTAAATCATGGATGCACCGGCGAAGAACCAGAAGCTGCTCAAGGCCGCGACCGGCGACTGGGAGGTCGTCATCGGCATGGAGGTGCATGCCCAGGTCGCCTCGCGAGCCAAATTGTTCTCCGGCGCGGCGACCGCGTTCGGCGGCGGGCCGAACTCGCAAGTGTCGCTGGTCGATGCCGCCATGCCCGGCATGCTGCCGGTGATCAACGAGGAATGCGTGCGCCAGGCGGTGCGCACCGGGCTCGGGCTCAAGGCCAGGATCAATCGCAAATCGGTGTTCGACCGCAAGAATTACTTCTATCCCGACTTGCCGCAGGGCTACCAGATCAGCCAGTACAAATCGCCGATCGTCGGCGAAGGCGAAGTGTTGGTCGATATGCCGGACGGCGAGAGCGCGCGTATCGGCATCGAGCGGCTGCA
>JASHQS010000255.1 GCA_030038995.1 Xanthobacteraceae bacterium
GAATTCTTCATGGTGCGCGTCGCCGGCCTCGGCGCCCAGGTGCGCGCCGGCATCGCCACCCAAAGTCCGGAAGGGCTGACGCCCGCCGAGCAGCTTGCCCGCATCGCCGAAGCGGTCTCGGTTCTGGTCGCCGATCAGCAGGCGCAGTGGCGCGAGCTGCGCGCCGCGCTTGGTGAAGCCGGCATCGCCCTGGTCGACGGCGCCGACGTGACCAAGGCCGAGAAGGCCTGGCTCGAGGACTATTTCCTCGCTCACGTGTTCCCGCTCCTGACCCCGCTGGCGATCGATCCGGCGCACCCGTTCCCGTTCATTCCCAATCTCGGCTTCACCATTGCGCTGCAGCTTTCGCGCGCCAAGGACGGCAAGGCGATGAACGCCTTGATCCGCATGCCGAACCGGATCGAGCGTTTCGTGCGGCTGCCGCAGTCGAGCGAGGGCGGACAGGCGCGGCTGATCTCGCTCGAGGGCGCCACCAGCCTGTTCATCGGCAAATTGTTTCCCGGCTACTCGGTCAAGGGCCTCGGCGCGTTTCGCGTCATCCGCGATTCCGAAGTGGAAATCCTCGAAGAGGCCGAAGATCTGGTGCGGCTGTTCGAAACCGCGCTCAAGCGCCGCCGGCGCGGCATCGTCATTCGGCTCGACATCGAGGCGCCGATGCCGGCCGAGCTGCAGCGTTTCGTGCAGCGCGCCCTTGGCGCCAGCGATGACAGCGTGTTCAAGGTCGATGGCGTGCTGGCGCTCAACGAGATGGCGCAGATCGCCAATCTCAACCGGCCCGATCTCGAATTCGTGCCGTACAATCCGCGCTATCCGGAACGCGTCCGCGACCACGGCGGCGATTGCTTCGCGGCGATCCGGCAGAAGGATTTCATCGTCCACCACCCCTTCGAATCGTTCGACGTGGTGGTGAATTTTTTGCAGCAGGCGGCGCGCGATCCGGACGTGGTGGCGATCAAGCAGACGCTGTATCGCACCTCGGCCGATTCGCCGATCATCAGGGCGCTGGCCGAAGCCGCCGAATCCGGCAAATCGGTCACCGCGGTGGTCGAGCTGAAGGCGCGCTTCGACGAAGAGGCCAATATCCGCTGGGCGCGCGACCTCGAGCGCGCCGGCGTGCAGGTGGTCTACGGCTTCATCGAGTTGAAGACCCACGCCAAGCTGTCGCTGGTCGTCCGCCGCGAGGGCGCGGCGCTTGCCGCCTACGTGCATGTCGGCACCGGCAATTATCATTCGGTGACGGCGCGCGTTTACACCGACCTGTCGTTTTTCACCTCCGATCCGGCGATCGGCCGCGACGTCACGCACATCTTCAACTACATCACCGGCTACGCCGATCCCGTGGCGCTCGAGCGCATGGCGGTCTCACCGCTCAATCTGCGCAAGCGCATCACCGCCCATATCGATGAGGAGATCGCCCACGCCAAGGCCGGCCGGCCCGCCGCGATCTGGATGAAGATGAACGCGCTGGTCGATCCCGACATCATCGACGCGCTCTATCGCGCCTCCGCCGCCGGGGTGCCGATCGATCTCGTGGTGCGCGGCATTTGCTGCCTGCGGCCCGGCCTGCCCGGCCTGTCCGACAACATCCGCATCAAGTCGATCGTCGGCCGCTTCCTCGAGCACGGCCGCATCTACTGCTTCGGCTCCGGCCACGGACTGCCGCATCCGAAGGCCACGGTCTACATCTCGTCGGCCGACATGATGCCGCGCAATCTCGACCGCCGCGTCGAGGTGATCTGCCCGATCCTCAATCCGACCGTGCACGAGCAGGTGCTCGATCAGATCATGGTGGCCAATCTGAAGGACAACCAACAGAGCTGGCAGCTCTTGGCCGACGGCTTGTCGGCGCGCATCAAGCCGGCGCCGGGCGAGGAAGTTTTCAACGCCCACACCTATTTCATGACCAATCCGAGCTTGTCGGGCCGCGGCAAATCGCCCAAGGATTCGGTGCCGCGGCTGCGGCGCCCGGAGCGCAAGTGATCTGCGTCCCGCGGCGAATCGGGTAATCGTAAAATCCTCCCCCGTCGCTGCGCTCCACGGGGGAGCGCATAGGCGCTAACATAGCTGCGTTTCCCGGGCGCAGCGCAGCACGAAGCGCAGCGAAGTGGTGCGCTGCAGACCCGGGATCGTAACAAGTTGCGGAGTCTGGGACGGTCCCGGATCAGCGGTGCACCGCTGCGCGCTGCACCGCATCCGGGAAACAGAGGCCTCTGTTAGCGCCTATGCGGGGGAGCAGGGATCAGGCACATTCCAAACCGATGAACCGCGCCAAACCTGACGCGCCAGGACGTCTCGATCACGGCCCCCCGGTCGCGGTCGTCGATATCGGCTCGAACTCGGTGCGCCTTGTCGTCTATGAAGGACTGAGCCGCAGCCCGGCCGTTTTGTTCAACGAGAAGGCGCTGTGCGGGCTCGGCCGCGAGGTGCAGTCCACCGGCCTGCTGGCCGCGGACGCCGTCGATCACGCGCTGGCGACGCTCAAGCGCTACAACGCGCTGTGCGCCTCGATGGGCGTGAAAAGAATCTTCGCCATCGCCACCGCCGCCTGCCGCGAGGCCAAGAACGGCGGCGCCTTCGTCAAGCTTGCTCAGCGCGCCATCGGCGCCGAGATCGACGTGCTCTCGGGCGGGCGCGAGGCCGAACTGACCGCGCTCGGCGTCATTTCCGGCGTGCACCGCGCCGACGGCGTGGTCGGCGATCTCGGCGGCGGATCGCTGGAACTCGTCGAGGTGCACGGCACGCACGCCCGCCACGGCCTCACCCGCCCGCTCGGCGGCCTGGCGCTCGCCGACATTTCGGCGCGTTCACTCAAGAAGGCGGAAAAATTCGTCAAGAAGACGCTCGCCGCCCTGCCGGTGCTCAAGACCTGCCAGGGCCGCCGCTTCTATGCCGTCGGCGGCACCTGGCGCTCGCTGGCGCGGCTGCACATGTGGCAGACCGGCTACCCGCTGCACGTCATGCACGGCTACGCCATCGATGCCGACGAGGCGCTGGAATTTGCCAGGCTGCTGCACCGCGTCGAGGTGGAAAGCTTGTCGAACATCGAGGTCGTGGCCAGCGCGCGGCGGCCGCTTTTGCCCTACGCGGCTTTGGTGCTCGAATACATTCTGCGCGTCGGCAGGCCGCGCCAGGTGGTGTTCTCGGCGCTCGGCGTGCGCGAGGGTTTGCTCTACTCGTTGCTCAAGGAACGCGACAAGGAGAAGGACCCGCTGCTCGAGGCGGCGCGCAACCTCAATCGGCGGCGTTCGCGCTCGCCGCGCCATGGCGAGGAATTGATCGAGTGGACCGACCGCTTCATGGCTTCGTCCGGCCTCGACGAGACTGCCGAGGAGCACCGGTTGCGGCATGCCGCGTGCCTTTTGGCCGACATCGGCTGGCGGGCGCATCCCGATTATCGCGGCGAGCAATCGCTCAACATCATCGCCCATGGCGGTTTTTCCGGCGTCGATCATGCCGGCCGCGCCTATCTGGCGCTGTCGGTCTTCTATCGCCACGTCGGCTTCGTGGTCGACGAGGAGCTGTCGCCGCGGCTGCGCGAACTCGCTTCGACGCGCATGATCGACCGCGCCCGCGTGCTCGGCGCCGCGCTGCGGCTCGCTTACGTGGTGTCCGCCGCAATGCCCAACGTGCTGCCGCGCACGCCGCTTGCGGTCGAGCGCCATCGGCTGGCGCTGCGGCTGCCGGGCCCGTGCGCGGCGCTCGCCGGCGAGCGCGTGTCGAATCGGCTGCGCGCGCTCGCCCGCATCATCGGCCGCGAGCCGGTGACGCTGCTGGGGTGAGATTTTTTGCTGCGGCGCGGTTGTGGTTTCACAGCGGCGGCATTGAGCGCCGACATGCGATCCGCTCGCAGAGTGGAACAGAGAGCCGTCCGTCCGCACCGCTTACGCGGCTTGATGCTCGATCGCCGACTGTCGGCACCTGGTCTGACAAGCAAGCCGTCAATCGGCCTACGCGCTGACGCAGCGCCCACGCCATCCTGCCGCTAATCCTGCTCCACCACCGCCACCTTGCCGTCGTCGATGGCGAGCGCGAGCTTGCCGTGCTTGAGCGCCAGCGCCTTGTCGCCGAACAGCTCGCGGCGCCAGCCTTTCAACGCCGGCACGTCGGCGCGATCGCTGGCGGCGATGCGCTCGAGATCGTCGACGGTGGCGATCACCTTGGCGGCGACGTGATGGTGCTCGGAAATCATGCGCAACAGCACCTTGAGCAGTTCGACCACCGCGGCGCCGTTCGCTGCCGGCTGGGTACGCGGCTGCAACGGCAGCGTCTTCGGATCGCGTTCGAGCCCGCGCGCCACCGCGGCGACGATCGCCTCGCCCCAGCGCGAACGCTCGAAACCTTTGGGCAACGAGCGCAAATGCCTGAGTTTCTCCAGCGTGGTGGGCGCCTGCACGGCGATGTCGGCGATGGTCTCGTCCTTGAGCACGCGCGCGCGCGGCACGTCGCGCGACTGCGCCTCGCGCTCGCGCCAGGCGGCGACCTCGATCAGCACCGCAAGCTCGCGCGGCTTGCGCACCCGGGTTTTCAGCCGCTGCCAGGCGCTTTCCGGCTCCATGCGATAGGTGTCGGGCGAGGTCAGCACGCTCATTTCCTCGGCGACCCAGTCGACGCGGCCGCGCCGTTTGAGGTCTTCGACCAGCGCCAGATAGACCTGGCGCAGATGCGTCACGTCGGACGCCGCATAGGCGAGCTGCGCCTCGGTCAGCGGGCGGCGCGTCCAGTCGGTGAAGCGGTGCGACTTGTCGAGCGTGTCGCCGGTGATGCGCTGTACCAGTTGGTCGTAGGAGATCGAATCGCCGTAGCCCAGCACCATGGCGGCGACCTGGGTGTCGAAGATCGGATGCGGAATGAGCCGGGCGGCGTGCCAGACGATTTCGATGTCCTGGCGCGCGGCGTGAAACACCTTCATGATCTTCTTGTCGGCCAGCAGCGCGTAGAACGGCGAAAGCTCGATGCCCGGCGCCAGCGCGTCGATCACGACTGCCTCGTCGGGCGAGGCCATCTGCGCCACGCACAACAGCGGATAGTAGGTGCTTTCGCGCAGGAACTCGGTGTCGACGGTGACGAACTGATGGCCGGCCATCCGGCTGCAGGCTGCAACAAGCTCCGAGGTGGTGGTGATGGGCTGCATTGGCAAGACGGGAAAATCGACTCACGCGGCGCGCGGTTTGATCTCGCGATCCAAGCGGCGGCCATAGGCCTCCTTCGCGACCCCCAGCTCATAATGCGATTGCAGATTCATCCAAAACTGCTCGCTGACGCCGAAACAGCCGGCGAGTCGCATCGCCGTGTCCGCTGTGATGCCGCGACGGCCGTGCACGATGTCGTTCAATCGTGCGCGCGGAACCTTGACGCTACGGGAGAGTGCATTGACGCTCATCGGCAGCGGATCGAGAAAGTCGGTCTTGAGAATTTCCCCCGGATGAACGGGCGGAATGTCCCTCTGCCGCTGCGCATGCCGTGTTTGCGGCCTCATGGCGCTCCTTTCAGTCCCAAGTACATCAGGCCAAAACCGTAAAGCGAACCTGAGCCGTTTCATAGTTGCTACGAGCCGATAGAGAAAGCCGTCGATCGCAACGGCCAGCGTTGTTCCGAACAAATCAGGCTGTCAAGGGCGCCTTCGGCGCCGCGCAAGCGGCTTCGACCTCGACGGCCTGATTTGTTCGGAGCTCTTTGCAGCCGTTGCGATCGACGGCTGCAACCGATCCAGTTTCATTAGGGCGACCTCGGTTGAAGGCAGCGCGGCTATTGCCCGCGCCCGCGCTTCATGTGGATGAACTCCCACGGGCTCGGCAGCGCCCCGACCGGAACTTCGACGACGGTCGGGCCGCCGCCACGGGCCAAAGCGCGGCGCAGCGCGGCGCGCAACTCGCCCGGCGTTCTGGCGCGCACGGCCTCGGCGCCAAAGCTTTTGCCGAATGCGACGAAATCCGGGTTGGTCAGGTCGCAGGCGATGAGCCGGTTGCCGTAACGCTCCTCTTGGGTGCGGCGGACGTTGCCGAACGCGCCGTCGTTGAACACGATCGTCGTGAGCGGGATGCGGTGCACCATGGCGGTTGCCAGCTCGTTGGCCGTGAACAGAAAACCGCCGTCGCCGCTGATCGACACCACCGGCACGTCGCGCCGCGCGTCCTGGGCGCCGAGCGCGGTGGCGAAGCCGTAGCCGAGATTGTCCTGATAGCCCGGCGAGATGTAGGTGCGCGGCCGGTACACCGGGAAGGCGAGCCGCGAGGCGAAGCCGACTTGCGTGACCTCGTCGACAAAGATGCCGTCCTCCGGCAATTCGGCGCGGATCGCGGCGAGATAAGCGAGCTGCGGCGCCAGTTTCTGTTCGAGCCGCTTGCGCATGCGGGCCTGGCGCTCTTGCATTTCGGCCCGGCGCGGCGCGCGCTTGAAATTGTGCGCCGGCAGCACGTCGAGGAGCCGCCGCACGATCGGTTTCGCGAGACCGACCAGCGCTACGGCCGGTTTGGCAAAGCGCGCCGGCTCCTCGGCATCGGCGTCGACGCGGATGACGGCAAGCTCGCGGTCGATGCCCCATTGCTGCAGCGGATAATGCAAATGCGTGCCGACGGCGAGGACGGCGTCTGCCTCCGCCCACAATTCATGCCCGAGCGGCAGGTTGACGGACAGCGGATCGCGGTCGTCGAGCACGCCGCGGCCGCGCCGATAGGACACGACCGGCGCCTGCAAGGCGTGCGCAAGCGCCGTCACTTCCGCGGACGCATCCTGGGCGCCGCCGCCGGCGACGATCAGCGGCCGCCGCGCGGCGCCGAGCCGCTTCGCCGCGGCGGCGATCGCATCGTCGTCGACCGGAGGTTCGAGAACGGGAGGCGGCGCATGCGGCTTCACCGGGCCGGCGCGGCCCCAAACGTCGATGGCGCATTCGAGCGCCGCCGGGCCGGGGCGGCGAATGCGCATCGCGCGCATCGCTTCGGCGACAAGACGCGGCGCTTCGTGGGGCTCGCGAATGCGCGCCGACCAGTCGACCAGCCGCGCGATGATGCCGGCCTGGTCGCGCACCTCGTGCAAAAAACCAAGGCCCCGGCCGATGGCGTTCTGCGGAATTTGCCCGATCAGCGCCAGCACCGGCGCGTTCATGCCGTAGGCGGTGAGCAGCGCCGCCGCGGAGTTGAGCAGCCCCGGGCCGGGCACGACGCAATAGGCTTGCGGCTTTGCCGTCGCCAACGCGGCGCCGAGCGCCATATAGGCGGCGCCCTGTTCGTGGCGGGTATGGACGGTGCGGATTTTTTTCTTGCCGCCTGTTTTGGCCCCGGCTCCAGCGCCGGCCTTGGCCAGCGCATCGAAGAACGCGTCATTGTGCACGCCGGGCAGCGCGTAGAGCGTGTCGAGGCCGTGGGCGACGAGCGCCGCGACGACCGCCTCTGCGGTGGTCATGCGCGCGGTTGCGCCAGCACCGCCTCCCGTCTTTGCCCGTGCGCGCGCCACTGACCCTTAAATCGCCCTTAAATCGGCTTATTGGCCGATCTGGTTGAGCGAGGTGGGATTCGACCCCGGCGCGAAGCGGCCGCCGCCGCTAAAGCCCATTTGCCCGCTGGAATAACGGTCCTGCATGCACTCCGAATAGGCCGCCTGCGGAGCGGCCATGCCGTTGCCGGCGCCGCTCTGTTGGCACATGTCGTCGCTCTGGCCGGCGAGCTTCATCTGCGCCAGGGGATTGCCCGCGTCGCCGCAGGCGCCGAGACCCAAAGCCGAAACGATCAGCACACAGACAATCAGTGTCCGCCGAGCCATGTCCCCACCCCTTTTTTCCTGGCGGCGCCCCACGACGGACGCGCAGCATGCGCCTGTTCGGGCTGTTTCGCAACGGCTGGGCGCGCCAGCGTGTTGATTCGGAACCGAGCCTTTGGCTCGATCGGTGCCGATCGGCCGCCGCCCGCCGCCGCCCCGCCGCCGGTCCTCGCCTTGACAAACATATCCCCGCATGCGCTTTCCGCCTGCCGTTAAAAGCCAAAACAGCACCATGCA
>JASHQS010000256.1 GCA_030038995.1 Xanthobacteraceae bacterium
TCTCCAGCCCGATCATGTAGTCGAGATGCGCCGCCAAGAGCGGCTTCAGCTTCTCGGGCGAGACCAGCGGCTTCGACAGCAACACATAGAGCTTCTTTCGCAGCATTTTTTGCGTGAGCGCCGCTACTCGCTCGTCATCGATCATGGATTCTGCTCCCGGACCGCAGCATGACGGCTCAAATCAGCCGCGAATTGACCGGCAAGCCCAAAAAGTGCCGGCCGACCGCCTCGTAGATCGAGAATTGCGACTGCGCCTGCTGCGACACCGCATGGATGTCGCGAAACCGCCGCTCGAACGGATTGCTTTCGAAAATCGCCGTGGCGCCCGCGGCCAAGTACGCGGTCTCGACGACCTGCCGCGCCTGCTGGGTGGCGTGGATCGAGCCCATGCGCAGGCGCACCCGCTGATCGAGCGAGATCGCGCCGGCCTGCGCCGCCCGCCAAATCTCGCCGAGCGCGTCGTAGAAGAACGAGCGTGCGGCGGCGAGCGCCGACTGGGCGACGCCGACCTGCGACTGCACCACGGCATTGTCGCGCAGCACACTGGTCTGGCCCATCGGCGTCTTGGTTTGCGCCAGCGTGCAGAACGCATCGAGCGTGGTGCGCGCAATGCCGAGCGCGACAGCCGGAAAACTGCAGCCGAACAACTGGTAGATGGTGAACGCATAGAGCGGTCCGGGTTCGCGCCGCGCCGTCGGGTTGAGCGCATGATAGGCGATGGCGCGCTCCTCCGGCACGAACACGTCGGCGAACGAATAGGTGTCGCTGCCGGTGCCGCGAAGGCCGATCACGTGCCAAACGTCCTTGATGGTGGCGGCCTCGCGCGGCAGCACCAGGGTCCGTTGCATCGGATTGCCGGTATTGGGATCGCGGCGCGGCTCTCCGTCCGCTTCGTAGATGATGCAATGGGCGGCGAGCCAAGTGGCCTGCCGGCTGCCGCTGGCGAACGGCCACACGCCGCTGACCCGGAAGCCGCCCTTGTCCGCGATGGCCTTGCCGTTGCCGGACGGTCCCCAGGCCAAAACGCCGCGCGGATTGTTCTTGAAAATCTCCTCGGCGACTTGCGGGTTCATGGCTTTGGAAATGGTCGAGCAGACCGAGGTCTGCGCGATGCACCAGGCCGTGGAGGCGTCGGCCTTGGCGATCTCCTCGATCGTCTGCACGTATTCGACCGGCGAGATTTCCTCGCCGCCGAGCGAGCGCGGCACCAGCATGCGGTACAGCCGCGCTTCGTGCAGCGCGTCGACCAGATCGGATGGCAGCTCGCGGGCGGCCTCGATCCGCGGCGCCGCTTCGAGAATCGTCGGCGCCAGCGCCCGGGCATTGGCGACGCAATCGACTTTCACCCGCTCGTCCATCCCGGCACGCTCCGACACTCGCTTGACGCAACAACCGGCCCGTCATTCTTACCCATCGGGCCTGGGGCGGTCCATCGGGTGCCGCACGCGGCTTCCGCCTATGCGCTCCGCGCTTCTGCAGACTCATACGCGCCGTAGCTCTCACCCGGTGCGAAGGCACGATCGGCGCGTCTACTCGTCGCCGAGCATTTCCTGCCGCCGCCGCTCCAGTGCCGCCGAATAGCGGCGCAGCACGTAGGCTTTGGTCAACAGCCCGATGACGCGCCGATCGAGATAGGAATCGACCACCGCCAGCGCCTCGGCCTCGGCGCGGTCGAAGGCCAGCACCGCTTCCTTGACCGCCATGCCGGGCAACAGCATCTCGTCGGTGTAGAGCAGAAAATCCTTCAGCGGCCGGTCCGGTTCGACTTCGTTGGCATGGACATCCGCCACGTGAATGAGCCCGGCATAGCAGTCGGCCTCGTCGACCGCCACCACGTAGGCGGTCGAGCCGAGCGGGAAGGCTTCGCGGAACGCCGCAACGTTGGTCGAAGCGTGCACGGTCTGCACGTCCTGACGCATCATCTTGCCGACCGTGAGATCGCGCATCCAGCCGACGTCGGCGGCGCTGCGGATGGTTTCGCCGCGCAAATGGAAGCGCCACGTGGCGAACGAATAGCCGAACGCTTCCCGCGTCACCTGAGCGGAAATGATCACCGCGATCAGCACCAGGGTCGTCAGCCATAGGTCGCCGGTGGTTTCGAGCGCGATGAAAATCATGGTCAGCGGTCCGCCGATCACGGCAGCCGCCAGCGAGCTCATGCCGATCACCGCATAGGCGTTCGGATCGAAGTAGATCGTCGGGAACATCATGGTGAGCGCCACGGCCAGGAGGTGGCCGCCCAGCGCGCCGATCAACAGCGAGGAAAAGAACATGCCGCCGCGGAAGCCGGAACCCAGCGACGCAATCGAGGCGACGATTTTCAGTACGAACAGCAGCGCCACGAAACCGAACGACAGATCGAGCATGCCGGCGATGCGCAGCGCGCCATGGCCGGACGACATCACCTGCGGCGACACCATCGCGCACAGGCCGACGACGAGCCCGCCCAGCGCGGTGCGCAGTACCGGCCGCAGCGCCAGCCGTCGGAACAAGGTCTCGCTCAGCGCCACGCCGCGCATCAGCGTGATGCCGAGCAGCGCCGCGAGCAGGCCGAGCACGGCGGCGATGACGAGATCGTGGCCGACGATCGTCATCTTCTCGGGCGCGACGACTCCGATCTCCGCCGGCGACAGCTTGTCGGAGACTTCGAAACCGATCAGCGCCGCGATGGCCACGGGCGCGAGGCTGCTCGGCGAATAGCTGCCGATGATCAGCTCGAAACCGTAAAAGGCGCCGGCAAGCGGCGCGCCGAAGGCGCCGGCGATTCCGGCCGCGGCGCCGCAGCCGACCAGGATGCGCAGATCGCCGCGGCGCAGGCGAAAGGCCGCGCCGATGCGCGAGGCGATGCCGCTCGCCGCTTGGGTATAGCCGGCCTCCAGTCCGACCGCGGCGCCGACCCCGCTCGACCAGATCGTCTGCGCCGCCACGATCATGCTGCCGAGAAGCGACATGCGGCCGCCATGCAGTGCGTTGGCTTCGATCGGGTCGACCTCGCGCTCGGGCCGCCAGCGCCTGATCAGCTCGGTCGCCGCGCCGAACAAAAAACCGCCGAGCAACGGTATGCACACCGCCAGTATCGGGTTGAGCGATAGCCGGGCCGACAGCCGCTCGCCGTACTGCAAGTTGAAGAAAAACTCGTGCAGCAGATCGACCAGGGAGCCCATGGCGGCCACGACCAGGCCGGCAATGGTGCCCACCAGCATCGCCAGCGCGATCAGGCTCGATTCCCGTGCCCTGACCAGCGCGCGCAGCCGGCGCGGAATTTCCAATCGGCCGGCAAGACGCATCAGCGCGGACCAGGGCCATCGACCGGGCGCTTTGAGCGGATAGGTTGCCGGTTCAATGCGCGGCTGAGCCATATCGCACTCGCCGGACGCAAACACGGGTCAAGGAGGGCGCCGCCATCCTGCAGGAGAGGCACTCATTCGCGCTGCTACTGTTTCTGGTCGCTATGCGTCTATCGGTGCGCGCTGTCATTGCGACTTCCGTCGCAGGGTTAACGCCGCTCGTCATCATCACGCATTCGCTCAGGCAGGCTCAGCCGCCTTCAGGGCACTGCCGCCGTGGCGAGCGGACACCGCGCGTCTTTGGCGCACGCAACGGCTCGTCGGGCGGCAGGCTGCCGTCGCGATCCCACCGCGGCGGCATTTTTCAAAATCCCTTTGCGACAGCATTGCACCGATCAGGGTTAAGCCAATCGTCCCAAACGGTTTTGAAGTCAACCCAACGTTTGCAGCGTCGCCTAGCCGACGCGGGACGAAGCTCCGGAACGGCCGTCCTGGCGGGGCGTTGATGGACGGGGCGGCGCGGGCTCGGCAGCATGGCGCAATGGTTTCAGCCGCCGGCAATCGATTGCCGCATCCGGATTCCGCTCACCCGGCGTCCCTGCCCGCGCGCGACACGCGGGCCGCGGAGCCCGCCATCGTTCCATCCGGCAGCATCGTCGAGACCGACATTCCAGCCCGCCTCGACGCATTGCCGTTCGGCCGCTTCCACCTCCTGGTCATCGTAGCGCTGGGCATCACCTGGATTCTCGACGGCCTCGAGGTCACGCTGGCCGGCTCGCTGTCGGGCGAGCTGAAGCAAAGCGCGGGCTTGAGCCTCAGCAATGCAGAGGTCGGTCTTGCGGGTAGCTGTTATCTCGCCGGCGCGGTGCTCGGCGCGTTCCTGTTCGGCTGGCTCACCGATCGCCTCGGACGCAAAAAGCTCTTCACCGTGACGCTCGTCGTCTATCTCCTGGCGACCGCCGCGACCGGACTGTCGTGGAACTTTTGCAGCTTTGCGCTGTTCCGCTTTTTCACCGGCGCCGGCATCGGCGGCGAGTACACTGCCATCAATTCGACAATCCAGGAGCTTATCCCGGCCCGGCTGCGCGGCTGGACCGATCTCGTGATCAACGGCAGTTTTTGGCTGGGCGCGGCGATGGGTGCCGGCGGCTCCATCGTGCTGCTCGATCCGGCATTCATCGATCCGGCGATCGGCTGGCGGCTTGCATTCCTGATCGGCGCCATAATCGGACTCGTGATCGTAATGATGAGGCTGTGGATCCCGGAGAGCCCGCGCTGGCTGGTCACGCACGGCCGCGCGCAGGCGGCCGAGCGCATCGTCAGCGGCATCGAAGCGCGGTTTTCCGGCTCGCTTCGTCGCGGTGCCTGGATCGAGACGGACGACGGCGGCGCGCACAAGCGCGTGCGGCTGCGCCCGCGCGATCACACGCCGCTGCGCGAGGTCGCTCAAGCGCTGTTTGTGACTTTCCGTCGGCGCACGCTGGTGGGCTTGAGCCTGATGATCGCCCAGGCGTTCTTCTACAATGCGATATTCTTCACCTACGCGCTCGTGCTGACCGACTTCTACGGCGCGCCGGCCGACCAGGTCGGCTGGTATATCCTGCCGTTTGCGGCCGGCAACGTGCTCGGCCCGCTCCTGCTCGGCCGCCTGTTCGACACCGTCGGGCGCCGGATCATGATCACCTCGACCTACGCGCTGTCGGGAATACTGCTGGCCGCTACCGCCTATCTGTTCAGCAACGACCTGCTCTCCGCCCAACAGCTCACCGCCGCATGGATGATCGTGTTCTTCTTTGCCTCGGCGGCGGCGAGCTCGGCTTATCTGACGGTGAGCGAAATATTTCCGCTCGAACTGCGCGCACTCGCCATCGCGTTCTTCTATGCCATCGGCACCGGGGCAGGCGGCATTGCCGGACCGCTTTTGTTCGGCATGCTGATCGACACCGGCTCGCGCGCCAGCATCGCCGTCGGCTATTGCATCGGCGCGGCGCTGATGGCGGCGGCGGCCGCCGCCCAGGCGATCTGGGGCGTTGCCGCCGAGCGCAAGCCGCTCGAGGCCGTGAGCCGGCCGCTGGCATTCATCGATTGAAAAATGGGGGCTGGACGTGCCAAGGGGAATGCGCATTTCGAATCGCGCCATTGAGGCCATGGACATTGCCGCGCCCCCGCCGCCGCCCCTATCGGACCTGAGCGAGCGCGCCTTGCTGCTCGATATCGACGGCACCATTCTCGATATTGCGCCGTCGCCGCGTCAGGTCTGGGTTCCGACCGGGCTGCGGCGGACGCTGACGCGCCTTGCCGATCTGACCGCGGGCGCCGTGGCGCTGGTCAGCGGCCGCTCGGTCAACGAGATCGACCTGATATTCTCGCCCCTGCAGCTTGCCGCCATCGGCGTTCACGGCGCCCAAATGCGCGCACGCAGCGACGGTGAAGTGCAGTCGCGCGCGGCGCCGTTGAGCAAAGCGCTCAAGCGCAGGCTGTCCGCCATCGCGGAACTCGGCCCCGGTGTTCTGGTCGAGGACAAGGGCTACGCGCTCGCGCTGCATTACCGGCTGGCGCCCGACAAGGAAGCGGAAGTCTTGGCGGCGATCCGCAGGATTTGCTCCGATGCCGCAGGCGAAGCGGTGGAGATCCTGCCCGGCAAACTGGTCGTCGACGTCAAGCCGGCGGCCATCAACAAAGGCGGCGCCGTCTGTGATCTGATGCGATGCGCGCCGTTCGCCGGCCGCCGCCCGATTTTCATCGGCGACGACACCACCGATCTGCCGGTGTTCGGCGTCATGCCGAAACTCGGCGGTCAGGCCTATTCGGTCGGCAGCATCGTCGCCGAGGTCGATGGCCATTTCGACGGGCCGCAGGCGGTACGCGCCTGGCTGGCGCAGATCGCAGCTCAGGGCGAGGGACGATGATCGATCATGGACTCGATCTCGCCGTGATCGGCAACGGCCGCACGGCCGCATTGGTCGATCCGTGCTCGCGGCTGGTCTGGTGGTGCTTTCCGCGCTTCGACGGTGATCCGATCTTCTGCCGGCTGCTCTCCGGCGGCGAGGAGAAGGGCTTCTCCGACGTCGTCCTCGATGACATGGCCGAGTTTCGCTCCGAATACGTGCGCAATACCGCCATCGTCAGCACGGTCTTGACCGACCGCCACGGCGCAACGGTACGCATCACCGATTTCGCCCCGCGCTTCCGCCAGTATGAGCGCGTGTTCCGGCCGCCGCAGCTTTATCGCATCATCGAACCGGTCGGCGGACTGCCGCGCATCACCATCCGCGTGCGTCCGACCTGCGAATATGGCAAGCCGCTGCCGCATCGCTCGCTCGGCAGCAACCACATCCGTTATTTCAACGACTCCACCGTCATCCGGCTGACCACCGACGCGCCGCTGTCGCTGATCGACAGCGAAGCGCCGTTCGTGCTGACGCGTCCCTTGCACCTGGTGTTCGGCCCGGACGAGCCGTTTACCGGCGAACTGCAAAAGGCTTGCCGGGATTTTGCCGAGCGCACCCACAATTACTGGATGGAATGGGTGCGCCGTTTGTCGATCTCGATCGATTGGCAGGAGGCGATCATCCGCGCCGCCATTACGCTCAAGCTGTCCAATTTCGACGAGACCGGCGGCGTCATCGCCGCGCACACCACGTCGATCCCCGAGGCGCCGTCGTCCGGCCGCACCTGGGACTATCGCTATTGCTGGCTGCGCGATGCTTATTTCGTCGTGCAGGCGCTCAACCGCATCGGCGCGACGCGCACCATGGAGGAGTTCATCTCCTTCACGCTGAGCATCGCCTCGAAGCCCGATCAGGAGTTGCGCCCGCTCTACAGCGTGGCGCCGACAAGCGCGATCGAGGAACGCACCGCGCCGCACCTTGCCGGCTATCGCGGCGACGGCCCGGTGCGCATCGGCAACGCCGCGGTGGACCAGTCGCAGAACGACGGCTACGGCAGCGTCATTCTGGCGGCGATGCCCTTGTTCTTCGACCGTCGGCTGCCGCGGCCGGGAGACGAGGGACTGTTTCGTCTGCTCGAGTCGCTCGGGCAGCGCGCCGCCAAAAAAGCGTTCGAACCGGATGCCGGAATCTGGGAATATCGTGGCCGGCTGCGCATCCATACCCACTCGGCGGCGATGTGCTGGGCCGGCTGTCAGCGGCTCGCCGCCATCGCCGCGCGCCTTGGGCTCGAGCCGCGGGCCAAATATTGGAACTCGATCGCCGAACCGATCCATGCCGAACTCGTGGGGCGCGCCTGGAACCAGAAGCGCGGCGCGTTCACCGCGGCATTCGGCTCTGACGATCTCGACGCCAGCGCGCTCCTGCTCGCCGATCTCGGCGTCGTCGAGGTGGACGACCCCCGCTTTGCCTCTACCGTCGCCGCCATGGAACGCGAGCTGATGCGCGAGAAACACGTCATGCGCTACGCTAGCGCCGACGATTTCGGGCTGCCGGTCACCGCGTTCCTGATCTGCCGGTTCTGGCTGATCGACGCCTTATGGTCGCTCGGCCGGCGCGACGCCGCGCGCGATCTGTTCATCGACGCGCTCGGGCATCGCAACCGCTACGGGCTGTTGTCCGAGGACGTCGACCCGCAGACCGGCGCACTGTGGGGTAATTTCCCGCAAACCTACTCGATGGCCGGGCTCATCCTCTCGGCGATGCGGCTGTCGCGCAGCTGGGAGGACCGCTATTGGCGCGGCTGAAGCGTCGCCAAAGCACGCATCCTTAAATAGCACTGAAATAACGAGTTCAATCCCGATCCAGGGCCGTAAATTGCCTCGCGCATAGCTCAACTATATGATTGCGCCGATGAATGATGTCTCGGCCAGCCTCCCCGTAATCCGCGAACACGTCCACGCCTTTCGCCGGACAATTTTTTCCCCGGAGCGGACCTATCGCCTGGGTGCCGACGGGCTGGAATGGCGCGACGATGCGGCCGCCGGTGCCGTTGCCTATCGCGACGTCGTTGCGATCCACGAGTACAAATCCAAGGTCTGGGGCGCGTTGTCAGCCGAATTGCCAAGGCGCTTCGACTACGTGCTGTTGTGTCGCGACGGCACCAGGATTTTTCTCAATTCAACCCACGTTGTGCGGTTTCGCGTCGCCGAGAACCGCGCGGCAAGCTGCATCGCCTTTGTGACCGAGCTGAAGGCGCGCATCGCGGCCGCCAATCCGAACGTCAAGTTGTTCAACACGCTGCGCTGGTCATATCGCCTCGCCATGACGGCCGACCGTGCCTGGTACGGCGTCGGACACTTGTTGTTCAAGTTGATCCGGCGCCTCGATATCGACCGCGCCGCGAATTTCGCCGGCTGGGCGCTGCGCAAGGTCGGCCCACGGTTGCGCGGCCATCGCACCGCGCGCCGCAATCTGACCGCGGCCTATCCGGACAAATCCGCGGCCGAGATCGAGCGCATCCTCGCCGGGATGTGGGACAATGTGGGTCGCCTCGCCGTCGAATACATCAACCTCGATCGGCTGATCGGACCCGATCCGAACGCGGCCCGCATGGTCGTGCCGGCCAAGGATTTGCAAACGCTCGTGCGCCTGCGCGACGACGGCCGGCCCGCGGTGGTGTTCACCTCGCACCTGGCAAGCTACGAGGTCGGCGCCATTTGGGCCAAGCGCAACAGCCTCGATCTCGCCATTCTTTACAATCCGCTGAATTTCGGTCCGCTCTCCGAACAATTGCTGGCGATGCGCGAGGCCTGCATGGGCCGCCTCGTCGTTTCGGGCCCGGATACGGCCTGGAAATTCCGGGAAGCGATGAAGGAGGGTTTGCACCTGACGCTTTTCGTCGACCAGCACCATGCGCAAGGCGTCGAGGTGACGTTTTTCGGCCGGCGCTGCAAAGCCAATCCGATGGCGGCCCGTTTCGCCCGGCTGTTCGATTGCCCGGTCTATGGTTTCCGCACCATCCGCCTGCCGGACAACCGACTTGCGCTCGATTTCACCGCCGAGCTTGCAATGCCGCGCGGCAGCGACGGCAAAATCGACGTCGAAGCCGGAACGCAGAAGATTACGGACGTCGTGGAAAACTGGATTCGCGAGCGGCCCGAACAATGGCTCTGGCTGCAGCGGCGCTGGCGCTGACCGCGTCGCTCTCGTGCCGCGCCTCGATCACGCGCAACGCGGCGGGCTGACGATTTCGTCACGCGGCGAACGCCGATGATTCGTCGAACGTTCAGCCGGTCGGCGGCGCGATTTCGTCGAGGCCCTTCTGCCGCGCTTCCGGCCCGAGGAAGATCACCGAGACGGCGGCGATCAGCAGCACGATGGCGAGACAGACGAACACCGTGGTCAATCCCCAGCCGTTCTTGACCCACAGGATGGCCGGGAAAATGCCGGCGGTGGCGAGCCGGCCGACGCCCGCCGCCCAGCCGAAGCCGGACGCCCGTGCGTTGGTCGGGAACACCTCGGAGGCGAAGATCTGCATCGCATTCCCGGCAACTTGGATGAAGAACACCATGACGAAGCCGGCCGCCACGAGCTCCCAGTCGTTTTGCGCGTGGGCGAACACCACCGCCATGACACCGGCGCCGATGAAGGCGACGATCGAGGTGATCTTGCGGCCGAATTTATCGAGCGTGTACATCATGCAGATGCTGGCGCACGGCACGGCGATGTTCATCCAGAGCGTATAGAACAGCGACTTGGTGATGGTGAAGCCCTTGTCGACCATGATGCTGGGCAGCCAGCCGCCGAGCCCGATGGCGACGCCGAAGAACGCCGAGAAGCAGATCATGCCGGCGACGACGCGGACCGGAAACTGACTGAACACGACGGCGAACGGATCGCTCCTGGTGTTGCTCGCCGCGTCGGTGCTGAGCGGTTCCTTCGGGGCGGCGATACCGAGGCGGCCCAATATGTTGATCGCGTCGTTGCCTCTGCCGTGCGTGGCCAGATAGCGCGGCGATTCCGGCAGCGTGAAGCGCAGCACCCATACGATGAGCGCGCCGATGCCGAAGCAGATCCACACTCCTTGCCAGTGAATGATATCGCGGAACGCGATCACGAACAGCGTCGAGATCGGCCACACGCAGGCGCCGCCGACGAAGTGGATGATCGCCAGGATGCGGCCGCGGATGCGCTTGGGCGAATATTCGCCCGCATAGGCGAAGCATAGCGGCTGCTCGGCGCCGAGGCCGAGCCCGGCAATGAACCGGCACACGACCAGCACCGTAATGCTCGGAGCGAACGCGCCGAGGATCGTAAACACGCCGAACAAGAGCAGATTGAACTGATAGACGAAACGGCGCCCGAAGCGGTCGGTAAATTCGCCCTGGGCGGCGGTGCCGATGAACATGCCGATCGTGGTGGCGCTGACGATCGCCGCGGCGCCGCGCGGCGTCGTAAAGCCGCTCTTGATCATGTCGGGGAACAGCGAGCCTTGCACGATGTAGTCGATGACGTCGAAGAAATATCCGGCAGCAATGAGCGAAATGATTTTAACATGCAGCGGCGTTATCCTGGCTTCGTCCAAAGCCGCGCCGACAAAATTCTCGATGGACTGGGACGCGCCCCCCGCCTGCGCGGCCGTGACCGTGGCCATGTGATCCTCCCCGTGCCGTCGGAAGTTCGGCCGCAGACCGCGGCTCTTGTTATGGCACTGTGACGGCACGAACCCCCTGGTGTCAATGCGGCATACACTGGGCGCCGGAAGCGATCCTCAGATCGCACAAGCAGCGGCCAAGCTTTCGCGTGCCGGTGCGGTCGTACAATCGCGGCGAGCGGCGGCCGCGGCGATGGCGCGCGCTGCACCCGCTCAGGTCAGCGGCACGGCGGCGACATGGTCTTTGAAGGCCTGACGCGCCGAGATCGCTGCATACCAGCGCTCGAAGTTTTTCAGCGCCGGGCGCTCGGGCACCAGTTGCCGGTAGCGATAGGCCATGATGCCGACCGGGATGTCGCCATAGGAGAATGCGTCACCGGCGAGGTAGGCGGTTTTCGCAAGCTGCTCGTCCACCATGACCATGGCAGCCGTCGTATTCTTTTTGCCGGCCTCGATGGCCGCGTGGTCGCGCTTTTCGGGCGGTGTGCGAATGAGGCCCCAAAACGCCGGCGTGATCGCCGGCCCGCAGACCGACAATTGCCAATCCATCCATTGGCTGGCGCGCCCCCGCGCGTGCGGATCGGCCGGCTCCAGCACGGTCGATTTATGCCTGGCAGCCAGATAACGCACGATCGAATTGGATTCCCAGAGCAGAAAACCATCCTCTTCCTCGAGCGTCGGCACCAAGCCGTTCGGGTTCATCGCCAGGTAAGCCGGCTCGCGGTTCTTGCCGAACGGGCCGCCGATATCGATGCGCAGATGGGGCAGGCCGATCTCGCCGACCGCCCACATCACCTTCTGCACGTTCGACGACGTTTTCCGCCCCCAGATTTTGATCACAAGCGCTCTCCCGTGCGTTGCAATTGTTATGCCCCGCGAAGGCCGGGCATCCAGTAAACGGTGCCATCGTGCCAGATCACGGCGCCAGCGGGTACTGGATCGTCCGCGTGCGCGGACGATGACAGGCCTGCCTTTAATCGATCGGGCGCGCTTCCTCCACCAGCATGATCGGGATGCCGTCGCGGATCGGATAGGCGAGCTTGGCCGCGCGCGAAATGAGTTCGTTGTTGTTTTTGTCCCACTCAAGCGGCTGCTTGGTCTTGGGGCACACCAACATTTCGATCAGCTTGGGATCGGGTCTGTCCTGCGGGCGATCCTGCGGCGGCGGGCTGTTCATGGTCATCGGCCTTTTCGGTTGGAGTTTGGCGGTCGGAGCGGGATGTCGGCACGGTTCACTGCAGCGGCGTCTCGCCTGAGGTCTTGCTCTTGGCGAGCTCGATCTCGGTCACCGCGATCAAGATCTCGGCGCGGGTCTTCAAGTCCGGCGCTTCCAGCATAGCCTGCTTCTCGGCGGTGTCGTAGGGCGACATCATGGCCAGCGCATTGACCAAGGCCTCGTTCGGCGCGTTCTCGATGCCCTGCCAATCGGCCTTGAGATTATTGGCCTTGAGAAAATCGGCAAGCGCGCGCAACAGCGCCTTGCGGTCGACCGCCTCCTCGCCCTTGCGCGCGGTAAAATCGTCGACGAACGGCTGAAAGCTGACCCGGCATTGCCGGTAGTCCGTGGCGACGGCCAGTTCCTCCTCGATCCGGAAGCGCGCGACGCCGGTGAGTTGGATCAGGTAGCGGCCGTCGCCGCTCTCGGCGAACTGGGTGATGCGGCCGACGCAACCGACGCGGAACAGGTTCGGCCGGTTCCGGTCCGGCCCCGGATGGGTCGGATCGGGCTGGATCATGCCGATCAGGCGATGGCCGGAGCGCAGCGCGTCGTCGATCATGGCGAGATAGCGCGGCTCGAAAATGTTGAGCGGCATCTGACCGCGCGGCAACAAGAGCGCGCCGGGCAGCGGAAATACCGGGATGTCGCGCGGCAGCGCCTCCGGCCCCGAATAGATGGTGTTGATCGGCATGTCGCACTCCACGAAGCGACGGCACCGAATGTTTGCGCCTGTTCCGCCTCCAGCGCGGGGTTTTGACGGCGAGCGGCCGAAGCCTACGCGAACAAGATCGAAGACAGCCGCTTGCGGCCTTCGACCGTGGCTTCGTCGGCCGGGCCCCAGGCGTCGAATAGCTGGACGAGCTGCTTGCGGGCGCCGTCGTCATTCCATTTGCGGTCGCGCTTGACGATGGCGAGCAGGTGCTCGAGCGCGTCCATGCGGCGGCCCTGGCCGTTGAGCGCCAGAGCGAGATCGAAACGCGCCTGCTGGTCGAGCGGATTTTCGGCCACCTTGCGCTCCAGATCGGCGATCGGGCCGAGCGTCTTCGCCTGCTCGGCGAGATCGAGCGCGGCGCGCGCCGCGGCGACGGCGGCGTCGTTGCGTTTGGCCTCGGGCACCATGGCGAGCGTCTGCTGGGCCTCGTCGAGCGCGCCGGTCTCGACATAGCAGCGCGCCAGGCCGGCGAGCGCCTGCACGTTCGCACTGTCCTCGGCAAGAAGCTGCGCATAGAGATCGGCGGCGCCGGCACAATCGCCCTCGGCCAGCGCGGCATCGGCCGCCTTGAGCAAATCCTGAGCCTCGCCGCCGATGCGGTCCTTGGTCAACCGCTCCAGGAAGGCGACCACTTGGCTCTCCGGCAAAGCCCCCATGAAACCGTCGGCCGGCCGGCCGTCGGCGAAGGCGATCACCGCCGGGATCGACTGGATGCCCATTTGCCCCGGGATGGCCGGATGCTCGTCGATGTTCATCTTGACGAGCTTCACCTTGCCTTTGGCGGCCTTGACGACCTTCTCCAGGAGGGGGGTGAGCTGCTTGCACGGGCCGCACCAGGGCGCCCAGAAATCGACCAGCACCGGCTGGCGCTTGGATTCCTCGATAACGTCCTTAACGAAGGTTTGCGTGGTCGTCTCCTTGACGACCGCGTCTACGCCTGCGGGTTGAGCTTGCTGCAACATGTGCCTGGATATGCCTTTTGACCCCGGCGGGCGGCAATTGCCCGGTTCCGCCTGATTAAATGGGAAGAACGCGGCCGAATGCAATCGACTCCTGGTCCGGACCTGCCTACGCGGGCGGCCCGGAAACCGGCTCGATGCGCGGCCGATGGCCGGTGGATTCGAGGAATTTGACCAATCCGTCCCGCGCAATCGTGGTGGTAGCGGTATTGCGCAGCGGGTGAAAGTTCAAGACCGCGTGCGCCATCATGACCGTGTCCAGCACCACCGTCACGCGCAAATCCATGTCGTTGATGACCGCGAACGGTGTCACCGATCCCGGCTCGACGCCAAGGAGGTCGGCTAAGAGCGCGGCGGAGCCGAAGGAAAACCGGCCCGACGCGCCGAGCCGCCGGTGCAGCGATTTCAGCTCGATCGCGGCGTCCTCCAGCGTCACCACCAGGAACGCCGCGCCCTTCTTGTCGCGCAGGAACAGGTTCTTGGTATGCGCACCCGGAATTTTTCCGCGCAAGGCCCGGGATTCATCGACCCTGAACACCGGCGCATGGGTGACGGTCTTGTAGGCGATCCCGAGCCTATCCAAATAGGCAAAAAGCGCGTCCGGCGAGGCAGCCATCGGCGCTTTCTAAGGCCGCCGAGCGGCGTTGCAAAGCGGGCCAAGCGGCGGCGGCGCGGTCGCAAGCCGGCCAAGCCGCGGGCGCAAAGCCGAGTAACTGCGGCGGGGCGGTTGCCAAGCCGGCCGCGCTTTGGCATAGCTTCGCGGCGGCCGAGGCCTTGCGCCGCGGTCTACCCTTCTCGGATGCGGGTGTAGCTCAGGGGTAGAGCACAACCTTGCCAAGGTTGGGGTCGAGGGTTCGAATCCCTTCGCCCGCTCCAATAAATCATTTGTCCGACCCGGAGACATGGGTGACAATCTCGTGCCGAACGGATTGTCGATGGTCCAAGGTCCTCTGCTCCAGGTCGGGATATGCTGCACGGCGCGCCTTACCGACTTGGCGGCACCGCCAGCCCTTTCGTGCCCTTAAGTTTGGCGCTGGTAAAACTGGCCCCCATCGTCTTGGCGCCAGTCAAGTCGGTGTCGGTCAGATCGGCGCCGGCGAAGTCGGTGTTTGCCAGATCCGCGCCCGAGAAGTCGGCGCCTGAAAGTTTGGCGAACTC
>JASHQS010000027.1 GCA_030038995.1 Xanthobacteraceae bacterium
AGAAGCTGATCTCGGTCTCGCTGGAAGGCAGCGTCGGATAATGAGCGAATACTGGTTCAGGCCGAAGACTTACGGCTACGGCGCCACGCCGATCACGTGGCAAGGTTGGGCCGTCATCGTAGCCGCGGTGATCATCATTGCGGGCGCGGCGCTGTTGATTCTGCCGTATCGCGCGCAAAGCCCGGCGGCGTTGATCGTTTTCTTCGCCGTTGAGGCGGCGGTTCTTGCCGCCCTGTGGATCGTCTGCCGCCGCAAGACCGAGGGCGAGTGGCGCTGGCGCTGGGGCGGCCGCTAGTCGGCCCTGGCGCACCAAAGAGTTTTGGAGCTTTTATGCCGCTTCTCGAAGTCAAAAATCTGCACGTCGAAATCGACGGCAAGGAAATCCTCAAAGGCGTCGATCTTGCGGTCAATGCCGGCGAGGTGCACGCCATCATGGGGCCGAACGGCTCCGGCAAGTCGACGCTGGCCTACGTGCTTGCCGGCAAGCAGGACTACACGCCAACCGCCGGCGATGTGCTCTTCAACGGCAAGAATATCTTCGCCATGGCGCCGGACGAGCGCGCCGCCGCCGGTTTGTTCCTGGCGTTCCAGTATCCGTTGGAAATCCCCGGCGTCGCCACCATGACGTTCCTGCGCACGGCGCTCAACGCGCAGCGCAAGAAGCGCGGCGACGCCGAGCTGTCGACGCCTGAATTCATCAAAAAAGTGCGCGAGGTCGCCGGCAAGCTCGGCATCGATCAGGAGATGCTGCGGCGCGCGGTGAACGTCGGCTTTTCCGGCGGCGAGAAAAAGCGCAACGAGATTCTGCAGATGGCGCTGCTCGAGCCGGCGCTCGCGGTGCTCGACGAGACCGATTCCGGCCTCGACATCGACGCGCTGAAGATCGTCGCCGACGGCGTCAACCGGCTGCGCGCGCCGTGGCGCGCGTTCGTCGTCATCACGCATTACCAGCGGCTCCTCAACTACATCGTGCCCGACGTGGTGCACGTGCTCTCGCGCGGGCGCATCGCCAAGACCGGCGGCAAGGAGTTGGCGCTCGAGCTTGAGGCCCATGGCTATGCGGAGTTCCAGGAAGAGGCGGCTGCCTGAACAGGCGGCGCCGGCAAGGCGCGGCGAATGAATGCCAAATGAATACCATGGCTGACGTGAAGGTTATCAAGACAGAGGCCGAGACCGCACTGGCGCAAGCCTATGCCGCGGCGCGCGACCGATTGCCCGGCGACGACGCCGTGGCGTCGCAGCGCGCGGCGGCGTTCGCGCTGTTTGCCAAAGAGGGTCTGCCGCATCGGCGCATCGAGGAATGGAAATACACCGACCTGCGCGCGCTGATGCGCGAGGCGAAGCCGCTGGCGGCGCCGCCGGATGCGGCTGCCAAAGCACGCGCCAAGACCGCCGCCGCCTTCCTCGGCGACGTCGAGACGCGCCGGCTCGTGTTCGTCGACGGCGCCTTCGTACCGGAATTGTCGGACCTTTCCGAGCTCGAGCCCGGCCTCACGGTCGGTTCGCTTGCTGACGCGCTGTCTGACGGTGACCCGGCGGTTCTCGCCCACGTCGGCAAGGTTGCGCCAAAGGGCGATCTCGCGGTCGCGCTCAACACCGCGTTCATGGGCGATGGTGCGGTGATCCGCATCGCCGCCGGCGCCACGATCGAGCGGCCGCTGCATCTATGCTTCGTCGCCGCGCCAAAGCCGGCGGCGAGCTTCGTGCGCTCGCTGGTCGTCGCCGCGCCGGGCGCGCGCGCCATGCTGATCGAAAGCCATGAGGGCCCGTCCGGCAGCGATTATCAGGTCAATGCGGCGCTCGAACTCGTGGTCGGCGACGGCGCCCATGTCGATCACGTCAAGATCGTCGCCGAGGGCGCCGCGGCGCTGCATATCTCGACCTTGGCGGCCGCGGTCGGCGCCAAGGCGCGCTTCAACGCGTTCACCTTCACCATGGGCGGCGCCGTGGTGCGCAACCAGATTTTCCTGAATTTCGACGGCGAGGACACCGTCGCCGGCATCCGCGGCGCCACGCTCATCGGCGGCCGCCAGCACGCCGACACCACGCTCTTTGCCAACCACATCGCGCGCGGCTGCCAGAGCCGCGAAGTTTTCAAGACCGTGCTCGACGGCGAGGCCCACGGCGTGTTCCAGGGCCGCATCGTCGTGCGCCGCGGCGCCCAGAAGACCGACGCCAAGATGATGACGCAGGCGTTGCTGCTGTCCGATCGCGCCGAGGCCGACAACAAGCCGGAATTGGAGATTTTTGCCGACGACGTGCAGTGCGGCCACGGCGCAACGTCCGGCGCGCTCGACGACGAGCTGAAATTCTATCTGATGGCACGCGGCATTCCGGCGGCGCAAGCCGAGGCGCTGTTGATCCAGGCGTTTCTGGGCGAGGCGATCGACGGCATCGAGCACGCCGGCTTGCGCGAAGCGTTGATGGATTGCGCCGTCGGCTGGCTCAACGCGCGGGGTGGACGATGAGCACCGAAGCGCTCACGCAGCGGCGTCCGGCGGCCGATGCGGCCTATGATGTCGCCCGCATCCGTGCCGACTTTCCGATCCTGGCAACGCAGGTCTACGGCAAGCCGCTCGTTTATCTCGACAACGCCGCCTCGGCGCAAAAGCCGCGCGCCGTGCTCGATCGCCTGTACCAGGCCTACACGACGCAATACGCCAATGTGCATCGCGGCCTGCATTACCTCGCCAACGAGGCGACCGAGGCGTACGAGCTGGCGCGCGAGAAGACGGCGGCTTTCCTCAACGCCAAGCGCAAGGAAGAGATCGTCTTCACCCGCAATGCCACCGAGGCGATCAACCTCGTCGCCTATACGTTCGGCCGCGAACGCATCCGCGAAGGCGACGAGATCGTGCTCTCGATCACGGAGCACCATTCCAACGTCGTGCCGTGGCATTTTCTGCGCGAGCGCCAGGGCGCCGTGATCAAATGGGCGCCGGTCGACGACGAGGGCAATTTCCTGCTCGACGAGTTCGAAAAGCTGCTCACGCCGCGCACCAAGCTGGTCGCCATCACGCATATGTCGAACATGCTCGGCACGCTGGTGCCAGTGAAGGAGGTGACGCGGCTCGCGCACGCCCGCGGCATTCCGGTTGTGATCGACGGCGCGCAGGGCGCCGTGCACCTCGACGTCGACGTGCAGGACATCGACTGCGACTTCTACGCCTTGACCGGCCACAAGCTTTACGGCCCGACCGGCATCGGCGCGCTGTACGGCAAGTACGCCCATCTCGAAGCCATGCCGCCGTTCAACGGCGGCGGCGAGATGATCCGCGAAGTGTTCGAGGACCGCGTCATCTACGGCGAGCCGCCGCACAAGTTCGAGGCCGGCACCCCGGCGATCGTGCAGGCGATCGGGCTCGGCGCGGCCATCGACTACGTGGCGTCGGTCGGCAAGGCGCGCATCCAAAACCACGAGCACGACCTGATGCGCTATGCCCACGAGCGGTTGCGCGCGATCAATTCGTTGCGCATTTTCGGCACCGCCAAGGACAAGGGCCCGATCGTGTCGTTCGCAATGAAGGGCGCTCATCCGCATGACGTGGCGACCGTGATCGACCGCTCGGGCGTCGCCGTGCGCGCCGGCACGCATTGCGTGATGCCGCTGCTTGCCCGCTTCGGCGTCACCGCGACGTGCCGCGCCTCGTTCGCCATGTACAACACCCGCGAGGAAGTGGACGTGCTGGCGCAGGCGCTCTTAAAGGCGCAGGATTTCTTCACATGAGCGAAGAAGCGAACAAGACCGCGCTCGAAAGCGCTGCCGCCACAGCGGCACCGGCACCGGCCGCCGCGCCCGACGTCGGCGCGCCCGTGACAGACGCTGCGCAGCGAGCTTCCACGATCCCGCCCGATGAGATGACGCGACTGACCGACGAGATCGTCGCCGCGCTCAAGACCGTGTACGACCCGGAGATTCCGGCCGACATCTACGAGCTCGGCCTGATCTACAAGGTCGATATCGATGACGACCGCGCAGTGACCATCGACATGACCTTGACGACGCCGAACTGCCCGTCGGCGGCCGAGCTGCCGGGCCAGGTCGAGAACGCGGTCGCCGGGGTCGCCGGCGTGCGCGAGGCCAAGGTCAACATCGTCTGGGATCCGCCGTGGGACCCGAGCCGCATGTCGGACGAGGCGCGCACGGTGCTGGACATGTGGTGAAACCATGTGCCGTCACCCTGAGGTGCGAGCGAAGCGAGCCTCGAAGGGGGACGGCCGCGGCGCTCGGGCCGCATCCTTCGAGGCGCGCCTTCGGCGCGCACCGCGCACCTCAGGATGACGGAATGAGCGCCGTGAGTTGCGTGTTTGCAGCCAAATTCTTAAATCACATGAGCGATCAGATCGCAGGTTAGGAGACGACACCATGGCCGCTCCCAGGCCGAGACCTCAAGTGATGCGGCTTACCGATGCCGCGGCCGACCGCATCAAGTCGGTGATGGCGAAGGCCGACCGCCCGATCGCGGCGGTGCGCGTCGGCGTCAAGAACGGCGGCTGCGCCGGCATGAGCTACTACATGGAATACGCCGAGAAAATCGATCCGCTCGACGAGGTGATCGAGGACAAGGGCGTGCGCATCCTGGTCGATCCCAAGGCGGTCATGTTCCTGCTCGGCACCGAGATGGACTACAAGGTCGAGAAATTGTCCGCGCAGTTCGTGTTCAACAACCCGAACCAGACCGCGGCCTGCGGCTGCGGCGAATCGGTACAGCTCGAGCCGGCGACCGCGCAGCGGCATTAGGCCCGCGGTCTTATTTCTGCTCTTTGTATCGGACGTTGCAAGCGATTACGCGACCTTTGCCGCCGGCGCCGCTCTCCCATCCGCGAGCTGTTCGGCCTGCGGATCGGTCTCGCAGATCACCCGGTTGCGGCCGCTGCGCTTGGCGGCGTAGAGGCACTTGTCGGCGCGCTCGATGAGCGATTGCGGCGTGTCGGTTGCCCGCAGCAAGGCGACGCCGACCGAAAGCGTCACCCGGCCGAGCCGCGCGCCGCTCGAGCGCTTCATCAGTTCCTTGGCCATCACGGCGCGGCGGATCTGGTCGGCGACCGTGATCGCCGAGCGCAGCACCGTCTTCGGCAGCGCGATGACGAACTCCTCGCCGCCGTAGCGCGCGGCGATGTCCTGGCTCTTGACGTTCTGCTTCATCGACTGCGCCACCAGGCGGAGCACCTGGTCGCCGGTCTGGTGGCCGAATTTGTCGTTGAACAGCTTGAAATAGTCGACGTCCGCCATCAACAGCGACAGCGGCTCGCCCTTGGCCTTGGCCTCGGCGACCGCTTTCGCCAACGTGTTGTCGAAGAACTTGCGATTGGCGAGAGCGGTCAGCGGATCGGTCTGGCTTTCGGTGCGGACTACCGCCAGGTTCTGCTGCAGCTGCTCGATCTCCTGTCTGGACGCCGAGAGGCTCGCTTCGAGCTTCTTGTTGTTGACCTCCATCTCCCGGGTGCCTTCGATCAGGCCCTCGATCACCGCGCGCAAGGTGTCGCGGTCGTTGGTGTTGGCGAGCTTGGTGGAGGCGTCGGCCAGGCTTTCCGAATAGCTGGTGCTCGAGCCGGACGCGGCGTCGATCATCGCCAGCACCTGCTTGATCTCGTCGAGCACGCGCGAGCCGATCGTATCGACGCTGTCGCTGACGCGGCTGGTGGCGATATAGGTGTCGTAGATCTGTTCGAGGTCGGCTTCGGCGAGCGCGCCCTTGTGCTTCAGCGTCTCGTTGACGGCGCGGTTGAGCGCCGGATGGTAGCCCGTGGCGTAATTGTACCAGATGGCAAAATTGCGCGGCGTCGCCGGCTCTGCCAACGCGCGAATCTGATCGAGCGCGATTTCCGCGAATGCGAGGCTGCGTTCGTGCTCGTCGTGGGGCACGGTCATCGCCGGGTCTCCGCTGGCGTGAGGTGATCATCGCCGCCGCCGCGACGGCGTCATCGCGGCCGGACAACGACCCTAGGAGATAGCCGTGAACGAGCGGTAAATGGTTGTGGCGCCGCGCGAAGCGCAACCCGGCCGGTGGGCCGTGCGGTCAGGCCTTGACCGGCAGCGGCCGCAACAGGAAGGCCGGCAAATGCGCGGCGTCGGCCTCGTCGCTGCGGCTGCGCGCCGGCGACTGCTGCGGCGTGCGCCGGGTCCGTGCGTCCTCGATGCGCGTGACCGAAGCAGGCTGGCCCTGCGGTTGGCGGGCCGGCCCGCCGCGGCCGCGATGACCATGCGCGTGGCGTTCGCCATGGCGGCGGCCGCCGTTCGGCCGCGCCGCCGCCGCGTCTCCTTCAGAGGCGCTGCCGACGCCGTCCGGCGCGGCCATGTACGGAATGGTGCGGCCGATCAGCTTCTCGATCGCCGCCACCGCGATGGCGTCCTTCGGGCCGCAGACGAGCGTAATGGCGATGCCGCTTCTGCCGGCACGGCCGGTGCGGCCGATGCGGTGCACGTAATCGTCGGGGTGGAGCGGCACGTCGAAATTGTAGATGTGGCTCACGTCGACGATATCGAGGCCACGGGCGGCGACGTCGGAGGCGACCAGCAGCGTCGCCTCGCCCTTGCGGAACTGGTCGAGCGCCGTCATGCGCGCCGGCTGGTCCATGTCGCCGTGCAGCGCCTGCACCGAAAAGCCGTGGCGCTTGAGCGAACGGTAGAGCGTCGCCACGTCGCGCTTGCGGTTGCAGAAGATGATGGCGTTCTTCAAGCCTTCGGCGGCACGAATCAGCCGGCGCAGCGTGTCGCGCTTGTCAAAATCCTGGCGGCCGGATTTGATCAGGAACTGCGCGGTGGTGGCGAGCGTGGTGGCAGGGCGGGCAACCTCGACGCGCACCGGATTGTGCAGGAACTGCTCGGTGATGCGCTGGATTTCCGTCGGCATGGTTGCGGTGAAGAACAGCGTCTGGCGGGTGAAGGGAACGAGCTTGCAGATGCGCTCGATGTCCGGGATGAAGCCCATGTCGAGCATGCGGTCGGCTTCGTCGATGACCAAAAGCTCGACGCCGGTGAGCAGAAGCCGGCCGCGCTCGAAATGGTCGAGCAGCCGGCCCGGAGTGGCGATCAGCACATCGACGCCGCGCGTGAGCTTGAAATCCTGATCGTCGAACGAGACGCCGCCGATCAAGAGTGCCACATTGAGCTTGTGATTGGCGCCGTATTTGGCGAAGCTTTCGTCAACTTGTGCCGCGAGTTCGCGGGTCGGTTCGAGAATGAGGGTCCGCGGCATGCGGGCGCGGGCGCGGCCCTGTTCCAGGAGCGTCAGCATCGGCAAGGTGAACGCTGCGGTCTTGCCGGTGCCGGTCTGGGCGATGCCGAGCACGTCGCGGCGGGCAAGGACGTGGGGGATCGCCTGATCTTGAATGGGAGTGGGTGTTTTGTAGCCGGTCGCCGCAACGGCCGCGAGAACTTTATCGGACAAGCCGAGATGGGAAAAGGACATAAACCCTCGTATCGGCACCGCCTCGCGGTGCAAAATTTCAACAATGACCGGAAGAAACGCGCCGAGCGGCCGAATCCGCCTAGCCTTCGGTTGCCCGCAACATATGGTCAAATCGCCAAAAGTCAACGGCAAGGGGCTTGCCGCAACGCACTAAGTTAAACAGATTCCTTCACTTTCTTCTGATGGAGCCATGGCCATGCCTGCTTCCGCAGCCGATCCTTTGCCCGTTATCCTCCTTCCAGGGCTCAACTGCTCGGCCCGTCTCTATGGCGAGCAGATACCGGCGCTCTGGCGATTCGGCTCGGTGATCGTCGCCGACCATCGGCGCGACGACAGCATGGCGGCCATCGCGCGGCGCGTTCTTGCTGCCGCGCCGCCGCGGTTTGCGCTCGCCGGCCTGTCCATGGGCGGCTACATCGCCTTCGAAATCCTGCGCCAGGCGCCGGACCGCGTGGCCAAGCTCGCGCTCCTTGACACCGGCGCCGGCGCCGAGGTGCCGGAACGCACCGCGCAGCGCAAACCACTGATCGCATTGGCGCAGCAAGGCCGCTTCGCCGAAATTACCGACAATCAGTTTCCGCTCTTGGTGTATCGCCAGCGCCAGGGCGACGCGACGCTCAAAGCGATCGTGCGTGCCATGAACGAGGAGACCGGCCCGGAAGCCTATTGCCGGCAGCAGCAGGCCATCATCGGCCGTCCGGACTCGCACCCTGGCCTCGCCGCGATCGCCTGCCCGACGCTGGTGCTTGTCGGCGACGATGACCAATTGACGCCGCCCGCGCTGGCGCGCGAGATGGCCGCCGCGATCCGCGGCGCGCGGCTCGTCGTCGTGCCGGAATGCGGGCACCTGTCGACGCTGGAGCGGCCGCAGGCGGTGAACGATGCCTTGGTCGAATGGATGCGCTGGTGACGCGCTCAACCATGCGCCAAGAGCGACGAGATGCCACGGGGCAACGTGTGGGCGGCGCGATTGTGCTAACGATGCCGCCGGCTTTCGGCGGACGACATGAAATTAAGTTGAATGCAGGATGGAGAAGTCGATGCGAATGCTCATCCGACGAGCGCTTGCCGCGCTCTTGCTGTTGGCCGCGGCGGCGGTGCCGGCGGCGGCGCAGAGCGATTATCCGACCAAGCCGATCCGGCTGATCGTCGGCTTCGCCGCCGGCGGTGGCAACGACATTTTCGCCCGCCTGGTCGGCGCCAAGCTCGGCGAAATCCTCGGCCAGCAGGTGGTGGTGGAGAACAGGCCCGGCGCCGCCGGGCGGCTCTCTGCCGAGTACGTGTCGCATCAGCCGGCCGACGGCTACACGCTCCTGGTCGGCGCCAGCGGCGCCATGGCGATCGGCCCGGCGATCTATTCCGACCTGCCGTATCAAACAAACAAGACGTTCACGCCGATCGGCATGATCGCCAATTTTCCGCTGATCATGGTGATCGATGCCAGCAATCCCTGCAAGAATCTCAAGGAGTTCGTGGCGTGGATGAAACAGCATCCCGACAAGGCAAATTACGCCAGCTCGTCGCCCGCCTTCACCATCACCACCGAGCTGTTGAAG
>JASHQS010000257.1 GCA_030038995.1 Xanthobacteraceae bacterium
AAGTGTTGGATCAGGGTTCCGGGCTCCGGGCCCTCATAGAGGACCTTCGCCTTGCCTTCATAGATGCGGCGACGGCGGCTCATCGGCGTGTACCGTTGCTTGGTGAAATCCATTGGACTTGCCGTGGCTCCAGTTGTGGTTCGAGATCCGCGGCGGCGGAAGAAAGCGGCGCGACTCAACACGGCGGCCCTCCGCGACGGCAAGCTAGCCGATGGTGCCGCGGAGTACAATCGACATAAACCCGCGCGGGCGCCGCTGCAACGGCGACGTTGCGCCCGCCGCACCATTGCCTTGACGAGACGCCCTCGCTATGCAAGGCGGCGAAGCGATGTGCGGTTCCATTGCCGTCGAGGCGCGGGCATGACCACGTTCGACAAACGCGAAGAAGCTTTCGAGAAGCAATTCGCGCACGACGAGGAACTGCGCTTCAAGGCCACCGCGCGCCGCAACAAGATGCTCGGCTTGTGGGCCGCGCAAAAGCTCGGCCTGTCGGGCGCGCAAGCCGACAGTTACGCCTTGTCGGTCGTGATGTCCGCTTTCGAGGACGCGGCCTCCCACGACGTCATGGGCAAAATACGCAAGGATTTCGACGCCAAGGGCGTCGCCCAATCGGATCACCAGATCGCCCGGCAAATGACCGACCTGATGGCCGAGGCGATCACGGACATCAAAGCCGGCCGCTAGCGCCGACGAACGGCGATTTTACGGGAAAGCGACTTGCAGCCATGACCATTGCCGCCTTCACTCTTGCCAAGCGCTTGCGCGCCGGAGAGACGGTGTTCTCGGCCTGGTGCGGACTGCCTTATCCGCTCGTTGCCGAAACGCTGGCCCGCGACGGATTTTCTGCCGTCGCGATCGAAAGCCAGCACGGGCTGTGGGACGTCGGCGGCATTCTGGCCGGCGTCGCCGCCGTGCGCCAGGGCGGCGCCGCGCCGATCGTGCGCGTGCCGCTCGGCGATTTCGCGCTGGTGAGCCGCGCGCTCGATTTCGGCGCCGAAGGCATCATCGCGCCCATGATCAACACGCCGGCCGATGCGCGCGCCTTCGCCGCCGCGGCGAAATTTCCGCCGATCGGCGAGCGCAGCTGGGGTCCGCATCGCGCCATGACGCTCGGCGGCGTCGCGGACATGCAGATCTATTTGCGCGAAGCCAACGATCACATCATCACGCTCGCCATGATCGAGACCCGCGCGGCGCTGGCGAACTTCGAGGCCGTGATCGGCACGCCAGGCATCGACGGCTTCTTTCTCGGTCCGTCGGACCTGTCGATTGCGCTGTCCGACGGCAAATCGGTCGACCCGCTGTCGAAGGAGGTCGATGCGCATCTCGATACGATGATCGCCGGCGCGCAGCGGGCAAAAAAGGTTCCCGGCGCCTATTGCCATTCGGCCGAACGCGCCGCGGCTTTGGCCAAGCGCGGCGTGAAATTTCTCGCGGTGTCGAGCGACCTCGGCATGCTGCGCGCCGGCGCCGCCGCCGCGCTCAAAACGCTGAAGGGTTAAAGCGAATAATCACTGTCATGGTCCGCGCAAGCGGAGCATCCAGTAATCACCGTCTGTGATTACTGGATCACCCGTTTTCGCGGGTGATGACATTGACGGAGCGTACGATGCGCTCCAGCGTTTCCGCCATCTCGGTCTCGATCGCGCGCGTCGGCAGCTCGAGAATCTTATAGTTCCGCTCCTCAAGCCAAGCGTACTTGTCGGCCCGTGCTTTGGCCGCCGCCGCGCTTTCGTTCGGCGGCACGACGTCGATGACGAGCCGCAGCGCAAACGAAACGAAGTCGCAGATATGCTGGCCGATCGGCGTCTGCCGCTTGAAGCCGCGGCCGGCGAGGCGGCGGTCGTTGGTCAGCGCCTGCCAGAGCGCGCGTTCGGCGTCGGTCGGATTGCGGCGCAGGAGCCGGGCGAGGCCGCGCACCGGGCCGCGCTCGTTCGGCACCCGGCCGCCGCCGTGCTCGGCAAGGAGCGCGCGCAGCATCTCGGCCTCCTCGCCGTCGAGCACGCCGCCGCGCGCCGGCCCCTTGCGGCCCTGCGCAATCGCCATGACGATGCCGTGCAGGGTCTGGATGTCCTGCTGCGTCGGCTGCATGCGGGTAAAGATGTTGCGCAGGTTGATCTGCATGGTTTCGCGTTTGTCGGGCGGGCGAAAAAACTCGACCTCGGCCAGCTCGCGTTCGAGCGAGGCGAAAAATGCAAGCAGTTGCGCCTTCGGCGCGGGCGGCGATTTCTGCGGCATGTCGAACGGCAATTTGTCGCCGCTCTTTCGCTTGAACCATTCGTAGGCCACGATCACCACCGCCTGCGCCAGATTGAGCGAGGCAAAGGCCGGATTGACGGGCAAGGTCACGATGCGGTCGGCGAGCGCCACTTCGTCGTTCTCGAGGCCGTTGCGCTCGCGCCCGAACAGGACCGCAACGGTTTCGCCGGCCGCAAGCCGCGGCGCCATTTCGCGCGCCGCCGCCGCGGCACCGATGACGCGCTTGGCCTGATCGTGGGCGCGCGCGGTGGTCGCCAGCACGAAGCTGCAATCGGCGATCGCGGCCGGCAAGCTGTCGAACAGCGCGGCATCGGCGAGAATGCGGTCGGCGCCGGCCGCCATCATCCGCGCCTTGTCGTTCGGCCAACGCTGCCGCGGCTTGACGAGCCGCAACCGGGAGAGGCCGAAATTCGCCATGGCGCGCGCAGCGGCGCCGATGTTTTCGCCGAGCTGCGGCTCGACCAGCACGATCACCGGTGCCGGTCCGGCCTGCCACTGCCGCGTGCTGTCGGTTCCTGCTCCGGGCATCGTCCGCCTGGTTCCCAAGCGCGCTTTGACCGCCGCGCCGCGAGTGCTATAGCGGCGCCCGCTGGCGCGGCAAAATCGGTTCCTTCGGCGCGCGGCTGCCGCCGCTCATCAGCTTCATCAAATCGCACCGCAAAGGTCGTACGCAACATGGCGAAAATCACAGTGGCCAACCCCGTCGTCGAGATGGACGGCGACGAGATGACCCGGATCATCTGGCAGCTCATCAAGGACAAGCTGATCCACCCCTATCTCGATATCAACTTGATGTATTTCGATCTCGGCATCCAGAAACGCGACGAAACGCGCGACCAGATCACCATCGACGCCGCGGAAGCCACCAAGCGCGTCGGCGCCGCGGTCAAGTGCGCCACGATCACGCCCGACGAAGCCCGCGTCAAGGAATTCAACCTGCACGAAATGTACCGCTCGCCGAACGGCACCATCCGCAACATTCTGGGCGGCGTGATTTTTCGCGAGCCGATCATCTGCAAGAACGTGCCGCGGCTGGTTCCCGGCTGGACCAAGCCGATCATCATCGGCCGCCACGCCTACGGCGACCAGTACCGCGCCACCGACTTCAAGGTGCCGGGCAAGGGCAAGCTTTACCTGATCTTCGTCGGCGACGACGGCAACAAGATCGAGCGCGAAGTATTTGCCTTCCCGGGCGGCGGCGTCGCCATGTCGATGTACAACCTCGACGCTTCGATCCGCGATTTCGCCCGCGCCTCGATGCACTACGCGCTGTCGCGCGGCTACCCGCTCTACCTGTCGACCAAGAACACCATCGTGAAGGTCTACGACGGCCGCTTCAAGGACATCTTCCAGGAAGTTTTTGACAACGAGTTCAAGGCCGAGTTCGAGAAGCACAAGCTGACCTATGAGCACCGGCTGATCGACGACATGGTGGCGGCGGCGCTCAAATGGTCGGGCGGCTACGTGTGGGCATGCAAGAACTACGACGGCGACGTGCAGTCCGACACCGTCGCCCAGGGCTACGGCTCGCTCGGGCTGATGACCTCGGTGCTCATCACGCCGGACGGCAAGGTGGTGGAGGCCGAGGCCGCCCACGGCACGGTGACGCGGCACTTTCGCGAGCACCAGAAGGGCCACCAGACCTCGACCAACTCGGTGGCCTCGATCTTCGCCTGGACGCGCGGACTTGCGCATCGCGCCAAGCTCGACGGCAATGCCGCGCTCAAGCGCTTTGCCGAAACCCTGGAAAAGGTCACGGTCGGCACGGTCGAAGCCGGCTTCATGACCAAGGATCTGGCGCTTCTGGTCGGTCCCGATCAGAAATGGCTCACCACCACCGGCTTTCTCGACAAGGTGGATGAGAACCTGAAAAAGGCGATGGCCTAACGCGACGGCAAATGCGCTCGCCGCCCGCCAGGCCGCTGGCAAGTGCCGCCGGCACGGCTTATCTGACTGTCATGGCCGACGCGCCCAATAACGCACCCGACAAGAAGCTTCGCATCGCCGGCGCCATTGTGCTGTTCGCTGCCCTGTTCGCCATCCTGATTGCGGCGGGCTGGCACGCGGTCGGCGCCTGGAACTCGATGAGCGGGTCGCCGATGCCGACCACCGCCTACGTCGCCATGATCCTGGGCATCGTATTCTCGCTCGTGGTCGGCTGCGGGTTGATGGCGCTCCTGTTCTATTCGAACCGGCACGGCTATGATGATCGGCTTCAGTATGACGATCCGCATGAGTATGACGAGCCGCATCAGAGCGAGCACGACCGCGAGCAATAGGTCCGACGACCGGGCCGCCCGTGGTTCGAGCGGCAACCTGTTGCGCCCGGCCCGTCATGTCCGCAGCTTTGCCCCGCTGCCGCGCCTTTGGCTGCGTTATTAAGAACCGGAAGAACCGAGGTTCACCGATGACCCGCACCATCCGTCTGCAAGGCGACAGCAACGCCCATGACCGCCCCTGGCGGGTCGCGGTCGAGCAGGGCTTTTTTGCCGCCGAAGGCTTGAACGTCGAATATTTCGAAGACAACCCGAAGGGTGCCGCCGGACGCGTGCAGGACTTTTCCCAGCGTTGGAAGGAATCGCAGCTGCAAGACGGCGCGCTCGAGATTTACCCGGTATGCGAATGGGGCGCCATCGAGCGCGTACAAACGCTCGGCGGCGGCAAAATCATCGGGCTCGACAGCACCGTGCGTACCGGCGCGCTGATGGTCGGCGAGGATTCGAAAATCACCTCGCCCGGCGAACTGCGCAATGTGCCGATCGCAGTGACCTGGCACGCCGGCACCTTCTATGCGGCCATCGAAGCTTTGGAAGCCGCCGGCGTGCCGTTTGCCGAGATCAAGCTCGTGCACGCCAACGACCGGCTCGAGGCGCTCTTGAGCGGCACGACCGAAGCGGCGGCGCTGATGGAGCCGCTGGTCAGCCGCGCGCTTGCGGCGGGCGCCCGCACGATCGCCGATCTGCGCTGGCGCGGCGGCATCGTCGCCGGCAACGCCATCGACGACGAAGCCGCCGAAAAGTTGCGCCGCGCGCTCAACCGGGCGGTCGCCTGGCTCTCCGAAAACGACGAGCGCGCGCGCGAACAGGTTCTGCGCGATCTGCCGCCCGCGCAGCGCAAGGGCGGTCTGATGCCCGAACTGGTCGGCGTCCAGAGCTATCGGCCCGACGAATTCCGCGAAAAGGTCGACTGGATGCTCGACCGCGGCTTTCTCGCTACCGCGCCCGCCTATGAAGAGGTGGTGCGCAGCAAATAGAAGGCCCGGTGCTGCGCGGCAAAAGCCTCGATTTTCTCAAATATCACCCATGCGTCGCCAGCCGATCACAAAAAATCGTCCGGCGGCACATTGTGTTAACCTAGCCGCGGCGGCAAAACGGAACGACTCGATCGACAGCGGCGGCGGCGGCTCATCGCTGCAGCCGCACAGGTGGCTGCAGCAACAGCAAACGGCGCTCCCGGTGCAACCAGGCTTCATGGCTTCGATCTTGCGGCGTGAGCTGAGCGGCATTGCCGCGGCCCTGCTGTTGGTGGCGGCGACCACGCTGGTCGCCGTGTTTCTCCGCCAATACGTCGGCATATTGCGCGGCTCGGTGCTCTATCTGGTGCCGGTGATGCTGCTCGGCTACACCTATGGCGTCGTTCCGGCTTTGATCGCGGCGATCGCCGGCGTGCTGCTTTCCGGCTATTTGTTCTTCGCCCAGCTTTACAGCCTGCGGCTCGCCTCGCCGCAGGAGATTCTCAACCTGCTTTTGTTCATGATCGTCGCGGTGGTGGTGTCGCAGCTTTCGAGCTCCGCCAAGCGCCACATTACGCTGGCGCGCAAGCGCGAGCGTGAGATGGGCGATCTCTACGCGTTCTCGCGCCGGCTCGCCGCGGCGCCCAATGCCGCCGCAATCTTCACCGCCATCCAAAACCATCTGGCGAACCTGGTGCAGCGCCGCGTGGTGCTGCTCGGCGCCGCCGAGGCCGGCCATGCCGCAGAGGTACCCGAGCGCGTGCGCGCAGAGGTGACGCGCGTCGAAGGCGACCGCGAGCTGGAATGCACGGTCGAGGACGGTGCCGGCAATACCTGGCTCGTTCGCCGCGTGTCGCCGAAAACGCCGGCCTTCGGCATGGTCGCGGTCGACCTTGGCAATGTCGCGGGCGAAACGTTGGCGGAGATGCGCCAGCGCATCGACGACGCCCTCGCCGACGCGGCGGCGACGCTGGAGCGGCTCGACGTGGCGCGCGCGCTCAACGAGGCCAACATGCGCTCGGAGACCGAGCTTCTGCGCGAGGCGCTGATCGGCTCGGTGTCGCACGAATTGCGCACGCCGCTTTCGTCCATTCTCGGCGCTGCCACCGTGCTCGCCAATGCGCCGGCGCTGGCCAAGGACGAGCGCCTCCTGGCGCTGGCCGGCGTGGTGCGCGACGAGGCCGAGCGGCTCAACAGCGACATCCAGAACCTGCTCGACGCCACCACGATCAGCCGGCAGCAGGTGCGGCCGAAGCCGCAATGGGTCGAGCCGGTCGACATCGTCAATGCGGCGCTGGAGCATCGCAAGCGCCGCCTCGCCGGGCATCCGGTGACGCTCGATCTGCACCCCAACCTGCCGATCGTGCGCATCGACCCGGCGCAAGTCGAACAGGCGCTGGCACAGATTTTGGACAATGCCGCCAAATATTCGCCGGATGGCACGCCGATCCGCGTCGCTGCGCGCGCCCACGGCCAGACCGTCGTGCTCGCGGTGCACGATGGCGGCGCCGGGCTGACCGAAGCGGAGACGCGGCAAGTTGGCGAGCGCTTCTTCCGCGGCGCGCGCCACGCCGGCGCCACGTCCGGCTCCGGGCTCGGCCTGTGGATTGCCAATGCGTTCATCACCGCCAATGGGGGCAAGGTCGAAGTGGCAAGCGACGGCGCCGGCCGCGGCACCACGATCTCCATCCACCTGCCGGCGACGCCGGAGCCGGCGCCCGATGAAGCCGTTGCGCCGGAGACAATGCCGGGCGAGGTGTCTTCGCCCGTGGAGGTCAGCATCCCATGAATGAAATTCCGCCTTCGGTTCTGGTCGTCGATGACGAGATCCAGATTCGCCGCTTTCTGCGCACCGGTTTCGAGCTCGATGGCTTCACCGTGCAGGAGGCCGAAACCGGCGCCGAGGCACTGCGCTCAGCGACGCTAAAACCGTCCGATCTGGTGATTCTCGATCTCGGCCTGCCCGATGTCGACGGTGCCGAGGTGTTGGAGCGGCTGCGCGCCTGGTCGGTGGTGCCGCTGATCGTGCTGTCGGTGCGCGGCAGCGAGGCCGAAAAGGTGCGGCTCTTGGAGCTCGGCGCCGACGATTACGTCGTCAAACCGTTCGGCATGGCCGAGCTTTTGGCGCGCGCGCATTCGGCGATGCGCCGGCAGTTGCGCACCGCGCGCGGCGAGCCGGTGGTGCGGTTCGGCCCGCTATCCATCGACTTCACCGCGCGCGCGGTGTTCGTCAACGACACGCGGCTCGCATTGACGCCAAAGGAATATCGCCTGCTGCAGATTCTGGCGCAGCATTCCGGCAACGTCGTCACCCACCAGTTCCTGTTGCGCGAAGTGTGGGGTAACGAGCACGTCGACGACACCCATTATCTGCGCATCTTCGTGCGCAAGCTGCGCCGCAAGATCGAGGCGGATCCGACCCAGCCGCGCATCCTGCTCACCGAGCTCGGCGTCGGCTATCGTCTGGTCTCCAGCGAGCCGCCCGCCGGCATCGCCCCGGATGGGCCGAGCGGCGAACCGCCGCCGCGAATCACCACGCAGTAGGGACGCGCGGCAATATCGTAGTCCGCCCGGGGTCATCCCATCGTCATTCCGGATCGCCGCGAAGCGGCGAGTCCGGAATCCATAACCCCCTGCGCCGGGCTTATGGATTCCGGGCTCCTCGCTGCGCTCGGCCCCGGAATGACACGTTGAATTATCCTGCTGAAGAAAAAAGGTTTTTTCCCCACCCGCCAGAATGGCGGCAGCTTCGCGGCAATTTGGCGGCCGGAATCAACGGGATTCGAACTTTTTTATCTTAAACCATTTGTCTGGTTACGACGTCTAAGGGGAGCGGGGGTTTCCGCAGCACAAGATCAACGGACGGCTCATCGTCCATCAAAATGAGCAGGGATGCCATGCTTGCCTCGAAAAATCGTGTCCTCAGCGCCGCCATCGGTGCTCTCGCCGCCGCGTCTGCGCTCGCCACCGTCGCGGCTGCGGCAAATCCGGCGCCGCGCTATGACGGCATCTGGAGCGTCTCGATCGTGACCGAAAAGGGCGATTGCGACCGCGGCTACCGCTATCCGATCCGCATCTCGAACGGCGTGCTCGTCAACGGCGGCAGCGATCCGTTCACCATCAGCGGCAGGGTCGCCCCCTCGGGCGCCATCACCGTGACGCTGTCCAGCGGCTCGAAGAGCGCCATGGGCTCCGGCCGTCTCGCCGGCAACACTGGCGAGGGTCTTTGGCACGGCGGCGCCTGCTCGGGCACCTGGACCGCCGAACGCCGCAGCTCGTAGCACGGACGACTCACTGCGCCTTAGGGCCAAGCGGCGGGCTACCGGCTCTGCCAACACAGTGCGCCGTAAGCGCATTGCATGTGGCCCGCGACCCCCACCCTAACCCTCCCCCTTTCAAGGCGGAGAGCGCAGCGTCTCACCCTTACTCCGCCCCGTCGTCAGCGCCGCCTTCTTCGCCTGCAAGAATCTTTTCGGCGATCAGCCCGGCATTCTGCCGGATGGCGGCTTCGATTTTCTGGGCGACGTCGGGATTACTCTTGAGAAACGCCTTGGCGTTCTCGCGGCCCTGGCCGATGCGCTGGCTGTCGTAGGAGAACCAGGCGCCGGATTTTTCCACCACGCCGGCCTTGACGCCGAGGTCGATCAATTCGCCGGTCTTCGACACGCCCTCGCCGTACATGATGTCGAACTCGACCTGCTTGAACGGCGGCGCCAGCTTGTTCTTGACCACCTTGACGCGGGTCTGGTTGCCGACCACTTCGTCGCGCTCCTTGATGGCGCCGATCCTGCGGATGTCGAGCCGCACCGAGGCGTAGAATTTGAGCGCATGGCCGCCGGTCGTGGTCTCCGGCGAGCCGTACATGACGCCGATCTTCATGCGGATCTGGTTGATGAAGATCACCATCGTGTTGGAGCGGTTGATCGAGGCGGTGAGCTTGCGCAGCGCCTGGCTCATCAGGCGCGCCTGCAGGCCGGGCTGGCTGTCGCCCATCTCGCCTTCGAGCTCGGCGCGCGGCACCAGGGCCGCCACCGAATCGATGACCAGCACGTCGACCGCGCCGGAGCGCACCAGCGTGTCGGCGATTTCCAGCGCCTGCTCGCCGGCGTCGGGCTGCGAGATCAAGAGATCATCGACGTTGACGCCGAGCTTGCGCGCGTAGATCGGATCGAGCGCATGCTCGGCGTCGATGAAGGCGCAGATGCCGCCCTTCTTCTGCGCCTCGGCGACGCAATGCAGCGCGAGCGTGGTCTTGCCCGACGATTCGGGGCCGTAAATCTCGACCACCCGGTCGCGCGGCAGGCCGCCGACGCCGAGCGCGATGTCGAGCCCGAGCGAGCCGGTGGACACCACCTCGATGTCCATGGCCGCCATGTTCCTGCCGAGCCGCATGATCGAGCCCTTGCCGAAATTGCGCTCGATCTGCGAGAGCGCGGCATCAAGGGCCTTCGATTTATCCATGGACGATCCTTCGACGAGACGAAGCGCTGCACCTGCACTCATGATCCGTGCTCCTTATGGCCGGGAATCTGTGGACCGACAACGGACGCCAAGCCGCTCGCTCAAAGGCCGCGAACGCCAGCACCAGCCACCGGGCCCCGCAAAGGGCGATGGGCAGCACTGTACATGATTTGTTCTCAGTTCGCAATATGTTCCGTGAAGCCCACTGGTGCCTGCACCAATTTACCAGAGCTGTGATATTTGGGGCTCTCTGCCCTACCAGACTTGGTAGGTTAAGGGAGAAGCGCCCCGATGTGGTGGCAACCGGTCGAAGACGTGGCGGCCAATCTTTTCGCCTGGCTCATTTCTGAGAAAGGCGGCGATGTGGTTGGCTTCTCCGTCTTACTCGTGATCTGCATCATGTCGGTGATTCGCTGGCACCGTCGACAACGAGCCGCTAAGAAGCCTGGTATGGCTTCTCTACCTTTCATCGTTGCGGCGTTCCTCGTGGCACTAATTGCCATTGGGTTCGGCTGCTACGGCCTTGGTCTTTACGCAGCAAAATCCATCGCTTCGCAAAATCAGTCACCACAAGCTGCGCCTGCACTACGAGCCGGATTTATTGGTAACCCTCATCCTGAGGTGCTTGGCGCACAGCGCCAAGCCTCGAAGGATGCAGGCCGCGGCGCCGTGGCCTACATCCTTCGAGGCTCCCTTCGCTCGCACCTCAGAGAATGTGAATCTATTCGCGTTTTGTGATTTTCCAGGGTCCTAAGTCCTTGATTTGACTCAGGTCGCAAACCTCCAAAATCAATAGATTCACAGCCTCTCAGGATGAGGAAAATGAGCCCGCAGAACGAGTTGAGCGCAGCGAAACTCATCGTCGCTTCGATCGCCATGGTGGGTTTCGCTTCGCTCAACCCAACCCGACGCGCTATCTTGATGGAGCATCCATCCAGGTTTGAACCGATCGGCTTCTCGCGACACTCACCGTAGGGCGCCCAAGCGTCGTCCACGTCGAAAGGAGACATGATCATGCGCAAACTGATTGAAATGATCTCGGTGTCGGCCCTGTTGGCTGCCTCGCTGTCGACCAGCGCTCTGGCCTGGGATAATTGCGGGCACGGCAGGCACCGCAATGCCAACGGCGTTTGCGTCTCCAATTATGGTCGCAACTCCGGTTGTCCGTACGGTTATCATCTCGGCTGGAACGTTCACCGCTGCGTTCCGAACCGCTAGGCGCAGCGCCGCGGCCGTTTGGGCGGGCGAGTAAGCACGTAGGGCGGATCAGCCGAAGGCGTAACCCGTTCGCGCACGAGGGATTGGCGGGTTACGCTGCGCTAATCTAAATAGGATGGCGGCTTGCCGAGCCGCTTGGCGACCACGGTTTGCGTGAGACCGGCGGCGTTGCGCCGCGCCTTCAAGAGCTTCCGCAATCGTTTGTCGCGCTCGGTGTGGATCGCTTTCGCCATGGGGGTCATGCCGCCTCAGTTGGCGGTCCCGTCATTCCTCGAAGAGATCGCGCGGGTGCACGCCGAGCGCGTCGGCGATCTTGCCCAGCGTGTCCAACTCCGGGTTGGCTGCGCCATTTTCAATCCGGCTGACGAGCTCCTGGTAAATGCCGGCGTCGGCCGCAAGCGCACCTTGCGACAGCGCCGTGGCCTCCCTGAGCCGCCGCACGTTGCGCGCGAGCATCCGCCTGATTCGAGCCTTCGCCATCCGACGAGGCCGCCGCGGAAGTCACGGGCAAGCGGATCGAAACCCTGCAAAACGTCTTGGAAGGCCGCCACGCTGCGTATGGGCTCGTGCGGGGGGAGGAAAGCACAAAAGGCCCGCGCTCGCCTTCGCACTTTGCTAACCGTCGCGGTAAATCCCTCGCGCCGTTGCGGCCGATGATTAAAATTGTACCGCGCATCTTTGCCGTTGTCGCGCCTCCATTGGATAATTTCGCGCGCGCAGGGCGACCGACGAGATACAAAAGGGCTGGATCATGCTTCGATATTTGACTGCCTTCCTGTCGGACCAATCCGGGGCGACCGCCATCGAGTACGGGCTGATCGCAGCCGGCATCGCGGTAGCGATCATCGCAACCGTTTTTGCTCTCGGCACGAGCCTGAACACGACGTTCACCACCGTATCAACCGCTCTGAAGTAAGCCGGCGGCGTTGGCGCATCGGCAGACGAACCGAGGCGTCATACGAAATCCGACTGATCGGTTCCGCTTTCGCTCATTCCCGCGAGGGGTTCCCCATCGCGCTTGCGCGATGGGGCCCGTTGCGAGGCGCTCGCCGAAGCGATCGGCGTCGCCGCGCAATGCCGCGGGCACGTCGAAATCGTGCATTTCAAATGCGCCGTGATCGAGCTCGGCAACGACGATTCCTATTGGGATTGCCGGTACCGCACCGTGGAGGAATGCGTACCGCACATCCTCGCCGGCAACCGCGACGGCTGCAACGTAAACCCGTGGCCCCACCCGTAGGCCGCGCCGGCGTACACGGCCATGCGCAAGCGCCACGTGCGGCGTCATGCGAGGTAGCGATACGCCGGATGATCGCTCTGCCGTCATTGCGGGGCGCCGCGAAGCGGCGAACCTGGAATGACGAAATCCCTTACGCCTCGATGATGATCTTCGGGGCCGGCCGGCTCGCACCTTGCAGGCCGCCGCGCACGCGCGCGGCGATGTCGCGATAGATTTTGGCGTGCGGGCCGTCCGGGGCGCTGGCGACGACCGGCAGGCCGGCATCGGATTTTTCGCGGATCTCCATGTCGAGCGGCACTTCGCCCAGGAAAGGCACGTCGAGCCGCTCGGCTTCATGCCGCGCGCCGCCGTGGCCGAAAATGTCAGAGCGCTCGCCGCAATGCGGGCAGACGAAATAGCTCATGTTCTCGACGATGCCGAGCACCGGCACGTTGACGCGGCGAAACATGGCGATGCCGCGCCGCGCGTCGATCAGCGCGAGATCCTGCGGCGTCGACACGATCACCGCGCCCTTGAGCGGCACCTGCTGGGCCATGGTGAGCTGCGCGTCGCCGGTGCCCGGCGGCATGTCGACCACCATGACGTCAAGCGTGCCCCACTCGACATCGCGCAGCATTTGCGTGATCGCCGACATCACCATCGGCCCGCGCCAAATCATCGGCGTCTCCTCGTCGATGAGGAAGCCGATCGACATGACCGTCATGCCGTGGCGCGAGATCGGCTCGAGCCGATTGCCGCCGAGCATTTGCGGCCGCTCGCGGATGGCGAGAAGTTTTGGCATCGACGGACCGTAAATGTCGGCATCGAGGATGCCGACCTTGAGCCCGAGATCGCGCAGGCCGAGCGCGAGATTGACCGCGGTGGTGGATTTGCCGACGCCGCCCTTGCCGGAGGCAACCGCGATCACGGCCTCGACGCCGGGAATGCCGGCCGGCGCGGTGGCCGCGGCATGGCCGCCCGGCTGCGGCCGCGCGGCGCCGGATTGCGGCT
>JASHQS010000258.1 GCA_030038995.1 Xanthobacteraceae bacterium
AATACCTTCAACAGTTACAGTCGTCCCGGACTTTAACTGATGAAGCCATTGATAGCTAAGCTCTTTTGCGAGGGAGATCATGACGTGACGCTTGAATCCGACGACAGCCTCGACCTTTCCGACGCTCGGCAGGTCCGCCTCGGCGGCCGCGACTGGTTCGTCGCGCCGTTGTCGTTGCGGCAGATCCTCGCCATCGCCGATCATGTGCCGAAGCTGTCGGCAATCGCCGTCGACAACCTCGCCGGCGAGCGACTCGCGCCGCTTGCCGAGGTGGTGTGGCACGGCTTGCGCCGCGCCCATCCGCGCTTGACGCGGGATGAATTTTTCGACCTGCCGATCACCATTGCTGAATTGGTCGCCGCCCTGCCGGTGGTGATCGAGCAGGCCGGCGGCCGGCGGGTGGACGCGGGCGACGGCGCGGCCGTACAGGGAGGCGCGCCCGCGGGGGAACTCATGGCGGCGAGCGCTTCGATCGCGTCGACTGGCGCGCGCTCGTCGCCGACCTCGTGATCGAACTGCACTGGACGCGCGAGCAAGTCCTCGATCAGATCGACATTCCTTTCCTCAAGGACCTGCATCGCGCCTGGGCTGATTTCCCGCCGCTGCGCCGCATGGTCGCCGCCTATCTCGGCCACAAGCCGCGGCTGCGACCGTCGCGGAATTATCAGGAGCTGCTCGCCATGTTCCCGGGCGGCACGATCAGATAAGGCAATGAGGATCGCCGGATGGCCGATGACAATGAGGTCGTGATCAGCTTCGGCGCCGAGACCGATGATGCGCTCGCGGGCATCGCCCAGGTCCGCGACGCGCTCTCCGGGCTGACGGCGCCGGTCCGCGGCCTCGGCGGCAGCCTCGGTCAATTGCGCACCGCCTTCGGCGCCGCGCTGCCGGCCGGCCAGTTGTCGCAACTGGTCAAGGATTTCGGCGATCTCGGCACGCAGGCGGCGAACAGCGCGGCGCAAGTGAAGGAAGTCGGCGCCGAGATCAAGGTTCTCCGCGAGGGCCTCGCAGAGAAGAAAGTCGTCCTCGACGCCGAAGCGAGCCAATTCCAGATCACGCAAGATCAAAAATTCGCGCTGCTCGAGGCCGAGACGCAAAAGGAGTACGAGGCCGAATTGACCTTGCTGCAGCAGGAGGCGGCGCTCGGAAACCTGAGCGTGGCGCAAAGACAAGGGGTACTCGACAAGATCGCGGAGCTGGAAGAAAAGCACCGTACCGACATGCTCAAGCTCGACGAGCAGGCGATCGCGCAGCAACAGCAGCAATGGACGTCGGCACTCAACACCATCGAGGGCGCGTTCAATTCACAGCTTCGCGGGCTGCTCGCCGGCACGACGAGCTGGTCGCAGGCCTTCAAGCATATCCTCGGCGACATCATCATCAAGTTCATCGAGATGTGCGAGGAGATGGTGGTCAAATGGCTGGCGGCGGAGCTTGCGCAGACGACCGCGACGACAACCGGCGCGGCGGCGCGCGCCGCCGCCGAGCAAACCGCCGCAGGCTCCGGCATTCTCGCCAACGCCGCCAGCGCCATGCGCGCGATCATGACCGACGCCGGGCAGGCCTTTGCCGGCGTGTTCGCCTTCCTCGCGCCGGTCATGGGGCCGGCGGCGGCCGGACCTGCCGCGGCGGCGCAAGCCTCGGTGTCGGCCGCGGCGATCTTCGAGTCGGGCACCGACTATGTAGTGCGCGGCGGCCTCGCCTTGATCCATCCGGGCGAGACGATCGTGCCGGCGCGCGGCTCGGGGCCGTTCACCGGCGGCGGCATGGGAGCACAGGTCCACGCGCCGGTGAGCATCAGCGTATCGGCGCTCGATTCGCAAAGCGTCGCGCGCTTTTTCAACGACAACTCGAAGCACATGATGCGCGCGATCAACGACGCAGTGAAGCGCGGCGCCCATCTCGGGTTGCGACGGTTACAATCATGACCGGCCATGAGCTACATCAACGGCGTCAATCTGCTGCCATCGACCGGCGAGTTCAGCTATGACACGATTGCCTATCTCGGCCAGCGGATCACCGAAAGTTCGCTCACCTCGATCAACCGCTACGCGAATGGCGGACCTGACAACGGCACCGGCGCCACCACCGACTATACGATCGCGCTCAACGATCTGCAGGCGCAATTCCCCGGCTGCACGACGGTCGCGGTCGTCGTCTCCTGGTTCGGCAATTCGACCGATATCACGGCGTGCCAGATTTACCCGTCCACGACCTACATCAACGGCACCTTTCAGCAGGCGTCCGGCGGCGCGGATGTCTGGCGCTGCTCAAGCCTCACGCAATCGTCGTCCGGGCTCATCGCTATTCCGACCGATTCGAGCGGCGACTTCATCTACGGCGGAACGCCGTCCGATCAGTCGATCGTGCGCTGCATCCGCGATCTGAAATCGCGTGGACTGCGCGTCGTCTTCTATCCCTTCGTGCTGATGACGGCGAGTGGCGAGCCCTGGCGCGGCCGCGTCACGTACAACGGCACGGACGTATCGAGCGCCGCGACGACAGCGGTGAACGACTTCCTCGGAAGCGCCACGACGTCCGACTTCACTCAGGACAATGTCAATCTGACGGTCGCTTATTCGGGATCGCCGACCGATTACACGTGGCGCCGGTTCATCCTGCATTATGCAAACCTCTGTGTGATCGCCGGCGGCGTCGATCTTTTCCTGCTTGGATCGGAGCTTCGCGGCATCGAGGCGATCCGCGGGCCGGCATGGACAAAAGCGGGCACGGTGAGTGGCGGCGTCACCACGTGGGACTATCCGTTCGTCACCGGCCTCACGCAGCTCGCCGACGACGTGCGCAGCGTCTTTGACGCCGCGGGGCTGACCAAAGACCTGACCAACCTGCACAACCTCATCGCCTATTCGCCCGACTGGTCGGATTGGATGGGCTATCAGCATCCGGGCGAAAACGGCCAGTGGCCACATCTCGATCAGCTTTTCGCCCACGACAACATCGACATCGTCTCGTTCGACAATTATCTGCCGTTGTCGGATTGGACGACGGGCGACGGCGGGCTCGACGCGCAGAATTGGCTTGTGCCGGCGCCGGGCGGCACATGGCCTCCCGGACCGTCAATGTTCAGCGGCCTCGGCATGACGGGATCGCCGACGATCTACAGCATTCCGTATCTGAAGGCGAACATCGAAGGCGGCGAATATTTCAACTGGTTCTATAATGACAGCAACAATCTCGGCATCGGCTTCGATCCGAACGGAACGGATCTGCGGGTGTCGCTGCCGGAGGGCGATCGTCTCGCGCAATCGCGCAATCAGTATTATTCAGGCCAGGAAATTCTCGCCAACAAGCAGCTGCGTTGGTGGTGGAACAACCAACACTATGCGGTCTACAACACCGGCTCCGGCTGGGCGCCGCAGGGGTCACCCACCGCGTGGGTGCCGAACGCGAAGTCGATCACCTTCGCCGAATACGGATTCCCGGCTTGCGACAAAGGGACCAATCAGCCGAACCTCTTCTACAGCCCGAACTCGACCGAGAGTGGCACGCCGTTTTGGTCCATCTGGGACCCGAGCGCGAGCATTGCCGGCGGGTATTGGCCGCAGCGCGACGATCTGCTCTATCTCCTCGCGCTGCAGGCGGTATACGAATATTGGGTCATTGACGGCAACAACGAGACTGTCGGCGGCGTGCAGATGATCCAGCCGGCTTTCATGTCGGTCTGGAACTGGGACGCGCGGCCGTTCCCGACGTTTCCGCAGCTTGTTGATGTGTGGGGCGATGCCGGCAACTGGCCGGCCGGCAACTGGCTGCAGGGCAAGGGGCCGTTCGTCGCGCCGCCGGTGCCGGACGATCCGCCCTCGCCGGGACCCTATTCGACGTTCCCGACGATCGACACGTTGGCGTGGTCGGTCACCTATTCGCCGATTTTCTCGACCGGCGCGGCGCAGCACGTGTCCGGCAAGGAAGTGCGCGCCAGCAAATATCTGGCGCCGCTGTGGGAGATCGAGCTGAACTATGATCTGTTGCGGTTAGCCTCGCCATATGAGGAACTGCAGGCGATCGTCGGCTTCTTCGCGCAATGTCAGGGCGAGGACGCGTCGTTC
>JASHQS010000259.1 GCA_030038995.1 Xanthobacteraceae bacterium
AGCGCCTCGGTGCGGCAGCCAAAACCGCCGCCGACATGCGGCTTGATCACGCGGATGCGCGACATGTCCATGCCGAGCACTTGCGCCAGCATCAGGTGCACGTAATACGGCACCTGCGTCGAGGCGTGCACGGTCATGCGGTCGCGCACGGCGTCGTAATCGGCGAGCGCGGCGTGCATTTCCATCTGGTTCTGGCAAACCTCGGCGCAGTTGTAGGTCGCTTCGCGAACGAGGTCGGCGGCGGCGAATGCCGCCGCGACGTCGCCGAGTTCGAAATAAACGTCGCGCTCGATGTTCTTGGCGCGGTGCGGGTGAAGCGCAACAGCGTCGTCCGCCATGGCTTCGCCAGCGGTGTGATAGGCCGGAAGCTCGCGCACTTTCAGCTTGATGCGCCGCACCGCTTGCTTCGCCGTGGCATCGTCGATCGCCGCGACGGCGGCGACCGGCTCGCCGCGATAGCGCACGCGGTCGCGCGCCAGCGGGTGCTCGCTCCGCGCGATCGGCAGTACGCCGAAGGTCTTGTCGCAATCGGCGCCGGTGACGATCGCCTTCACGCCCGGCAGCCTGGCGGCTTCCGCAACGTCGACCTCGAGAATTTCCGCGTGCGAATACGCGCTGCGCAAAATGCGCCCGGCGAGGTGGCCGGGCACCAGCAGATCGGCGGTGTATTTGGCGCGGCCCGAAACCTTGTCGGGCCCGTCGATCATCGGCACGTAATCGCCGATGTTATGCGCGGGCAGGATTTGGTTCATGACAAACCTATTGTCATTCCGGGGCCGAGCGCAGCGAGGAGCCCGGAATCCATAACCCCAGCGCCGGGCTTATGGATTCCGGGCTCGCCGCTGCGCGGCACCCCGGAATGACGGCAATTTTTGTGATCTTATTCACGGCGTCAGACCCTGTTCGCACAGCTTCGCCGCGTGCTGCACGGCCTCGATGATTTTCACGTAGCCGGTGCAGCGGCAAATGTTGCTGCCGAGCGCCTCGCGAATCGCCTCGTCGCTCGGCCGCGGATTGCGGCGCAAGAGGCCCGCGGCGGCCATGATGAAGCCGGGCGTGCAGTAGCCGCATTGCGAGCCGAGCTTTTCGTGAAAGCCGCGCTGCACCGCCGACAGCCGGCCGTCGACCGCGAGCGATTCGATGGTGTCGACGCGGCGGCCCTCGATGCGCGCGGCGAGCGTCAGGCATGACAGCAGCGGCCGGTCGTCGACCAGCACCGTGCAGGCGCCGCACTCGCCGCCGTCGCAGCCTGTTTTCGTTCCGGTGAGGCCGACGATTTCCCGCAAATAATCCAACAGCAGCACGTTGTCGCTCACCGCGTCGGTGCGGGCGCGGCCGTTGAGCGTGAGCGAAAGCATGCGCGCCATGCGGCAAAAATCACTTTTCTATTTATGCAGTTCCATATCAGCATCCACTGCTCTGTTCAAATCACGAGCGGCGGAGGCCGTGAGCCGGGCGCGGCGGGCGCAGGATGGAACTGAGGAAATGCGGGGGGACAGCTCGACTTGGCGCGCGCTGCCCAAGGCGGAGACGTGTCGTCATTTTTGCCTCGCTTCATGAGATTTTGACCCTGGCGTTCTTGCCGGCGATTTGCTGGAATCGCGTGGCTGTCCGCCGCGGCATGGTCGCGCGGTGACGGTTGCCGGAGCTGTGCCATGGATTTTCGCGACCGGCAGGTTGTAGTCAGCGGCGGCGCCGGCGCGCTCGGCGGCGCCGTCGTGGAGAAGCTGGTCGAGGCCGGCGCGGTCTGTCACGTGCCGTGCTTGGATCACGGCGAGGCGCAGCGCTGCAAATTCCGCGACCACGAGCGGGTGAAGGTCACCGTCACCGGCAGCCTCGCCGACGAGGCCGCGGTTGACCGGCTTTATGCGGACATTGCGCCGCTATGGGCCTCGATCCACATCGCCGGCGGCTTTGCGGCGGGGCCGCTGCGCCACACCAGCGCTGCGACGCTGCGCCAGCAGCTCGACATGAATTTTGTAAGCTGCGCGCTGTGCTGCCGCGCCGCCGTTAGGGCGATGGGCACCGGCGCCGGTGGCCGCATCGTCAATGTCGCCGCGCGGCCGGCGCTGGAATGGCGCAGCGGTGCCGGCATGGCGGCTTACACCGCCAGCAAAGCCGCCGTCGCCGCCTTCACCGTGGCGCTCGCCGAAGAAGTCGCCAAGGCCGGCATTCTGGTCAACGCCGTGGCGCCCTCGATCATGGACACAGCGGCGAACCGCGCGGCCATGCCGAAAGCCGATTTTGCGCTCTGGCCCAAGGTCGAGGAAGTGGCGGCGACGATCTTTTTCCTCGCCTCGCCCGACAACCGCGTCAGCCGCGGCGCCATCGTGCCGGTCTACGGGAAATCGTAACAGACTTCCTTCCCGGATGCGGTGCAGCGCGAAGCGGTGCACCGCTGATCCGGGACCTTCGCAAGACTCGGCGTTCGTAACGATCCCGGGTCTACAGCACACCGCTCCGCTTCGCCAATAGCGCGTCGAGGACGCGCGTGAACGCGATTTTGCTGCGCTGCGCCCGGGAAACAGCCCTAATACCCCGGCCACAGGCCCGGCGTCGCCAGCTCGAGCAAATGGCCGTCGGGATCGCGGAAATAGATGCTGTCGCCGCCGCGCGGCCATTTGGTGCGGCCTTCGATGGCGATGCCGGCTTCGGTGAGCTGCGTCTGCCAGGCGGCCAGTTCGTCGGCCGCGACCGAGAACGCGATATGCACCGGACCGCTGCCGTCGTGCGGCGGGATGGTGCCGCCGGAGAGCGTCACCGTCTCCAGCGAATGGCCGCGCAGAAACAACAGCAGCACGCCGCGCCCGCCGACATCGTAAGCGCACAGCCGCGCATCGCGATAGATGCTGTTCAGCCCGAGCACCTGCTCGTAGAACGGACAGGCGCGCTCGAAGGCGTCGACGTAGAGCACGGTTTCGAGCACGCCGAGCAGGTTTGGCATGGAGGACCTTTGCCAGCTCTGAACTCGTCATCCTGAGGTGCCCGCGCGCAGCGCGGGCCTCGAAGGATGCAGCTTGAGCGCCTCGGCCGTCGCCCTTCGAGGCTCGGCGCTTCGCGCCGAGCGCCTCAGGGTGACGGAATGCTGTTACCCCGACACCGGCACGATTTCGTGCACCGGAGAACGCACGAGCCGGCGCACCGCGCCGGAAGCGACGACGGTGTGCTGCTGCGCATAGGCCTCGTGGTTGCGCTCGATGTAATCGAGGTCGTAGAGATAATTGACCATCAGGCCGTGCGACTGCGCCAGCGCGCGCTCCGATGTGTCGCCGAGCCAATCGAGCCGCTCCAGGCGGGCGCCGTTGCCGAGATGAAAACGCGCAACCGAGTCGGCCGGCAGGCCGCGGCCGTTGCGGGCGCGCAGGTAATACCAGGCGGCGGCGCGCAACAGCGGCTCGCGTACGCGCTCGCAGGTTTCCTCGACGCGCCACCACTCCGCCTGATCGAGCGTCGTGAGTGCCGCGCGGTCGTCGTCGTCGAGCGCGAGCGAGGCCTCCTGCGCGCGCTCGCGCTTGAGCCAAACGGCGAAGTTAGGCGCCGGCGACAGCGTCACGAAGGTCGACATGCGCGGGAATTCGCGCGATACCTCTTCGACCACCTGCTTGATCAGAAAGTGACCGAAGCTGACGCCGGCGAGGCCACGCTGGCAGTTGGTGATCGAATAGAACGTCGCCGTGGTGGCGCGCTCCGGATCGACCACGTCGCGCTTGTCGGCGAGGATCGGCGCAATCGCGCCGGGAATTTCGCGGGTCAGCGCCACCTCGACGAAAATCAGCGGATCGTCGACCAAGGCCGGGTGAAAGAACGCGTAGCAGCGCCGGTCCGGCAGGTCGATGCGCCGGCGCAGGTCGTCCCAGTCGCGGATCTGGTGCACCGCTTCGTAGCGGATGATCTTTTGCAGGATCAGCGCCGGCGTCGACCAGTCGATGCGGCGCAGCACCAAAAAGCCGCGGTTGAACCACGACGAAAACAGATGGATGAAGTCGGCGTCGATCGCGGCGAGATCCTCACGGTGATCCATGGCGTCCATCAGTTGCTCGCGCATGCGAACGAGCGCCGTGGTGCCGCCGGGGGCGAGATTGAGCCGGCGAAACAGTTCGAGCCGGCGCGGCTCGCTGGCACGGTTGAGCTCGGCCGCGGCGGCGGCGGACGGCGCCTGCCGCCAAGCGGCGATCGCGGCGTCGATGCGGGCGCGGTCGTGGCCGAAGGTGGTGTCGAGCGCCTCGAAGAAGGCGATGCGCGGCCCGATGGTCAGCGTCGCGTAACGCGCCAGGATGTCGCCGGCCAGCGCCACGCCGGAGGCTTCGCCGCGGCCCGACAGCAACGCCTCGCACAATTCGACGAGGCCCGCCGAGCGCTCGCGCGCCGGCTCGCGGCGCTGGATCAGCGCGCGGCCGCGGTCGGCGATGCTTTGCAGCATTTCGCTGAAGAAGGAGGCATTCAAAGCCGTCATCCCATCCGCTCCGGCAGCCTGTAGCTAGTGATGCGCGAGCGCCGTGACAAGCTGATGGTCGCACTAACCCTATTAAGACTCCAACACGTGTGCGCCGGCCGCAACAGTCGCAGTGGACAAACGCGCCGGCCTGCGCCAGTTAACGCGGACGCCGCCGCGGGTTTGCCTTGCGGCGCAGCATTTTGCTCGCCTTTTGCTCGATATGGGGTCGCTTATGCCGGGTCCGTTGGCTGGTGTGCGTGTTCTGGAGCTTGCCCGTATTCTGGCCGGGCCGTGGGCCGGGCAAATTCTGGCCGATCTCGGCGCCGATGTGATCAAGGTGGAGCGCCAAGGCGCAGGCGACGACACCCGCGCCTGGGGCCCGCCATTCGTGCCGGGGGCCGATGGCGGGCACCTGTCCGCCGCCTATTTTCATTGCACCAACCGCGGCAAGCGCTCGATCGAGCTCGACTTCGACACCGCCGAAGGCCAGCGCATCGTCAAGAAACTGGCCGCGCGCTCCGACGTGCTGATCGAGAATTTCAAGGTCGGCGGGTTGAAAAAATTCGGCCTCGACTATGCGAGCCTGGCGCCGGCCATGCCGCGGCTCATTTATTGCTCGGTGACCGGCTTCGGCCAGACCGGCCCATCGGCGGCGCGCGCCGGCTACGACCTGATGGCGCAGGGCATCGGCGGCATCATGGCCATGACCGGCACGCCGGACGGCCCGCCGCTGCGGGTCGGCGTGCCGATCGCCGATATTTTCTCCGGCGTGTATGCGGCGGTCGGCATCCTGGCGGCGCTGGTGCGGCGGCAGACGACCGGACGCGGCGGTTACGTCGACGCGGCGCTGGTCGATTCCACCGTCGGCACCTTGGCGTTCCAGGCGCTCAATTATCTCGTCTCCGGCGAGGCGCCCAAGCGCATCGGCAATGCCCATCCCAATCTGGTGCCGTATCAGGAATTTCCGGTCGCCGACGGCCGCATCATCATCGCCACCGGGAACGATGCCCAATTCGTAAAACTGTGCGGCATTCTGCGCGCGCCGGAACTCGCCGAGGCGCCCGCTTACAAGGACAACAAGGGCCGGCTCGGTCATCGCGCCGATCTGGTCGGCAAGCTCACCGCGCTGACCACGCAGCACAAGCGCGAGGAGCTGCTCGAAAAGCTCGAAGCCGCCGGCATTCCGGCCGGCCCGATCAACGATCTCGATCAGGTATTTGCCGACCCGCAAGTGGTTCATCGCGGCATGAAGCTCGCGCTGAAAAGCGCCGCCGCCAAGGGCGGTGTCATTCCCGGCATCCGCACGCCGATCGTGCTCGACGGCGCGCCGATGGCGTCGGACCGCCCCTCGCCGCGGCTCGGCGAACACAGCGCCGAGATTCTCCGCGAGATCGGCGAACACTGACGTTGTAGCCCGGATTTCGCGCAGCGAAATCCGGCGAGCCGACGCCAAGGTCGCTGCGCTCATGCGGGCTACGGCGGCGCACGAACAACGCCGTGACCGAAACGAAATCCGAAATTCGCGACGGCATGCGGATCGCGTGGGATGCGCCGATCGCGATGGACGACGGCGTCGCGCCGCTCAAATGGTCGTGCTGCGCGCCGACGCGTTCCGCCCGCTCGGCGACGGCCGGTCATTCCGGCGAAGTAGACCAGTGGCCTTTCCGGCTTTCTCTGAATCCTTTTCCGGCGCCGTTCGGCGGCCCTACCGCGAGATGCGGCTGATCTTCGAGCCTTCCAGCGTCAGATTGTACATCAGCCCCTTCTGGTCGAAGATGAAGCCGATCACCGGCTTGGTGACGCTGTTGGTATCGATGGCGCCGCCGGCGCCGACCGTGATCACCGCCACCGAGCCGTCGACGCCGACCTTGAATCCATCGGTGCGCTGGAATTGCGCCAACGCGCCATCGGTCATGAACATGATGATGACGGTGCGCGCCTGGGCGCCGAGCTGAAAGCCGACCGAGGCCGAGGCGATGTTGTAATAGCCGGCGTGGCGGCCGCGGATCTGCAATTCGCCCTCGCCGTATTCGCCGCCGATGCCGAAGCCGGCCTTGATCACCGTGGGAAACACCAGCACGGCGAGCGCCCGGTTGGCGAGATCGCGCCCATACGGCACCCTGCGGAAGAACCGCTCGAGCGTGGCATTGACGCTGGCGCTGATTTCCGGCCCGGACGCGGCATGGCCGCGCGGCGCCGGCAGCGCGGCCGCGAACAAGGCCGCGAGCAACAGCAGCGCCGGCATCTTGCATCGGATACGCAGCATTTCACCCTCCCCATTACGTTCTTTTCGTCGGGAGAGTAGCTGTCTAGCCGGCGCGGGGCAACGAAGATGTCAGGCTTGATCGACTTGGCTCAACATCACTCGGCAGCGTTCGCGCTCCTCTCTCCTGGCCGCCGCGCATTTTGCCAATCGCCCGGCGCCAATACCTTGCTTGCGGAAAGGATTTCGATGCCGACGATTCGACCTTCGGTGTCCACGTCGTAAATGAATGGACCCGCTTCCTCTTGATGATCGATCTCGCGCGGGGCGCCAACGTAGATGTAAATGGCATCGGCGCCAGGATCGTAGGTCATATCGGTCATGATTTGCGCCTCGCCTTCCTGTCGAACGTCACAGTTGTAACCCGAATATCGGTAGCCGTCTCTACGCACGCTACTCGCAAAATTCGACCTCCAAACTCATTGATCACGCGAAATCGGCGTTCGACTGATGCATCTCGCGGGTCGCGCTCCGTCCAATCTGCTGTGCGCGCTGCGAGCTCGACCCACTCCGCCGGAATGTGTCGCTCACGAATCCTGAGTCGCGCATGCATCGTGAAGAGCAGCGGCTTGAGCGGCACCGTTTCTCCCCCCAGCCATCTAAATGCTGGACCCAGCAAAAGAGGACCTTAGCACCCCCCGATGTCGCCAAGGTCAATCGCGGTCACAACGCCTTCACACATCCACCTTCAGCGCCGCGATGAAAGCCTCCTGCGGGATGTCGACCTTGCCGAACTGGCGCATGCGCTTCTTGCCTTCCTTCTGCTTCTCCAGAAGCTTGCGCTTGCGCGTCACGTCGCCGCCGTAGCACTTCGCGGTCACGTCCTTGCGGAACGCGCGTACGGTTTCGCGGGCGATGATCTTGCCGCCGATGGCGGCCTGGATCGGCACCTGGAACATGTGCGGCGGGATCAGTTCTTTCAGTTTTTCCGCCATGGCGCGGCCGCGGCTCTCGGCGCGCGTCCTGTGCACCAGCATGGCGAGCGCATCGACCGGCTCGCCGTTGACCAGCATCTGCAGCTTGACGAGATCGGACGGCTTGTAATCGGTGAGATGATAGTCGAACGAGGCATAGCCCTTCGACACCGATTTCAGCCGGTCGTAGAAATCGAACACCACCTCGTTGAGCGGCAGGTCGTATTTGACCAGCGCGCGGCTGCCCACGTAGGTCAGCTCGACCTGCATGCCGCGGCGGTCCTGGCACAGTTTCAGGACGCTGCCGAGATAGTCGTCCGGGGTGAGGATGGTGGCGCGGATCCACGGCTCCTCGATCTCCTTGATCTTGACCACGTCGGGCATGTCGACCGGGTTGTGAATCTCGACCTGCCGGCCGTCGATCAACGCGATCCGGTAGATCACCGATGGCGCGGTGGCGATCAGGTTGAGATTGAACTCGCGCTCGAGCCGCTCCTGGATGATTTCGAGGTGCAGCAGCCCGAGAAAGCCGCAGCGGAAGCCGAAGCCGAGCGCCGCCGAGGTTTCCATCTCGTAGCTGAAGCTTGCGTCGTTGAGGCGGAGCCGGCCCATGGCGGCGCGCAGCGCCTCGAAGTCGGCGGCGTCGACCGGAAACAAGCCGCAGAACACCACCGGGATGGCCGGGCGGAAGCCAGGGAGCGGCGCCGCCACCGGCTTCTTGTCGTCGGTGATGGTGTCGCCGACGCGGGTGTCGGCAACTTCGCGGATCGAGGCGGTCAAAAAGCCGATCTCGCCGGGGCCGAGCTTGTCGCGCTCGACGCGCTTGGGCGTGAACACGCCGACGCGGTCGACGTCATAGGCCGCGGCCGAGCCCATCAGGCGGATGCGTTGGCCTTTTTTCAGCACGCCGTCGACGACGCGGAACAGCACGACCACGCCGAGATACGCGTCGTACCAGGAATCGACGAGCAACGCCTTGAGCGGCGCCGCGGCGTCGCCCCTCGGCGGCGGCAGCCGGTGCACGATCGCTTCCAGGACGTCGGGCACGTTCTGGCCGGTCTTGGCGGAAATCAGAATCGCGTCGGAGGCGTCGAGCCCGATCACGTCCTCGATCTGCTCCTTTACCTTGTCGGGCTCGGCGGCCGGCAGGTCGACCTTGTTGAGCACCGGCACGATTTCGTGGTTGTTGTCGATCGCCTGGTAGACGTTGGCGAGCGTCTGCGCCTCGACGCCCTGGCTGGCGTCGACCACCAAGAGCGAGCCCTCGCAGGCGGCGAGCGAGCGGTTGACCTCGTAGGCGAAATCGACGTGGCCGGGCGTGTCGATCAGGTTGAGCACGTAATTCTTGCCGTCGCGCGCCCGGTAATTGAGCCGCACCGTCTGCGCCTTGATGGTGATGCCGCGCTCGCGCTCGATGTCCATGGAATCGAGCACCTGCTCGACCATCTCGCGCGCCTCGAGCCCGCCGGTGAGCACAATGATGCGGTCGGCGAGCGTCGATTTGCCGTGATCGATGTGGGCGATGATCGCGAAATTGCGGATGTTGGCGATGGGCGTCGCGGACATGGCGCGCAGATAACATCGGGGGGAGGGAGCGGCAAGTGACGGCCGTGCATGCATGGAGCAAGACTTTACAGCCGAGATTGCGGCCCGCGACCCCTCCTCATTCCTCCCCTTTCAGGGGAGGAAGTCGCGAGCGGCATCGCTGCGCATCACCGCGATTCTCAGAGCGTGCCGAATGCGCTTCTCTCTCCCTGAAAGGGGGAGAGATTGAGCGGGGGTCTGCTCACTCGCCGCGTTCTGGTGCGGCGACGAAACAGCGAAAAGGAAGATCAATACCGATAATGATCGCTCTTGAACGGGCCGTTCTGCGGCACGCCGATATAGGTGGCTTGCTTGTCGGTGAGCTTGGTGAGCTTGACGCCGATCTTGTCGAGATGGAGCCGCGCGACTTTCTCGTCGAGCGCCTTCGGCAGCACGTAGACTTTCTTCTCGTACTTGCCCGGCTTGGTCCACAGTTCGATCTGCGCC
>JASHQS010000260.1 GCA_030038995.1 Xanthobacteraceae bacterium
TGGCGATCGAAGGCGATTCGGCGTTCGGCTTTTCCGGCATGGAGATCGAGACGATCTGCCGGTACAAGCTGCCGGTCTGCGTCGTCATCCTCAACAATGATGGGATTTACCGCGGCACCGACCTCAACAAGGCGGGGCCGGACCCGGCGACGACCGTTTTCGTCAAGGGCGCGCGCTACGACAAGATGATCGAGGCGTTCGGCGGTGTCGGCGCCAACGCGACTTCGCCGGACGAACTCAAGCGCGCGGTGAATGCAGCCATGGCTTCGGGCCGGCCGACGCTGATCAACGCCGTCATCGACCCGGCGGCCGGCAGCGAAAGCGGCCGCATCGGCAACCTCAACCCGCAAAGCAGGCTCGCGAAGAAGAAGTGACCCGCAGGGTCATCCCGGAGCGCGGGCGGAAAGCCCGCGAATCCGGGACCATAAACTCGAATGGTGAATATGGATTCCGGGCTGTCGCCGGAATGACGAGGAGAGGAACCCATGGCAATCAAAAAGAAAGCCAAGGCCAAATCGAAGGCGGCGGCAAAAAAGTCCGCGAAAAAAGTGGTGAAGCTCAAAGCGGCGAGAAAGCCGGCAGCGAAAGCCGGAAACGGCAACGGCCTGCCGCGGCCTTCGACCAAGCCATGGGGCCAGGCGGGCAGGGCGCTCGACGGCGTCAAAATCCTCGACTTCACCCACGTGCAATCGGGGCCGACCTGCACGCAGCTCCTCGCCTATATGGGCGCCGATGTCATCAAGGTGGAGCGGCCCGGTATCGGCGACGTCACGCGCGGGCAATTGCGCGACGTCAAGGACGCCGACAGCCTGTACTTCACCATGCTCAACGGCTCGAAGCGCTCGATCACCATCGATTCGAAGCATCCCACGGGCAAGCAAATCCTGGCGCGGTTGATCAAGCATTGCGACGTGCTCGTGGAAAATTTCGCTCCCGGCGCGCTCGACCGCATGGGTTTGACCTGGGACTACATCCACAAGACCAATCCGCGCATGATCGTCGCTTCGGTCAAAGGGTTCGGTTCCGGGCCGTACGAGGATTGCAAGGTGTACGAGAACATCGCGCAGTGCGCCGGCGGCTCGGCGTCGACCACTGGCTTCCGCGACGGTCCGCCGCTCGTCACCGGCGCGCAGATCGGCGACAGCGGCACGGGGCTGCATCTCGCGTTCGGCATCGTCACGGCGCTGTATCAGCGCGTGCGCACCGGGCGCGGTCAGCGCGTGCTCGCCGCCATGCAGGACGGCGTGCTCAACCTCGCCCGCGTCAAGCTGCGCGATCAGCAGCGGCTCAAGCACGGTCCGCTCACGGAATACAGCCAATACGGCGAGGGTATTCCCTTCGGCGAAGCAACGCCGCGCGCCGGCAACGATTCCGGTGGCGGCCAGCCGGGCTGGATTCTCAAGTGCAAAGGATGGGAAAGCGACCCGAACGCCTACATCTATTTCATCACCCAGGCGCCGGTCTGGGGCGCCATCTGCGACCTGATCGGCAAGCCGGAATGGAAGACCGATGCGGATTACGCAACGCCGCCGGCACGGCTGCCGCGGCTGCGCCGGATTTTCGATACGATCGAGCAATGGACCATGACCAAGACCAAGTTCGAGGTCATGGAGATTTGCAACAAATACGACATTCCGGCCGGTCCGATCCTGTCGATGAAGGAGATCGCCGAGGAGCCGTCGCTGCGCGCGACCGGCACCGTGGTCGAAGTCGATCATCCCAAGCGCGGCAAGTATTTGACGGTCGGCAATCCGGTGAAACTGTCGGATTCGCCCGCCGACGTGCGGCGCTCGCCGCTCCTGGGCGAGCACACCGAAGAAATCCTGCGCGACGTGCTCGGCTATTCGCAGAAGGAGCTGGAGGATATCAAAGCCTCCGGCGCCATCACGCCGCTGGAGAAGCCCGCCAAAGCCGAGGCAGCATAAACAGACGGGCCGCTCGTCCCCGCGCAAGCGGGGACCCAGCGAAAAGTGAACTGGATGCCCGCTTTCGCGGGCATGAGCGGAGGAGAGGAATTGACCCATGCGTATTGTCGTTCACGGCCAGCAGGCGTTCGGCAAGGCGGTGCTCGAGGCGCTGCTCAAGCGCGGCGAAGACGTCGTCGCCGTCTACGTCGCGCCCGAGAAGGACGGCGCCAAGGCCGACCCGCTGAAGGAAGCGGCGCTTGCCGCCAAGCTGCCGGTCCATCAGCCGGCCTCGTACCGCAAGCCCGAAGTCTGGGAGCAATTCCGCGCGCTCAAGCCGGACTTGCAGGTGATGGCGTTCGTCACGCTGTTCGTGCCGGAGGAGTTTTTGCACATCCCGACCCACGGCTCGATCCAGTATCACCCTTCGCTCTTGCCGGCCTATCGCGGCCCGAGCGCGATCAACTGGCCGATCATCAAGGGCGAGACCGAGACCGGACTGTCGATCTTCTGGCCCGACAACGGCCTCGATACCGGCGACGTGCTTTTGCAGAAGAAAACCCCGATCGGGCCGACTGACACGCTCGGCTCGGTCTATTTCGACCGCCTGTTCCCGATGGGCGTCGAGGCCATGCTGGAGGCGGTCGATCTGGTCAAAGCCGGCAAGGCGCCGCGCCGCGAACAGGACGAAGCGAAAGCCAGTTACGAAGGCCGCTGCGGCGCGGACAACGCCCACATCGACTGGGGCCGGCCGTGGCAGGAGATCGACCGGCTGATCCGCGGCTGCAATCCGGCGCCCGGCGCGTGGTCGAAGCTCAACGACAAGACCGTCAAGATCTTCGATGCCAAACCGCTGCCGGCTAAAGACCCCAAGGGCATCGCCGGCAAGATGGGCGAGATCGTCGCCATCGAGGGCGACGGTTTTACGGTGGTTTGCGCCGATGGACGCTTCAAAGTCACCCGTGTACAGGCCGACGGTCCTAAATTGTCCGCCGGAGAGTTCGCAACAAACGTCAAGCTCAATACCGGAACGAGGTTTTCATGAATCCGACTCCAGCAACTGCGGCGAAGGCGCCAGCGGCCTCTTCGCAGCACGCCAATCCGCTCTCCAACATCGAGATTGCCCAGGCCGCCAAGATGCGGCCGATTGTCGACGTCGCGCGCGAACGGCTCGGCATAGCGCCCGAGAACCTCGAGCCCTTCGGCCACTACAAGGCCAAGGTGTCGATGGACTTCATCAAGTCGATCCAGAAGCGGCCCAACGGCAAGCTTATTCTCGTTACCGCCATCAATCCGACGCCGGCCGGCGAGGGCAAGACCACGACGACGGTCGGGTTGACCGACGCGCTCAATTACATCGGCAAGAAGGCGATGCTGTGCATCCGCGAGGCGAGCCTCGGGCCGTGCTTCGGCGTCAAGGGTGGCGCCGCCGGCGGCGGCTATGCGCAAGTCGTGCCCATGGAGGACATCAACCTGCATTTTACCGGCGATCTCCACGCCATCACCTCGGCAAACAATTTGCTCGCCGCCATGCTCGACAATCACATCTATTGGGGCAACGCGCTTGGCCTCGATGCGCGCCGCGTAACCTGGCGCCGGGTCATGGACATGAACGACCGCGCGTTGCGCCAGATCGTCAATTCGCTGGGCGGCGCCGCCAACGGCTTTCCCCGCGAGGACGGCTTCGACATTACGGTGGCGTCGGAGGTGATGGCGATCTTCTGCCTGGCGCGCGACATCGAGGATCTCAAGAAGCGGCTGGGCAATATCGTTGTAGGCTACACGCGCGACCGCAAGCCGGTGCGCGCGTCGGATCTTAAGGCCAACGGCGCCATGGCGGTGCTGCTCAAGGACGCGTTGGCGCCGAACCTGGTGCAGACGTTGGAGGGCACGCCGGCGTTCATCCACGGCGGCCCGTTCGCCAATATCGCACACGGCTGCAATTCGGTGCTGGCGACCACCACCGCGCTCAAGCTCGCCGATTACGTAGTGACCGAGGCCGGCTTCGGCGCCGATCTCGGCGCCGAGAAATTCATGGATATCAAATGCCGCAAGACCGGAATCGCGCCCAGTTGCGCGGTACTGGTGGCCACCATTCGCGCGCTGAAGATGCACGGCGGCGTCAAAAAAGAGGACCTCAAGGCCGAGAACTTGAAGGCGCTCGATGCCGGTATTGCCAACCTGCTACGGCACGTCGAGAACGTGCGGAAATTCGGCATTGTGCCGTTGGTATCGATCAACCGCTTCTCCGCCGACACTGAGGCCGAGATCAAACTGGTCGAGGACAAATGCAAGGCGTTCGGGGTCGAGGCGTTCATGGCCGATCATTGGGCCGAGGGCGGCAAGGGCGCGGCCGAGGTGGCGCGCGCGGTGGTGAAAGTCTGTGATGGCGGCCAGAGCAAGTTGAAATACCTCTATCCCGACGACATGCCGCTGGTGGAGAAGATCCGCACCATTTGCCGGGAAATCTATCGCGCCAAGGATATTGCGATGGACAAACCGGTGCGCGATCAGCTCGCCTCGTTCGAGGCGATGGGCGCCGGCAAGTTCCCGATCTGCATGGCCAAGACCCAGTACAGCTTCACCACCAACCCCGACGCCAAGGGCGCGCCGACCGATCATATCATCCCGGTGCGCGAAGTGCGGCTCTCGGCCGGCGCCGAGTTCGTCGTGGTGATCTGCGGCGAGTTGTTGACCATGCCGGGCCTGCCGCGGGTGCCGGCGGCGGACGCGATTGATATCGGGCCGGACGGCAAGATCGTCGGATTGTTTTAAATTTCGCAGGGTGGGTTATCCGCGCAGCGGCGTAACCCACCGTCTTTCAACGCAATGGGTTTCGCTTCGCTTAACCCTGCGAACTGACAGGAGAGGACAAGCAATGCTCAAATTCTACTACAGCGGGGCGCCGAACCCGACCAAGATCGCACTGTTCCTCGAAGAAGCCGGCCTGCCGTACGAGCCGATTCCGGTCGATACCCGCAAGGGCGAGCAGCACAAGCCGGATTTCTTGGCGATCAATCCGAACGCCAAGGTGCCGGCCATCGTCGATGGCGACGTCGTGGTGTTCGATTCAAGCGCGATCCTGCTCTATCTCGCGGAAAAAACCGGAAAGTTTCTGCCGGCGAAGACCGACAAGGCGCGCGGCGAGCTGTTGTCCTGGATGTTCTTCGTGTCTTCGGGCGTCGGACCGTATTTCGGCCAGTCGGTGCACTTCCGCAATTACGCGCCCGAGAAGCTGCCCTACGCCATCAACCGCTACGCCTTCGAGGCGCGGCGCCACGCCGGCATACTCGATGCGCGGCTCGGCAAACGGAAATACATGCTGGGCGACACCTACACCATCGTCGACATGAACGTGTGGGGCTGGGCGCGGCTCATTCCGAACGTGCTGGGCGACGGCGCCTGGGACAAATTCAAAAACTTAAAGCGCCTCACCGACGAGGTCAGCGCCCGCCCCGCGGCACAGCGCGCGCAGGCGCTCAAGGACCGCCACACCTTCAAGACCGAAATGGACCAGGAAGCGCTCAACGCCATGTTCCCGCATCTGAGGGAGAAGGTGGCGTAGCGCGGGCGGTTGCCGCGCGGCGAGCGTTGCAACGGTCGCTGGCCAACGGAAGACGGCGCGGCCCTGCGGTCGCGCCGTTTGTCGTTGCCGAGGTGAAGCCGCTATTGAAACAGCTTCGTCGAGTTGATGAGCGTCTGAATGACGCCGAGCGTGAGCGGGATGCCGACCCACGCCCAGGCCAGCGCGAGCTGCCAAGTCTTCGTGCCTTCCTGATTCTGGTTTGCCATGTTGCTCTCTCCCTAGGCTCCGGCCGGTTCGCCCGCGCTGGCGACCGCCGCTTGCGCCAATTCGGCCTCATGATCGGACTGCATGTGGAAGCGCTGATGGACGGCCTTCACCAGCAGATTGCAGATGAAGCCGATCACCAACAGGCCGGCCATGATGTACATGGTGACATTGTAGGCGTCCGCTTTCGGCACGCCGTGGCTGACGTTGTACTGGCGGATGTAGTTGACCAGCACCGGTCCGAAAATGCCGGCCATCGACCACGCCGTGATGCACCAGCCATGAATGGCGCCGACGTAACGCGTGCCGAACATGTCCTTCAGATAAGCCGGCACGGTGGAGAAGCCGCCGCCGTACATGCTGATGATCACCAGGAAGCAGCAGACAAACCCGACCACGCTGCCGACCTTGCCGGTGTACGGCACGGTGCAGTACAGCAGGAAACCGAGCACCATGAACACGAAGTAGGTGTTCTTGCGCCCGATAAAGTCCGACGTGGACGCCCAGAAGAAGCGGCCGCCCATGTTGAACAGACTCATCAGGCCTACGAAGCCGGCCGCCGCCACCACCGAGACTTTGCCGGGGAACATTTCCTGACTCATGGCGGAAGCTTGGCCGATCACGCCGATTCCGGCGGTCACGTTCAGGCAGAGCACCCACCAGATCAGCCAGAACTGCGGCGTCTTCAGCGCGTCGTAGACGAAGACGTCATTCGTCGTGATCAGCTTGGTCGCCTGCACCGGCGGCGTATAGCCGGCCGGCTTCCAGCCCGGCGCCGGCACGCGCACGATGATGGATCCCACCACCATGAAGACGAAGTAGATCGCGCCCATGACGATAAACGTTTCGGCGACGCCGACGTGGGTCTGGGTCGTGAATTTGCTCATCAGCCAGACCGAAAGCGGCGAAGCGATGAAGGCGCCGCCGCCGAAGCCCATGATGGCCATGCCGGTCGCCATGCCGGGCCGGTCAGGGAACCATTTGATCAGGGTGGAGACCGGCGAGATGTAGCCGATGCCGAGGCCGCAGCCGCCGATCAGGCCATAACCGAAATAAATCACCCATAGATTGTGGATATAGACGCCTATTGCAGAGATGAAGAAACCAATGGCCCAGCATAATGCCGCGGTAAACATCGCCTTGCGCGGACCGCCTTCCTCGACCCAACGGCCGAAAATCGCGGCGGAGAAGCCAAGCACGAAGATAGCAGTCGAGAAAATCCAGCCGAGTTCGGCAAGAGTCCAGTCGGTAGGCAGCGGATGGACCCAGTTGAGATTGGCGTGCCAATTGGCGGGCGCGGTCGAGTGCGCGATGCCCAAGAGCTTGGTCATCGGCAGATTGAACACGCTGAATGCGTAGGCTTGGCCGATGCACAGGTGCACGCACAGCGCGGCCGGCGGGACCATCCAGCGATTGAAGCCGGGTCTGGCGATCGTGTTGCTGCGATCAAAAAAACTCATTGTGCGATTCTCCCGTGTGAGCAGCGCTTTTCTACGTGTGCCCTTTGGGGGATTTTGATGCAAGGTGACAAAATGTACAAGTGGAAGACTTAGTCTGGTATTTGATAACCCGACGCCTGTGAGCAAATAGAATGCTGCGCCATAGCCAGGGGCTATTGAATTCCACAGCCGCGCGGTGCGGCCGCAGCCGTCACGGCGAGGAGTCGCCGCAGTCTGGTATTTGATGACCCGACGCCTGTGAGCAAATAGAAGGCCGCGCCATAGCCAAGGGCTATTGAATTCCACAGCCGCGCGGTGCGGCCGCAGCCGTCACGGCGAGGAGTCGCCGCTTGCGTATTTCCTGGAATCTTTGGCTAATCGCCCGAGCTGGCTGCGGCGATCAGGGCAGGCAGCAGTTCAACGTCGTCATCGGCTCGGGCGCCGGCACCACGAGCCCAGTGGTATGAATTGCTTCCGGCTCGACGATCGCAAGGGCGCGCAACACGTCGGTGAGACCGAGTGTCGCAGCAAAGCCGCGCGGGCACGAACTGGCCCACCACGTTACCCACTGGGCGGCGCCAGCCCTGCGCCCACTGGGCGGCGCCAGCCCCGCGCCGTGCGACCAAATGATGGATAAACTTGCGAATAATCAACATGTTGATAATGTTACTCTATCGATCATGCGCGGCTGGGCCTTGCAGGTGGTTGCCGGCCGGCGCCGCTTTTAGGCCTTCGGAGGACAGATGAACGTTTTTGAGCAGCCGCCGACCCTGCCGCCCAGCGGCCGCGGGCGGGCCGGCCGGCGCCCGCCGAAAACTCCGAAGGGCCGCCAGGTCGATCCGCAGGCGCTGGCGGAAGTGCGCGCGCTCCTGGGCGAGCGTGAACGGCGCCGCGATCTGTTGATCGAGCATTTGCACCTTATTCAGGACCGCTACGGCCATTTGTCGGCGGCACATCTTGCCGCCTTGGCGCAGGAGATGCGGCTAGCGCTCGCCGAGGTCTACGAGGTCGCGACGTTCTACGCGCATTTCGACGTGGTGAAGGAGGGCGACACGCCGCCGCCAGTGACGGTGCGGGTGTGCGATTCGCTGTCCTGCGCCATGGCCGGCGCCGAGCGGCTGCTCGCGGACTTGCCGAAGCGGCTTGGCGCCAATGTACGCGTCGTGCGCGCGCCCTGCATGGGCGCCTGCGATCGCGCGCCGGTCTGCGCCGTCGGCCATGTGCAGGTGATGCAGGCCGACGCTGCGCGCGTTGCCGCTTCCGCCGCAGCGCCGCCGCATGCGCATGCTTACGCTACTCCGACGCCGTTCGACGCTTATGTGCGCGGCGGCGGCTATGAATTGCTCAAGGCCTGCAGCGGCGGCGCGCGCAAGCGCGACGACATTATCAAAGCGGTCAGCGACGCCGGGCTGCGCGGCCTCGGCGGCGCCGGTTTCCCCACCGGCCGCAAATGGTCGCTGGTGCGCGCCGAGCCGGCGCCGCGGCTGTTCGCCGTCAACGCCGACGAGGGCGAGCCCGGCACCTTCAAGGACCGCTATTATCTGGAGCGCGATCCGCACCGCTTCATCGAAGGCATGCTGGTCGCCGCCTGGGTGGTCGAGGCCGCCGAAACGTATCTTTATATCCGCGACGAATATCCGGAGCTGCGGCTCCTGCTGGCGCAGGAGCTCGCCAAGGTCGAAGCGGCCGGGCTGTCGCGGCACAGCAGGATCCATCTGCGCCGCGGCGCCGGCGCCTACATCTGCGGCGAAGAATCCGCGATGATCGAATCGATCGAAGGCAAGCGTGGCCTGCCGCGACATCGGCCGCCCTACGTGGCGCAGGTCGGCCTGTTCGGCCGCCCGACGCTCGAACAGAACGTCGAGACGTTGTTCTGGGTGCGCGACATCATCGAAAAGGGCGCGACCTGGTTCAGCTCGCAGGGCCGCCATGAGCGCAAGGGCTTTCGCAGCTTTTCGGTGTCCGGCCGCGTGAAAAGTCCCGGCGTGAAAGTGGCGCCGGCCGGCGTCACCGCCCGCGAGCTGATCGAGGAGTTCTGCGGCGGCATGGCCGACGGCCACGCCTTCAAGGGCTATCTGCCCGGCGGCGCCTCCGGCGGCATCCTGCCGGCGTCGATGGCCGATGTTCCGCTCGACTTCGGTACCCTGGAACAATACGGCTGCTTCGTCGGGTCGCACGCCGTGGTGATCCTTTCCGACAAGGACGATATGAAAGCCGTAGCGTTGAACCTGATGAAGTTCTTCGAGGGTGAAAGCTGCGGCCAGTGCACGCCGTGCCGGGTCGGCACCGAGAAGGCGACCAAGCTGATGGCCCACGGACCATGGGACCGGGCGCTGCTCGAAGAACTCTCGACGCTGATGCGCGACGCCTCGATTTGCGGGCTCGGCCAAGCGGCGCCGAATCCGCTGCTCTGTGTGCTAAAATACTTTCCGGACGATCTGAAGAAGCCGCTGGGTCATTGGTGAAAAGAGAGCTGCGCCGAAAGGATTGGCAAATGAGCGATGGTAACGGACACAAACCGGTCGGCTACGGGCACGATCAAAAGGGCGCAGCCGGCGGCGCGACCTACGGCGACGGTAAGCCCGGCGTGGCGCACACCGCGCCGGCCGACAAAACCGCGGGCGCGAGTGGCCTCGCGACCGGCAAGACATTCACCATCGACGATCGCGAAATCGACATCCGCGCCGGCGAGACGATTTTCCGCGCCGCGCGCCGGCTCGGCATCAAGCTGCCGCACCTGTGCTATTTGCCGCAACCCGGCTACCGGCCGGACGGCAATTGCCGCGTCTGCATGGTCGAGATCGAAGGCGAGCGCGTGCTGGCGGCAAGCTGCATCCGCTATCCCGCGCCCGGCATGAAAGTAAAGACGCAGACCGAGCGCGCCACGACCGCGCGCCGCATGGTCGCCGAACTTTTGCTCGCCGACCAGCCGGACCAGGCCCATGCCCACGATCCCGCTTCGGAATTGTGGAAGATCGTCACGCGCATGAACCTGGCGCAGGGCCGCTTCCCGCGCCGCCACACGCCGGCGCCCGACCGCAGCCATCCGGCCATGGCGGTCAATCTCGACGCCTGCATTCACTGCAATCTTTGCGTCCGCGCCTGCCGCGAAGTGCAGGTCAACGACGTGATCGGCATGGCCGGCCGCGGCCATGGCGAGAAGATCGTGTTCGATTTCGACGATCCGATGGGCGCTTCCACGTGCGTCGCCTGCGGCGAATGCGTGCAGGCCTGCCCGACCGGCGCGCTGATGCCGGCAACCGTCGTCGATGCCGGCAACGTCTTTACCGGCAAGGCCGACCGCGAGGTCGACAGCGTGTGCCCGTATTGCGGCGTCGGCTGTCAGCTCACCTATCACGTCAAGGACGACAAGCTGTTGTACGTCACCGGCCGCAACGGACCGTCCAACGAGAACCGGCTGTGCGTCAAGGGCCGCTTCGGCTTCGATTACGTGCACAATCCGCAGCGCCTGTTGAAGCCGATGATCCGCAAGGACGGCGTGCCGAAAATTCCGCACGAGCCGGTCGATCCGGCCAATCCGTGGACGCATTTCCGCGAGGCCAGCTGGGACGAGGCGCTCGAGCGCGCCGCCGCCGGGCTGAAAAGGATCCGCGACCGCGACGGCCCGCAGGCGCTCGCCGGCTTCGGCTCGGCCAAAGGCTCCAATGAGGAGGCTTATCTGTTCCAGAAGCTGGTGCGCACCGGCTTCGGCACCAACAACGTCGATCACTGCACGCGGCTGTGCCATGCCTCGTCGGTGGCGGCGCTGATGGAAGGCATCGGGTCGGGCGCAGTGTCGGCGAGCTTCAACGAATGCAAGAACGCCGAAGTGATCTTTTGCATCGGCTGCAATCCGACCGAGAACCACCCGGTCGCCGCCACCTTCTTCAAGCAGGCAAAGAAGCGCGGCGCCACCTTGATTGTAGCGGATCCGCGCGGCCAGACGCTCAAGCGTCACGCCACCCACATGCTGCAGTTCAAGAACGGCACCGACGTGGCGCTGCTCAACGGCATGCTCAACACCATCGTGACGGAAAAGCTTTACGACGAGCAGTACATCCAGACCTATGTCGAGGGATTCAAGCCGTTCGCCGAGAACGTCAAGGATTACACGCCGGAGGAAATGGCGCCGATCTGCGGCATCGACGCCGATCTCATCCGCACCGTGGCGCGCAAGTTCGCGCGCGCCAAGGCGGCGATCATCTTCTGGGGCATGGGCGTCTCGCAGCACACCCACGGCACCGACAATGCGCGCTGCCTGATCGCGCTGTCGCTGATCACCGGCCAGATCGGCCGGCCGGGCACCGGGCTGCATCCGTTGCGCGGCCAGAACAACGTGCAGGGCGCTTCCGATGCCGGACTGATTCCGATGTTCTATCCGGACTACAAATCGGTCACGGACCCGCAGGTGCGCGCGCGCTATGAGGACGCCTGGGGCGTCAAGCTCGATCCGAAGACGGGTCTCACCGTCGTCGAGATCATGAACGCGGTGCACGCCGACGTGGTCAAGGGCATGTACATCATGGGCGAAAATCCCGCGATGTCCGATCCCGATCTCAATCACGCGCGCGAGGCGCTGGCGCATCTCGAACATCTCGTGGTGCAGGATTTGTTCCTCACCGAGACCGCGGCCTATGCCGACGTGGTGCTGCCGGCATCGGCGTGGCCGGAGAAGGACGGCACCGCCATCAATACCAACCGCCAGGTGCAGATGGGCCGCCGGGCGCTGCCGCTGCCGGGCGACACGCGGTCCGATTGGTGGCTCATCCAGGAGATCGGCCGGCGCATCGGCCTGCCCTGGAACTACAAGGGCCCGGAGGAGATCTACACCGAGATGGCGTCGCTGATGCCCTCGCTCGACAACATCTCGTGGCAGCGCGTGCAGCGCGAGAGCGCGGTGACCTATCCGGCCGATGCGCCCGACAGGCCCGGCCACGACGTGGTGTTCGACAAGGGCTTTCCGCGGCCCGGCGGCTTCGGCAAGCTCGTCGCCGCCAAGCTGCAGCCGCCCGACGAGACGCCGGACGACCAATATCCGTTCATCCTCACCACCGGCCGCCAGCTCGAACATTGGCACACCGGGGCGATGACGCGCCGCGCCTCGACGCTCGACGCGCTCGAGCCGGGCGCGGTCGCTTCGGTGTCGCGCGGCACCGTCGCCAAACTCGGCATCCGGCCCGGCGACATGATCCGCGTGGCGACGCGGCGCGGCGCCGTCGAGCTCACCGCGCGGCAGGACGACGCCATCCCGGACGGCGTGGTGTTCATTCCGTTTGCGTATGTCGAGGCGGCGGCGAACCTGCTCACCAATCCGAAGCTCGATCCCTTCGGCAAGATTCCCGAGTTCAAATATTGCGCGGCGCGGATCGAGGCGGTCGAGCCGGCGAGCAGAATCGCGGCGGAGTAGGCGGGTCGTCCTCTGCCAGCCTGACGAACGGCCGAGCAATACGGCGGTTCAGGCGTTGTACGTCAAAAATCGCATTTGCTGAAAGTGAAAGACGTTCTTCGTATCGCACAGCTCGGTGGCCGCGCTGACCACCGGGACGATCGTAATGCTGATTTCGGCATGCGATTTGGCGATTTGCTTCAGTGCGGCAGTAACCGGGACGCGCGCCAGCGTCGGTCGCAACGGATGCGGATCGCGCAAGTCGTAAGCGTCGAGGCGCTCGTTGATCTCGCAATGCCCGACGTCGCCGAAACAGCCGCCATGACCAAAAATGTAGAACGAACCGGCGTAGCCGTGGTCGAGCGTCTTGGGCGTGCTCGCGTCGGCCTTCGGATTGTTGAAAAAGACGCGGCCCTCATATGACGCCTGGCTGTGGTCGATCCCGAGAATCTCGAGGTCCGCGGACTCGAAGCGGTGACCGGGTCCGGCGAATTCGATGGCAACCGGCTTCGAGGTATAGGTGTTGGCCGGCGCGCTTGGCCGCACCGGCGAGGTGACTCTGGCTTTGCCCGGAGTGCTTGCTTTGCCGACCCGGCGCTGTTGTCGCGACTTCTTTGCCATTGTCCAAGCTCCGATCAGATCGGGACGACCGTTTGCGCGGCGGCGTAGTCGTAACCGAGGCTGTTCACGCTCAGCACGTCGCGCACCTGCATATTGAACGGCGGCAGCACCGTATCAAGGAGATCGTCCGGCATGCTGCCATTGCCATTGCGGACCTGCCACAGCCACCACAATCGATCGACCATGCAGTGATGCGAATAAAATATCGGGTCGAAAGCCGCGACCGCGACGATTGCCATGTCGCCGCCCACCCATCCGTGCACCAGGTTGTGCAGACGACTTTCCAGCGCCAAGGTGAAATCGGTCCAGTCACCGGTCGAGAGGACGTCGTCGACGTCGCTCTGCGACGGCAGATCGTCGGCCGATCCGGGCTGGCGGCGCGTGGCGTGATGAATCGAGGGATTGGTGAGGTCGATGCGGAAGCTGTACAGCGGATTGGGCTTGCCGCCGTCGGCGGTCCGATCTTCGAAAATTTTTGGAATGCCGGATTGGCGCGGCGGACGCAGCGTCCAGTCCCACCACGGCAACGTCACGGTAGATACCCTGCTTCGTGCGGCCAGCTCTAGATTGTAGAGGTATGCCCGGTGCCAGGGCAAAAAGTAATAGGCCGGAGCGGTGTCGGTGGAGTGCTGACAGTACCAATTCGGTACCCCGTGCAATCCGGCAAAATAGGCAAAGCCGCGATTGTCGGTAATGGCCTGCATCTGCCGGTAGGCGTCGCGGAAAGCGCCGGCCTCAGCATCGGACAGATTGTGCACGCCTTTCCTGATACGAAGGTTGTCGGCCATACTGAGCCCCCGTCGCACGGTAGTTGTGCGCCATAGCCGGACAAATTAACAATTGAAGGGGCCGCTGTAAATGCACCGCAGCGACGATCCGCGCGAAGAGATCGAGCGCCTGGAAGCGCAGATCGACGGGCTCGTTGCCAAGCGCGAAAGCTGCCGCAAGTTCATTCTGGTGTCGCGCATCGCGATCGTTGCCGGCGCCGTCCTGCTGGCGGCGCTGCTGCTCGGCGCCATTCGCTTCGATGCGACGGAATTGATCGCGGCCATTGCCGCATTGCTTGCCGGCATCGTCGGCTGGGGCTCGAACGACTCGACCGCCAAGGAGGCGGCCAAGGAATTGGCAGCGCTCGAAGCGGATCGGACGGCGCTGATCGGCCGGATTCGGCTCCGTGTCATAAATGACGGTGAAACCCTGCATTGACGGGCGGCGCCGGTCGGTTCCGGGCCACCGCGGGATTGCCCGCGTTTGCGCATAGGCGCTAACAGAGGCCTCTGTTTCCCGGATGCGGTGCAGTGCGAAGCGGTGCACCGCTGATCCGGGACCGTCCCAGACTCCGCAACTTGTTACGATCCCGGGTCTGCAGCGCACCACTTCGCTGCGCTTCGTGCTGCGCTGCGTCCGGGAAACGCAGCTATGTTAGCGCCTATGCGCGTTTGCGGGCTCGCCGCTGACCAAATAACATACGAAGAAACGTCTCTCGGGAGGACGAACGGCACGCTGATGTCGGTTGCGCTGCACGCGCGCGACGCCAAGCAGGTCTATGTCGCCGCGCGCTACGGCGAAGTGTTCGGCACGCCGGACGGCGGCCAAACCTGGCGCGAGATGCCGCTGCCGGCCGGCGTGCAGCATATTTACGCGCTGGCCTGCGGGTGAGATAACGTTTCATAACGGCCGGAAGAATCGCAGCGAAGTGCGCGAAAAGCCGAGCCGCTGATAGAAGCGGTGCGCATCGAGCCGGCGCTGCGCGCTGGTGAGCTCGATACCCGAGCAACCGTGCTCGCGGGCAAAGTCGGCCACGCGGGCGAGCAGCCGTTCGCCAAGACCCCGGCGCCGGTGTTGTGACGCCACGACCAGCGCGGTGACGCGGCAGACCGTCGAGCCGTCTGGAAAATACGGCACCAGCTCGGCGCTGATCAGCCCGATCACGTCGTTCTCCGACTGAGCGAGGAGGAGGCAGCTTGTGCCGCTGTGCAGCGAGCGCCGCACGCGATCGACGACGCCGGCTGCCGTCGCCGCATAGCCGAGCTCGGTCACCAGCGCGGCGATCGCCTGCGCGTCGGCCTGGGTGGCGCGCCGGAACGTGACTGTCATTTGGTCGCTCGCACGGCCCTGCCCGCAGGCTCGACGCCGCTCTCCGGCTACGCTTTGGTGTCCTTGAAATACGGCTCGACCTTGCCGGTCAGCTTGATGGTGAGCGGATTGCCGTAGCGGTCCTTGGCCTTGCCGGCCGGCACGCGCACCCAGCCCTCGCTGACGCAATATTCCTCCACATTGGTCTTCTCGACGCCGCGGAAGCGCACGCCGACGTCGCGCTTGAGCACTTCGGCGTCGTAATAGGGGCTGCGCGGATCGTTCGACAAGCGGTCGGGCGGGGCAGCGGCGGGTTTGTCTTCGGGCATGTTTGCTTTGTAGCATGAGAAGGTAAGCCGACACAGAAAATCGTCATTGCGAGCGAAGCGACGAAGCAACCCGGAACGGCGGCGCCGCGCTGGATTGCTTCGCTTCGCGCGCGATGACGAGCGCAGCCATCATTGGATCGACAAGTGCGCCGCCTTGAGCGGCGCGCCGTTCTTCTCGATTTCCGCACCGATGATGCTTTTGCTGTTTTGGCGCCCGTAGCCTGGATTTTACGCGGCCGTCGTCCAGGCTAGAGTGGCCCCCGGCCGAAGCAGGATGCGAAAAATGGCAGGCAGCGGAGACAGAGCGCAGCGATTGGCGGCTGCGCCGCGGCGCGACGATGCGGGCGCGGCGCCGCCCGCCCTGATCCGCCATGACTGGACGCGCGGGGAAGTGCGCGCGCTGTTCGATCTGCCGTTCCCGGAGCTGATGTATCGCGCGCAGACGGTACACCGGCAAAATTTCGATGCGGCCGCCGTGCAGATCGCGACGCTGTTGTCGATCAAGACCGGCGGCTGCCCGGAGGATTGCGCCTATTGCCCGCAGAGCGCGCGCTACCACACCGGCGTGCGCGCCGAAAAACTGATGGGCCGCGATGCGGTGCTCGCCGAGGCACGCGCCGCCAAAGCGGCCGGCGCCAGCCGCTTCTGCATGGGCGCCGCCTGGCGCGAGCCCAAGGACCGCGACCTCGACGCCGTGTGCGCCATGGTCGAGGGCGTCAAGGCTTTGGGGCTCGAGAGCTGCGCCACGCTCGGCATGCTCACGGCCGCGCAGGCGCGCCGGCTCAAGGACAGCGGCCTCGACTATTACAATCACAACCTCGACACCGCGCCGGAGTTTTACGGCGCGATCATCAGCACGCGTACGTACCAGGAGCGCTTGGCCACGCTCGACCACGTGCGCGCCGCCGGCATCCATGTCTGCTGCGGCGGCATCGTCGGCATGGGCGAGACGCGCGAAGACCGTATCGGTATGATCGCGACCTTGGCGAGCTTGCCGGCGCATCCGGAATCGGTGCCGATCAACATGCTGGTGCGCGTCGCCGGCACGCCGCTCGCCGACGTGCAAAAACTCGAGCCGCTGGAATTCGTCCGCGCCGTCGCCGCTGCCCGCATCACCATGCCGCGCGCGATGGTGCGGCTCTCCGCCGGCCGCGAGGACATGAGCGAGGAGACGCAGGCACTGTGCTTTCTCGCCGGCGCCAATTCGATCTTCTACGGGCCGAAGCTGTTGACGACGCCCAACCCCGGCCCGGATCGCGACCGCGCGCTGCTGGAGCGATTGGGATTAAGGCCTATGGAGCCGTGATGGCACGAACGCGTGTGCTCAATTCGGAGGCAGGTCAAGCGGTGCGCATTCCGCCGGAATTCGCCTATTGGAATGAAGACATTGAATTGGGAATTAATCGGTTCGGCGATGTCCTCATCATCTTTCCGGCACGCGAAGAGATGCGTGAAGTTGTAGCGACGCTTCGGAAGATGCCCCGGCCGGAACGTGTCGAAAAGAAGTGTCCGATCCAACCTCCGATCCGTCGGCGAGATTGATCAACCGCTCGCAATTATGTTGATCTAAACTCCCGCAGCCCCGCCATCCGCCCGCGGATCGTGGGCGCCTTCGCAACTGCCGTCGGCATGCAGCAGCACCGCGCCGGCGTGGCCCATGACGTCGGAGTAGGGCTCGTCCAAAACTTCGATGTCGTGGCCGGCGGCGGCGAGCGCCTCGATGAGGTTGCCGTCGAAGCGCGGCTCGAGGCGCAACGTGGTGCGCGGGCTGCCCCAGGTGCGGCCCAAAACCCAGCGCGGCCGGTCGATGGCGTCGGCGAGCGGCTGGCGAAAATCGACGTGGCGGGTGAACAGCGCGCTCTGCGTTTGCGGCTGGCCGTCGCCGCCCATGCAGCCATAGGCCATGATGCGGCCGCCCGTGAGCACCGCGAGCGCCGGATTGAGCGTGTGAAACGGCAGCCGGCCGGGCGCGAGCAGGTTGAGCGCGCCGGCTTCGAGCGAAAAGCTGGCGCCGCGGTTCTGCATCAACAGGCCGGTGCGCGGCAGCACCAGGCCGGAGCCGAACTCCCAGTACAGCGATTGGATGTAGGACACGACGAGGCCGCTCGTATCCGCCGCGCCCATCCAGATCGTGTCGCTCTCGCCCGCGCGAATGAGCCACGGCGCCGCCTTGCGGCGGTCGATCTTCATCGCTTCGCCGGCGATGAAGCGCTCGTCGAGATAGCGCTCCAGCGCTTGCGGCAGCCGCTCCGGATCGGTCACGGCGCGGTCGCGCACGCGCAGCGCCCGCTTGGTGGCTTCGACCAGCAGATGCACATGATCGAAGCTTTCAGCCGCGGCGGCGCCGAGGCGCTCGAACAAAGCCAGGATCATGAGCGACACCACGCCCTGGGTCGGCGCGTCCGTGTTGTAGAGGGTGCCGGCCGGCAGCGTGACGCTCAGCGGTTCGGCGAGCGTGGCGGCGTATTGCTTAAGGTCATCGCGGGTGACCGGGCTGCCGAGCCGTTCGAGATCGACGGCGATCTCGCGGCCGACGTCGCCGCGATAAAAATCGTCGAGCCCGGCATCGGCGACATGCGCCAACGTGTCGGCGAGTTTTTCCTGCTTCAGCATCGCGCCGACCGCCGGCGTCTTGCCGTCTACGAGAAAGGTCGCGGCAAAGCCGTGCACGTTCGACAGTTCGGCGAGATAGGTCGCGGTGAGCCGGTTTTGGCTGCGCGTAACCTTGTAGCCGTTGCGGGCATGGCCGGCGGCGGGGCCGAGCAGAACTTTCAGCGGCAGCTTGCCGCCGTAAGCGCCGGCGATGTCGAGCGCCAGCATCCAGCCGCCGACGGCGCCCGGCGCCGTGAGCGCGGCGAGCGGGCCGCGCGGCGGAATGGTCTCGTGGTTTTCGCGATAAAGCTCGGGCCGCGCGTGGTGCCCGGCCGGTCCCGCCGCCATGATGGCGCGCAGGCGTCGCGACGGCTCGCGGATCAGCCAAAAGCCGTCGCCGCCCAGATGATTCATGTGCGGGTAGACCACCGCGATGGTCGCCGCCATCGCCACCATGGCTTCGAGCGCATTGCCGCCCTCGGCCAGAACGGCGCGGCCGTCCTCGACGGCGGAAAAATGCGGCGCGCAGACCACGCCGCGACGATGACCGGCGCTGTGCAGGTCCATGTGGTCAGCCCATGCTTCCGCTCATTCCCGCGCAAGCGGGAATCCAGAGGGAGCGCGCACCGATTGCAGTGATGAGGTTACTGGGTCCCCGCTTGCGCGCATAGGCGCTAACATAGCTGCGTTTCCCGGGCGCAGCGCAGCACGAAGCGCAGCGAAGTGGTGCGCTGCAGACCCGGGATCGTAACAAGTTGCGGAGTCTGGGACGGTCCCGGACCAGCGGTGCACCGCTTCGTGCTGCACCGCATCCGGGAAACAGAGGCCTATGTTGGCGCCTATGCGCTTGCGCGGGAACGAGCGGATGGGTGTCGGCCGCATCACGCGGTCACCTTCTCGGCGTCGGCAAAGCCGCGCTTGCGCAGGAGCGCATCGGCGCTCGGCAGGCGGCCGCGAAATGCCTTGTAGGCTTCGGCCGGATCGCGCGAACCGCCGGCGGCGTAGATGAAGTCGTGCAGCCGCTTTGCCATGGCCGGATCGAACACGTCGCCGGTCTCCGCGAACGCTTCGAACGCGTCGGCGTCGAGCACTTCCGACCACATGTAGCTGTAATAACCGGCCGCATAGCCGCCGCCGGCAAAGATGTGGGCGAAATGCGGCGGCCGGTGCCGCATGACGATCTCGTCCGGCATGCCGATGCGGTTGAGCGCGCTGGCCTCGAACGCGGCCGGATCGATGTTCTGCGGTTCGGACAGCGAATGGAAATCGAGATCGACCAGCGCGCAGGCGACGTACTCGACCGCGGCAAAGCCGCGGTTGAAATTGCGCGCCGCGATCAGCCGGGCCAGCAGCGCTTCGGGCATCGGTTCGCCGGTCCGATAATGCAGCGCGAAGCGGCGCAACAGCTCCGGCTGTTCGAGCCAATGCTCGTAGAGTTGCGACGGCAATTCGACGAAATCGGTGGCGACGTTGGTGCCGGCGATTTCCGGATAAGTGACGTTGGAGAGGAGTCCGTGCAGCGCGTGGCCGAATTCGTGGAACAGCGTGTGGGCGTCGTCGAAGCTGAGCAGCGTCGGCTCGCCGTCGGCGGCCTTGGCGAAATTGCAGACGTTGACGATATGCGGCCGCACCTCGCCGGCAAGCTTTTCCTGGTCGCGCAGCGCGGTCATCCAGGCGCCGCTGCGTTTCGACGGCCGCGCGAAATAGTCGCCGAAGAACAGGCCGATCGGCGCCGCGTCGCGGCCGCGCACCTCCCAGACCCGCACGTCGGGATGCCAGACCGCAACGTCGCGCCGCGGCCGGAACGTGAGGCCGAACAGGCGCCCCGCCGCATAGAAGGCGGCCTCGATCATCCGCTCCAGGCCGAGATACGGCTTGACCGCGGCTGCATCGAAATCGCAGCGCCGTTGCCGCAACTTTTCCGCGTAATAGCGCCAGTCCCACGGCGCCAATCGGAAATTGCCGCCGCCCTCCTGGATCAGCGCTTGCAGGTCATCGCGGTCGGCCAGCGCCTTTTGCCGCGCGCGCGTCCACACCGCGTCGAGCAGGCCGCGCACGGCCTCGGGCGTCTTGGCCATGGCGTCGTCGAGCCGGTAATGGGCGAAATCCGCAAAGCCGAGCAGGCGGGCGCGCTCGGCGCGCAGCCGCACCATTTCGGCGATGATCGCCTTGTTGTCGGTTGCGTCGCCCTTGTCGCCGCGCATGACGAAGGCGCGGAATACTTTCTCGCGCAGGTCGCGGCGGTCGGCAAATTGCAGGAACGACTCGACGCTCGACCGCGACAGCGTGAGCGCATAGCCGTCGCGGCCACGCTCCTTGGCCTCGGCCTGCATGGCCTCGCGCATGAAGTCGGGCAGGCCGGCAAGCTCCGCCTCGCCGTGCAGCGACAGCACGAAGGCCTGCTCGTCGGCCAGCACGTTCTGGCTGAAAGAGGTGCCGAGCGCGGCGAGACGCTCGATGATGTCCGCCAGACGCTTCTTGGCGGCGGCGTCGAGGCCGGCGCCGGCGCGGCGGAAGGCGATATGATAGCGCTCGAGCACCCGCTTCTGCTCGGCGGTCAGCCCGAGCGTGTCGGCGGCGCGCGCCAGCGTGTCGATGCGGCGGAACAACGCCGCGTTGGTGTGGATGGCGTTGAAATGGCGGGCGATCTGCGGGGCGATGTCGCGCTCGATCGCAAGCAGCGCGTCGTTGCTGTGGGCGCCGACCAGGACGTGGAAGACGTTGCCGACGCGGGTGAGCGCGCGACCGCTGTTCTCCATCGCCGCGATGGTGTTGGCGAAGCTCGGCGGCGCCGGATCGGCCGCAATGGCGGCGATCTCGGCCTCGTGCCCGGCGAGCGCGCGCGCATAGGCGGCAGCAAAGTGCTCGGGCTTGATGCGGCCGAATGGCGGCACGCCGTCCGGCGCGTCCCACTCGGCCAAAAGCGGATTTTCGGGCGTCTTAATCCGGGTCATGGCAGGGGTCTTAGCAAATGCGGCGAGGCCCGTGATATATATGTCATAGAGCCGAGAGCCTCCACCCGATGGAGGAAGGAGCGAAAAAATGCCCCACCACGCCCATTACGTGCCGCACGGCGTCATTGCCGCCGTGATCCTGCCGTTCAGCGACGATCTTGCCATCGACGAGAAGAGCTTTCGCAAGCATTTGCAGGATGTAGCGGCGGTCAAGGGCCTGTCCGCCGTCACCGTCAACGCACACTCGACCGAGGTCGCCTCCTGCAGCTTCGACGAGCAGCGGCGCGTGCTCGACATCGCGCAGGACGAGATCGGCAGCCGGCTGCCGATCGTCAACGGCATCTGGGCCGACGGCAGTTTGGAGGCGGCGCGCATCGCCCGCATGGCCGAGCAGGGCGGCGCCGCGGCGCTCTTGGTCTTTCCGCCGGCGCCGTTCACCTTGGGCCAATCGCCCGCCATGGCGGTCGAGCATTTCCGGCGCATCGCCGACGCCTCGCGCCTGCCGTTGATCGTCTTCCAATATCCGCTGGCCACCGGCCAGGGTTTTCCGCGCGATACTCTGCTGCGGATGTGCGACGAGGTGCCGACCATTCGCGCCATCAAGGATTGGGCCGGCAACGTCGCGCAGCACGAGATGCACGTGCGCGAACTGCAAAGCCGCAAGCCCGCGGTCAACGTGCTCTCGACCCACAGCGCCTGGCTGTTGAGCTCGCTGGTGCTCGGCTGCAACGGGCTCCTCTCCGGCTCCGGCAGCGTCATCGCCGACCTGCAAGCGGCGCTGTTTGCGGCGGTGCAGAGGAACGACCTCGCCGCGGCGCGGCGGCTCAACGACCGCATCTATCCGCTCGCCCGCGTGTTCTACGCCGACCCCTGGGCCGACATGCACAACCGCATGAAGGAGGCGCTGGTGCTGCTCGGCCGGCTGCCGCGCGCCGTGGTGCGGCCACCGCTCGTCAAGCTCGCCCGCGCCGAGGTCGACCGCATCCGCGCCGCCCTGGTGGAGGCCGGCCTGTTGCCGCAAAAAGCCGCACGCGACGCGGCGTAACCCATCATACCGGGGCGCGCCGAAGGCGCGAACCCGGAAAATCCATCATCCCAGCCGTTCTAACGATACACGGGCGTCGTTCCCGCGCTGCCGGGCTTATGGATTCCGGCTCTCGCTCGCTTCGCTCGCTCGGCCGGAACGACGGCCCCGGGGTTGAATTTGCCGCCTCTTTCAGACTAACTGCCCAACCATGAATGAAGCTCCCCCTCGCCGCCCCCGCCGCATCGTCTGGCGCAACGTGCTGACCGTCGTCAGCGCGGCGATCCTGATCAGCGCCGAAGTGTTCGGCGCCGCGTTTGCCGGCAGCTGGGCGATCGCCAACCTGATCGGGCTCGGCACGCTGGGTGCGCGCATTCTCGACTTGCTGTTCATGCTCTGCGGCGTCGCCGTGATGGTGCAGTTTCTGCGCGCCGCCAGTCACGTCGAGCCATTCACCGCCGAGTAACGGCGCCCGCGCCGTCGCCGCGCGGTGGAGAATTCCGCGCGTTACGTTTTGTTAAGATCAAATCGCTTGCGCCTCGCGGCAAAATCGCTTATCCCGCGAATGCCCAATTTCGCACGTGCCTGTGGCCGTGTGTCGGTCGGTGGGCATCCGGACAAGAGGCCGGACAGCCGCCTAAGGAAGAGACACTAACTTCCTTGCTCCCGTGACCGGCAGCCGGAGGCGAAACCGGCATAGCCCGCTCTCCACGGGCGACGCGGCTTAAAGCAACGACGGAAGGGCTTTTTTGGTTACTGCCGGCGCCAATGCCGGGGACACCGAAAGGGCTTGTCCTTCTTTGCCAGCAGTGCGGAACGGGATCTCCCTCATCCGGACCAAGGCAGCAACAACGGCGGCGCACCTCGCTTTCGCATGATGCGGAACCCGCGTCGCAGGAGGTTCACCTCGGCGGCTAAGCCGCCGGCCGGATAGGGGAGCTGGGTCCATGACCACGCGCATCCGCGAATTTCTCAAGAAGCGCCCGCAGGACGGACCGTGCCTCGTCGTCGACCTCGACGTGGTGCGCGACAATTATCTGGCCTTCGCCAAGGCGCTGCCCGACAGCAAAGTGTACTACGCGGTCAAGGCCAATCCGGCGCCGGAGATTCTCAAGCTGTTGGCCGAGTTCGGCTGCTGCTTCGATGTCGCCTCGGTGAGCGAGATCGAAGCCGTGCTGGCGGCGGGCGCGACGCCGGAGCGGATTTCCTACGGCAACACCATCAAGAAGGAATCGGAGATCGCCGCCGCCGCCAAGCTCGGCGTCATGCTGTTTGCGGTCGACTGCGAGGCCGAGGTCGAGAAAGTCGCCCGCGCGGCGCCGGGCAGCCGGCTGATTTGCCGCATCCATTGCGACGGCTCCGGCTCGGAGTGGCCGCTGTCGCGCAAGTTCGGCTGCGAGCCGGCCTATGCGGCGGACATTTTGGAGCTGGCGCAAAAGCGCGGCCTGACGCCGTACGGCGTGTCGTTCCATGTCGGCTCGCAGCAGCACAATATCGAGGCCTGGGACCGCGCGCTCGCTTCCACCGCGTCGGTGTTCCGCGCCTGCGCCGAGCGCGGCATCACGCTGTCGATGGTCAATCTCGGCGGCGGTTTTCCGGCCCGCTACGTGCGCAAGACGCCGAAGCTGGAATCCTACGGCAAGGCGATCTTCCGCTCGCTGCGCAAGCATTTCGGCAACGCGCTGCCGGAGACGATCGTGGAGCCGGGCCGCGGCCTGGTCGGCAATGCCGGCATCATCGAGGCCGAAGTGGTGCTGATCGCCAAGCGCTCGCCCGAGGACGAGGTGCGCTGGGTCTATCTCGACATCGGCAAATTCCACGGCCTTGCGGAAACCATCGACGAATCGATCCGCTATCCGATCCGCACCCCGCGCGACCGCGACGAGACCGCCCCTTGCATCATCGCCGGGCCGACCTGCGACTCCGTGGACGTGCTCTATGAGAAGACGCCGTACCCGTTGCCGGTGTCGCTCGCCATCGGCGACAAGGTGCTGATCGAGGCGACCGGCGCCTACACGGCGACCTACTCGTCGGTCGGCTTCAACGGCTATCCGCCGCTACGGCAGTATCTGATCTAAAGCTGAATTCAGCTTCGGTCTCGGCCTTGGCGACGGCCGCGGTCGCGACCGGAGCCTGCTCTTCAAGCTTGCGGGCGAGAGCCAGGAGGTCGAAAAACACCGCGGCGCAGCCGGCATCCTGCAGGTCGGATCGTGAAAAATGTCCGCTCTGCACGCCGACCGGCGTCAGCCCGGCGGTGCGCCCGGCTTCCGCGTCGTAGGGCGTGTCGCCGATCATGGCGATCTGCGCCGGCGGCACGTGCAGTTTCCTCACCGCCACGACAACGACGTTGGCGGCGGGCCTTTCCCGCTTCACGTCATCGCCGCAGCACGCCACGTCGATCAGGTCGTCGACTCCCATGATGGCACGATAGCGGGCCAGGTCGTCCCTGTCGCAGGCCGCCGCCAGCGCGATCTTGGCGTCGGCGGTCTTGATCGCGGTGAACAGGCTGCGCAAGCCGGCGAACGGGCGCACCTGCGGCAGGTAGCGGATGCGGTAGCGCTCGCTCTGCATCTGGGCGATATGATCGAGCGTCTTCGGGTCGTGCTTCTTGACGAAATGGCGCAGCATGCGCTTGCCGTCCATGCCCGAATAGGGGTGCAGATCGGCGACGCTCGCCGTCACGCCGATTTCGGCCAGCGTTTCGCTCCAGCATTGCAGCGCCGGCAGCACCGTATCGACCAGCGTGCCCTCGACGTCGAACACGAAGGCGCGCGGCCGCAACGGCAGATCGTCGGCCGGGCGGAGGCGGCCAATGAGCCATCCCGGCGGCCGCGCAATCGCCGCGACGGCGGCGCCAGGCCGGCGACTGCGGTCGTAGCGTGCCAGGCGCCGATGGACCCGCCGCTCATGGTCGGCAGGCAGGCGGTGCGCAGCGTGATGGGCTCGAAGCGCTGTCAAAACGATCGATCCAAATATCTTGTCGGCTATACGGCACGTATCAACGCACGCATAAAACCGGTCGTATCAGCCGCACAACGCTGATGCGCGCTCAAAGTTCCACAGGTGCCCGCTTTTGCCCCTAGTCTAGGCGCTAACATAGGCCTCTGTTTGCCGGATGCGGTGCAGCGCGCAGCGGTGCACCGCTGATCCGGGACCGTCCCAGACTCCGCAACTTGTTACGATCCCGGGTCTGCAGCGCACCACTTCGCCGCGCTTCATGCTGCGCTGCGCCCGGGAAACGCAGCTATGTTAGCGCCTATGCGCTTTTGCCCCGATCAGCCGAGATCGACGACGCCTGCGGCGCCATCTTCGGCGCCCCAGGCGAGCAGGAGCCCGTCGGCGCTCCAGGCCAGCGCGCTCACTGGCGCGTCGCCCGGCTTCTTGGCCAAAATCTCGGCGCCGTCCTCGATGCGCACGAGCAGCACCATGCCGTCGCCGTAGCCGGCTGCCACGATGTCCTGCTGGGGATGGCAGGCGACGATCTCGACGCGCGGCTCGGCGGGCGCCAACAGGCGCGGCTGCTTGCCCATCGGCCCATCCTTGGTGTGGAACGGCCAGAGAATGATTTGCGTCGCGCCGGAGGTCGCGAGCCAGCGGCCGCCCGCGGTCCAGTCGAGCGACATGACGCGCGCCGCGTAGCCCGCCATGCGCATGTGCTGCCGGCCGGCGAGGCGCCAGCCATGCAGCATCGGCTCCTGCATGGTGGTGACGAGAAAGCGGCCGTCGGGACTGACGGTGGCGCCAAGATGCGAGCCCTTCCACTCCAGCGGCTCGGGCGCGGCCTGCGGCGCGTTGGGAAACCACAAAGTGGCGCCATTGTAATGGGCGATGGCGAGGCGAAAGCCTTTGGGCAGGAACGCGAGCCCGCCGACTGTTGACGGCGCCGCGAATTGCTGGAGCTCTTTGGCCTGCACGAACGCGGTTTTGCCCGCCGACCAAGCCGCCGCGCCGTCCGGCCCAAGCGCGACGTGATCGATCCAGCGCCGCTTCGGATCGGCGGCGATGACGCGGCTCGATCCGGCGTCGGTCGTGACCACCTTGCCGTCGTCGCCGCCGCTGACAATGCGCGCGCCGTCACCGGCCGACGCCAGGATCGCGCCGTCATGGACGGCCATGCGCCGCTCTTCGCCATCGGGCTCGGCAAACAGCAGCGCTTCCTCGCCGAGCACGAACACGGCGGTGCGGCCGAGAAAGTGCGCGCCGACCACCGCGCCGCCCGCGGCGACCGCGCGGGTGCGCTCGACGACGGAGACGGTGTCGCTGCGGGTGTCGCTCATATCAAGCGATGCAGCTCTCGAACCCTTCCGTAATCGTCTTGCCGGGCAGGTTGCGGCCGATGAAGACGATGCGGCTGTCGCGCTTCTCGTCCTTGTTCCAGGGCCGCTGGTGATCGCCGTCGAGGATCATGTGCACGCCCTGGAAGACGAAGCGCTGGTCGTCGCCCTTGAAGGCGAGGATGCCCTTGCAGCGCAGGATATTGGGTCCTTCCTTCTGCACCAGATCCTGGATCCACGGAAAGAATTTGTCGGGATCGAGCGGCTGGTCGCTTTTCAGCGACATCGATTGCATCTCCTCGTCGTGATAGTGCTTGAGCCCGCCGTGATGATGGGCATGGTGGTGATCGTGATCGTGCCCACGCTCGTGATCATGATCGTGTGCATGCTCGTGGTCATGGCCGTCGCCTGCCAAAAAAGCGGGCTCGATGTCGAGGATGCGATCGAGATCGAAGGCGTTGCGGTCCAAAACCTCGCCGAGCGGAATTTTGGCGCGCTCGGTCTTGTGCAGCCTGGCATAAGGATTGATGCCGCGGATGCGCGCCTCGACCTCGCCCAGCTCCTCTGCCGACACCAAGTCGGTCTTGTTGAGCAAAATCACGTCGGCGAACGCGATCTGGTTCTTGGCCTCGGGCGCGTCCTTGAGCCGCTCGTTGAGCCATTTGGCATCGGCCACGGTGACCACGGCGTCGAGCTTGGTGCGGCGCCCGACGTTCTCGTCGATGAAGAAGGTTTGCGCCACCGGCGCCGGATCGGCGAGCCCGGTGGTCTCGACGATGATGGCGTCGAACTTGCCCTTGCGCCGCATCAGGCCGTCGAGGATGCGAACGAGGTCGCCGCGCACCGTGCAGCAGATGCAGCCGTTGTTCATTTCGAACACTTCCTCGTCGGCGCCGACCACGAGCTCGTTGTCGATGCCGATCTCGCCGAATTCGTTGACGATCACGGCGTATTTCTTGCCGTGCGGCTCGGACAGGATGCGGTTGAGCAGCGTGGTCTTGCCGGCGCCGAGATAGCCGGTCAGCACCGTGACCGGAATTTTGTCAGTCATTTGGTCCCTCCGTTCGCCTTCTATATAGGCATCCGTCGGCAGTTGCATCCTCGCCCGCCGTCCGTTCGCCCGCGACGATCAGCCGGGTGCGTGCCGGCTTGATCGAAGGGGCGCTTGCGCTATCGTTTCCAACCACGCGGGCGTGCCAGGGAGGAAACGATGCGTCACAAGGCGCGGATTATCGCCGGCATGGCGGCCGCCTGCGGCGCGGCGGCGGGCGTGACCGCCGCCGCGGCGCGGGACTATCCGAGCCGCGTCGTCCAGATCATCGTGCCGACCACGGCCGGCTCCAGCGCCGACATTTTGGGCCGCGTCTTGGCCGACGGTTTTTCATCGCGGCTCGGCAAGCCGTTCATCATCGTCGACCGGCCGGGAGCCAACGGCGTGCTCGGCACCGCCGACGTGGCGCGCGCCAACCCCGACGGTTACACGCTGATGCACGGCGCCACGTACTCGATCACGGTGCAGCCGCTGATCGACAAACAGGCCGGCTATACGATCAAATCCTTCACGCCGGTCTGCCAAACGTTCAAGAACGATCAGGTCGTGGTGGTGCCGCCGAACTCGCCGCTCAAGAGCGCGCGCGACATCGTCGAGGCGACCAGGCGCAAGCCCGGCGGGCTCAATGTCGCCGTTCCGGGTATCGCCACGATCCCGCATCTCGCCATGATCGCGTGGGCCGACCAGGCCAAGGTCGCGTTCAACGACGTGCCCTATAAAGGCCCGGCCGAGGAAATGCAGGCGGTACGCGCGGGGCAGATCGACTTCGCCGCGGTGCCGCTGACCGCGGCCGCCGGCAGCGGCCTGCCGATGCCGGGACTATTCGCCGAAGCCCGCAATCCGGCGCTGCCTAACGTGCCGACCTTCAAGGAGCAGGGTTACGACGTGGCGCCGCTGAGCTATGGCGGCCTGTTGGGGCCGGCCGGCATGCCGGCCGAGGTCACGCGCAAGCTCGAAGCCGCCTGTATCGCCGTCATGAAGAGCGCCGCCGCCCAGAAGGTGGTCAGGAATACGCTGCAGCCGGCCGGCTATTTCGCCGACAGCGCCGGTTTCGCCCGCAATCTGGCGACCGATACGGCCGAGAAGAACCGCCTGGTGCCGCTTCTGCATCCGCACTGAGCAGTGCGGCGCTTTGCGCCCGTTGTCTGAAAGGGCCGTCGGCGCCTTGCCGCTGTAATGTTATAATATTACATTTTGCCGGTCCGCTCGCGCCGCTCGGTCGGGTGGCGATCAACGGGACCGGCCATGACGAGGCTGCTCAAGATATTGCTCGGGGTCGCAGCCGCGCTCGCCGTCGCGGTTGCGGCGGCGCCTGTGCGGGCGGCCGAAAAGAAGATCGCCGTGGTCGCGGCCGAGAATTTTTATGGCGACGTGGCGCGGCAGATCGGCGGCGACCGGATTTCGGTCACCTCGGTGCTGGGCAATCCCGACCAGGACCCGCATCTGTTCGAAGTCACGCCCGCCATCGTTCGCCGGATCGCCGCCGCGAACGTCGTCATCTACAACGGCGCCGCTTACGATTCGTGGATGGACAAGCTGCTCGAGGTCAGCGCCGCGCCCGGACGCGCCGTCATCGTGGCGGCCGATCTCGTGCACAGCAAGGCCGGCGACAATCCGCACCTCTGGTACGATCCGCCGACCATGCCGGCGGTCGCCACCGCGCTTGCGGCGGCGCTCGGCACGATGGATCCCGCCCACAAGGACGGCTACGCGGCGCGGCTGAAGACGTTTCTCGCTTCGCTTGCGCCGCTCGATGAAAAAATCGCCGCCCTGCGCGCCAAATATGCCGGCGCGCCGGTCACCGCGACCGAGCCGGTGTTCGGCGACATGGCGGCGGCGCTGGGGCTCGTCATGCGCAACGCGTCGTTCCAGCTCGCGGTCATGAACAACACCGAGCCGAGCGCCCGCGATCTGGCACAATTCGAAGACGACCTGAAAAAGCAGAAGGTGCGGGCGATGTTCTACAACACGCAGGCAGCGGACCGCCTGGTGCGGCGGCTGGTCGAGCTGGCGCGCGCCGACGGCGTTCCGGTGGTCGGCGTGACCGAGACCTGCCCGCCGGATCTGTCGTATCAGGCCTGGATGCGGCGCGAGCTCGACGCCACCGCCAAGGCGTTGGCCGGGCCGGGCTCATGAGCGTCATCGCGCTCGATCATGTGACGCTGAGCGTCGGCGGGCGCGGGGTGCTCGGCGACGTGAGCTGCGCCATCGCGGCCGGCGAGTTCATCGGCGTGCTCGGCCCCAACGGCGCCGGCAAGACGACGCTGTTTCGCGCCGTTCTCGGCCTCATCCGGCCGGACGCCGGCAGCATTCGCGTGTTCGGCCGCGCCCCGCAGCGCGGCGACGCCGCCATCGGTTACCTGCCGCAGGTGCGCACGCTCGCGCCGGATTTGCGCGTGCGCGGCCTCGATTTCATTGCCAGCTCCGTGCGCGGCGAACGCTGGGGGCTGCCGCTGCGCTCGCGTCGCGAACGCGAGGCCGTCGAAAAAACGCTGGCCGCCATCGGCGCGCGCGAGCTTGCCGAACGGCCGCTTGCCGCCATGTCGGGCGGCGAGCGCCAGCGCTTGCTGCTCGCCCAGGCGCTGCTCGGCGAACCGAAACTGCTGCTGCTCGACGAGCCGCTGATCAGCCTCGATCAGCATCACCAGGAATCCGTGGTCGCGCTGGTGCGCGGCTTTGCCCGCGAGCGCGGCATCACGGTGTTGTTTTCGGCGCACGAGCTGAACCAGCTGATCGGCGCGCTCGATCGCGTGCTCTATCTCGGCAACGGCCAGGCCGCGCTCGGCACCGTGGCCGAAGTGATGACCGCGCCGGTGTTGTCGCGGCTTTACGATGCGAACATCGAAGTGGTGCGTGCCGACGGCCATATCTTCGTGCTGTCGCGCGGCCGCAACGTCGAGCGCTCCGACCATCTGCACGACCACGGCCACGCCCACGGCCGCGACCAGCATCACCACGACCATCGCCATGCTTGAATACGATTTCATGCGCAACGCGTTCGCGGCCGCGGGCGTGGCGGCTGTGGTGTCGGGCCTGGTCGGTTATTTCCTGGTGCTGCGCGGCCAAACCTTCGCCGGCCATGCGCTCGGCCATATCGGCTTTGCCGGCGCCACCGGCGCGGTGTTGATCGGCATGGCGTCGGTCTGGGGTCTGGTCGGTTTCACGGTCGCCGCCGGCATCGCGATCGGCTTGTTGGGCGAGCACGTCAGCGGCCGCGACGTCGCCATCGGCGTGGTGCTGGCGCTGGCGCTCGGCTTCGGGCTCTTGTTTCTGCACTACTACACGGCGTTCGCCGCGCAGGCGACGGCTTTGCTGTTCGGCAACGTGCTGGCGGTCGACCGCTCGACCATCGTGACGCTGCTCGGCCTCGGCGCGGTGACGCTGGCGGCGCTGGCGGCGATCATGCGGCCGTTGCTTTTTCTCACCCTCCAACCCGAGCTCGCCGAGGCCAAAGGCGTGCCGCTGCGCTTCGTGTCGACCGCCTTCATGGCGATCGTCGCGCTCGCGGTATCGGAGAGCGCGCAGATCGTCGGCGTGCTCTTGGTGTTTGCGCTGATGGTCGGCCCGCTGGCCACGGCGCAGCGCCTGGTTGCCGGGCTGTGGAGCGGCATGATTTTGTCTGCCGTGCTGGCCTTGGCCGAGGCTTGGTTCGGCATCGCCATGGCCTATGCGACCGATTGGCCGGTCAGCTTCTGTATCGCGCTCTTGAGCGCGCTCGGCTATTTTCTCAGCCGCGGTCATTGGCCGGCACGGCATTCCGCCGCGGCGCAGGGATAAAGCATGAGCGAGCAAACCGGACGCGCCGTCTGCGTCGGTGAGGTTTTGATCGAGCTCAAGCGCGGCGGCGACGGCCGCTTTGCGCTGTCCTGCGGCGGCGACACGTTCAACACCGCCGTCTATTTGGCGCGCGCCGGCATCAACGTCGCCTTTGCGAGCGCGATCGGCGACGATCCGTATTCCGACAGCATGCTGGCGCTGGCGGCGGCGGAAGGCATCGCCACGAATCTCGTGCTGCGCGTTCCCGGCCGGCTGCCGGCGCTTTGTCTGGTCGAAAGCGGTCCGGGCGGCGAGCGCAACGCGCGCTATTGGCGCGACGGCGCGCCGGTGCACGAGCTGTTCGAATTGCCGGACTGGATGCGCCTCGCCGCAGGCTTGGTCGGTGCGAAGCTGATCTACTTCTCCGGCATCACGCTGTCGCTGTTGTCGACCAACGGCATCGGCCGCTTTCTCGCCGTGCTCGAAGTGGCGCGGCGCCAGGGCGCCAAGGTGGCGTTCGACGGCAACTTCCGGCCGCGCGGCTGGAAAGGCGATCTGCCGCGCACCCGCACCGTTTTCATCGAAACGCTCAAGCGCGTCGATATGGCGCTGCCGACCTTCGACGACGAAGCGGTGCTGTGGGGCGATCCGAGCCCGGAAGCGACGGTGGCGCGGCTGCAAGCCTTCGGCATCGGCGAGATCGTGGTCAAGAACGGGCCGAACAGCGCGCTGGTCGCCAGCGCCGGCGCCCAGGACTTCGTGCCGGTGCCCGAAGTTTTGGTGCCGGTCGACACCACCGCCGCGGGCGACGGTTTCAATGCCGGCTATCTGGCGGCGCGGTTGTCCGGCAGCGAGCCGCTGCAGGCGGCGGCCGCCGCCCATCACCTCGCCGGCCACGTGATCCGCCACGCCGGCGCGCTGGCACCGCGCGTCGGAGCGGCGATGCATTGAGCAGATCGCCTCGCCAGCGTAACGGCGCGAGATAGGCGGTAAAGGCTTGCGGGTCGGCCGGCGCCGCATGATCGGCGAAGCAGTTGAGCCGGCCGGCGGCATGAGCGGCGGCAAGCTTGGCGAGGAACAGCCGGCGGAACAGGCGCGAGAGCGCACGCACGGGGAGGAAGAATCCCAGCCGGCATGCGATCCAACGCTTGCCATCGGGCGAGATTCCGCCGCCCGGCGCGATCATATGTCACGTGCGGACGATGGGTCATTGCCGCGCCCCAGGCGTGCACCAAGCGTGCAGCACCGCGGTGATGCCGACGCTGGCGCCGCGATGCTCGGGTCGGCAGCACTGGGCTAAGGCGCTTCTCGGATGCAGCGCGGCGCTGCACGGCGCATCGCTCGACGCCTTTGCCGAATGTTTGCGCAACGATTCGACCAAAAAGTGTGTCGCGCAATCCGGGCACGCCGATTGAGGTAGTCCGGGCTCGGCCGAAACAAACCTTTTGCCGCGCACTTCCGTGCACGTTCACCAGCCGGGCATTGACCAGAACGAGTTTCAGGACTAACATGCATACAAAATACATATTATGGGGGAGGTCGCCGTGATCCAGGACGTGGTGTGGAGCGTCTCGATCATCCTGATGGGGGCGCTTGCCCTGGTGTTCATCTGGGTGGCGACAGGGGCGAGCGTGGCAATCGCCAATTACGGTCCGGTGATCGATGCGGCCTATCGGCTGCGCGTCTGGCTGTTCGGGATCGCCCTTATCGTCCTGATCGGCACCAACTATAAGACCGTCGGCGAACTGCCCTATATCAACACGCTGCCGCCTTTACCTGCCGCGGCCGTGCAACCCGTCCAGGTCGTTGGCCAGCAGTGGATGTGGACCATCACGCCCAATACCTTCAAGGTCGGCCAGACCGCCGAGTTCCAGGTCACCAGCAAGGACGTGAACCACGGCTTCGGGCTCTATGATCCGGAGTTCCGCATCGTCGCGGAGGTTCAGGCGATGCCCGGCTACACCAACGTACTGCGCTACCAGTTCACCGAGCCCGGCACCTATCAGGTGCTGTGCCTCGAATATTGCGGCGTCGCCCACCACGCGATGCAGGCGCAGATCAAAGTGACCGACCACTAAGGCCGCAGATTTTCAGGCGCCGAGCGACCGAGCGATCAGGGAGGACACTATGACGATTGCAGCCACCGCAGGCCGCACCGCGATCAACCCGCGCGCAGCCGTACTCGCCTATCTCGCCGTCTCGGGGATCGTCCTTCTCTTGATGATGCTCCTGGGCCTGACCATGCGGCTCGCCCAGGCGCAATGGATCGACGTGTCGCCCGATTTCTTCTACGTGGTCATGACCATGCACGGCGCCGGCATGGTCGGCATTGCCGGCTTGTGCAGCGCCGCGGTCATGTGGCACTTCGTGCGCCGCCACGTCCCGGTCTCGACCGCGGTCTTCCTCACCAATCTCGTGTTCTTTCTGATCGGCGCCGTGCTGATTCTCGGCGCTGGTTTCATCGGCGGATTCGGCGCCGCCTGGACGTTCCTGTTCCCGTTGCCGGCGCATTCCGGCGGGTTGTGGTCGGTGAATGCCGCGGCTGCCTATCTCGTCGGCTTGATTTTCATTGGTGTCGGATTCCTGTTGCTGCATCTCGACATCGCTCGCGGCATCCTCTCCGTCTACGGCGGGCTCGGCGCCGCGCTCGGGGTCAAGCAGGCGTTCGGTCTGGCGCACGGCGAGGAGGGACCGCCGCCGGCCGTCACCGCTTCGACGATGGCGCTGATCGCCAACATCCTTGGCATCTTGGTGGGCGCCGCGGTGCTCATTATCTCGCTGGTCAATTTGTACGTGCCGAGCTTCACCTTCAACGCGCTTGCGGCGAAGAACCTGATCTATTATTTTGGGCATACCTTCATCAACGTCACGATCTACATGGCGGTGATCGCCGTCTACGAGATCCTGCCGATCTATGCCCATCGAGCCTGGAAGACAAACTGGGCATTCTATCTGGCGTGGGTCCTCTCGACCGTGTTCGTGCTCACCGTCTACACCCATCACCTGCTGATGGATTTCGCCATGCCGACTTGGACCCTGGTCGCCGGGCAGGTGATTTCATGGCTGAGCGGGCTGCCGGTGCTGCTGGTTACCGCCTTCGGAACGCTGACCGTCGTCTACCGTTCCGGGTTGCGCTGGAATCCGGCGGCAGCTTTGGTGTTCCTCGGCGTGGCCGGCTGGGCGATCGGGGTCATCCCGGCGATCGCTGACGGTACCATCGCCGTCAACAGCGTCATGCACAACACGCAATGGGTGCCGGGTCATTTCCATACCTATCTGCTGCTCGGCATGGTGGCGATGGTGCTCGGTTTCATGACCTATCTCACCAACCCACAGTCACGCTACGGCGTTGCTTGGCTGGGCTATTGGCTCTATCTGCTCGGCGGCGTGGTGTTCGTGCTGGCCTTCCTGAGCGCCGGCAGCGCCAGCGTGCCGCGGCGCTACGCGGTGCACGTTGCACAATGGCTGCCCTACGACCGGATCGGATCGATCGGCGCCGCTTGCGCCATCGCCGGCGTCCTGATCTTGATAGTGCGGTTCTTTGTCGGCATGCGCACCGCCGCAAGTGCGCAAGATCCAAGCGGATGACGCGCGGCTTTCCAGTTCTGCTCGCTTTCGTCCTGTCGATCGGGATTGGTACGCTCGCCTTCGAAACTGACGGTTTCCGCGTCGTCACCAGCGCCGGCGCGCGGCAATTGTCGATCGAACGCGCGCCGCAAGGCGTGCCGGACGCCCAGCTCGTCGATCAGGACGGTACGCCGTTCACGTTGGCCGACTATAAGGGCCGGCCGGTGCTGATCGACTTCATATATACGCGCTGTCCGACGATCTGCACCGCGCTGGGCGACGATTTCGCGCGCCTGCGGCAGCTCATGGGCGGGACGCGAGCGCACGCTGCAATCGATCTCCTCAGTATCAGCTTCGATCCGACCGACAACCGCGCGGCGCTGCGGCTTTACGGCGACCGCTTCGGCGCCAAGGCGCCGCGCTGGCGCATTGCCGCAGCCGCCGACCAGCGCGCGCGTGCCGCATTGCTGCACAGCTTCGGCGTCGTGGTGATTCCCGACGGCCTGGGCGGCTTCATTCACAACGACGCCGTCTATGTGGTGGATGCGCAGGGCCGCCTCGCCCGCATTCTCGATTCCGATGCGCCGGACCGGCTTCTCGCTGCGGCCGTGCAGGTCGCGGCGCCATGAACGCCCGGCTTCTCGCAGCAGCCACGGGATCGTGGCTCGTTCTCTGGCTGCCGCCCATCCGCCACACGCTCGAAAGCGATATGGTGCTGCATATGGCGGTGCAGGTGCCGCTGCTGATCATGCTGGGCGTCCTCGTCGCCGTGGTCGCGCGCGACCGCGAGCCGCGTTGGCTCGCCGATGCCGACTGGCTCGGCATTCCAGGCATCGTGGCGGTCGTGCTGGGCACCTCATTCTGGATGCTGCCGCGGGCGCTGGATCAGGCGGTCTCCGATCCGTGGGCCGATCTCATCAAGTTCTTAAGCCTGCCGTTGCTGGTCGGCGTGCCCTTGGGCTTGAGCTGGCGGCGGATGCCGCCGCTCGGGCGCGCGTTCATCTGGGCCAACTTCATTCCCAAACTCGGCGCCATAGGCGGCCTGTATCTCGGCGCGCCGACGCGGCTTTGCGCCTATTACCGGCTTGACCAACAGGAACTCGCCGGCTGGACCCTGATCGCCATCGCGGTCGCGCTGGGAATGACGTGGTTCTTTGCCGCGTTTGTCGGCTGGACGCCGAGCTGCGCGAAACAATCCCCACGCCGCTCGGGCGGCTTTCTCATTGCGGCAGTGGGAGGGAATTGACGCCACTCACTTCGGGAAAGGGAGTTGATGATGAGCAACAGCAAGTACGGTTCGCAGACTATCTCACGACGCGCGGCGCTCACGGGTACCGCGCTCGGGTTTGTCTTGGCCGCCGACGCGGCGATCACGTGCGCCAGCGCGCAGCAAAAGCTCTCGCAGGCGGCAGCCAAGTATCAGGACCAGCCGAAGGGACAGCAAAGCTGTGCGGTGTGCGCCAACTTTCAACCCCCCAACGCCTGCAGGTTCGTGCAGGGGACGATCAGCCCTCAAGGCTGGTGCCTGCTGTTCGCGGCCAAGACCTGACCGCTTTGCGTACGACGAAGATGGGACTTGTCAGCCTACTTCATATAAAATTTATCTATGCTGCCCATAGCGGACCGGGACCGACGCTGCCAGCGTTGGTCCCGGCTCCACGGAGAAGAAGATGCGGCTGACACTTCATACCGATTACGCCCTGCGTGTGCTCATTCATGTCGCCCTCGCTGGCGGCAAGTTGACAACGATCAACGATATTGCCGAAAGCTTCGACATTTCGAAGCAGCACTTGATGAAAGTCGTGAACGATCTCGGCCAAAGGGGCTATCTCGACACCGTTCGCGGCCGCAAGGGCGGTATCCGCCTGCGCCGTCAGCCGCGCGATATCAATATCGGCCGGGTGGTGCGGGAGACCGAGGACAAGCTCGGGGTTATCGGCTGCCTGGAGCAGCGCGGCTATTGCCGGATCGAGCGCGTCTGCGTGCTGCGCGGCGTGTTGCGTGAGGCGACCAACGCGTTCCTTGCGGTGTTGGATGCGCACACGCTCGCCGATCTGATCAAACCGCGGAAGGCGTTGTCGTCGTTGCTGATGCTCGATCAGCACGCAGCGCGTACCCAGTAACAAGGGTGTCCGGTGCGGGACACCAAGCTGCGGCCAAAATGGTGCAGAGAATTGGGCTAAAGCAACGGTGATCAGATCGGGGCCATCGGTAGTGCGAGGTTTTGGGCGTTGGATTTTCTTGTCTGGGTGGAGGTCCGATTCCGACCCGCAAAAAATGAAAAATCTCCAGCAATTTCGCGCAAGCGGTTTAGTCCCCCGACCCATCGGCGCCACGGCTGTGAGTTCTTTGCGGCAGCGTGAAACGAATTTGTTGGAGACAAAACTCGCTGCGAGTACGGTTCTCGGGTCGATCTTAGAGCATGTTCCGCTCCGATCGAATCGCGACTCCTCGGTTCGTCATTGCCGGGCTTGACCCGGCAATCCATGCTGCGTCGGGGCCGCATGGATGCGCGGGTCAAGCCCGCGCATGACGGGGAAGTGGCGCTACATGAGCGAGATCTGCTCTAGTCAACGCTTACTGAAAAACGCGTCTTCCGATCGCGCCGCGGCGGCGGCTGCCAACTTGCCCAACTTCATCACGCCCTTTTCGATGCGCTCATTCCAGCCGTGCCCGCAGCTCAGCCGCAGACAATGACCGTAGCGGCCGCTGATCGAGAACGCATTGCCGGGGATGAAGCAGATGCCGTTCTTCAGCGCCTCGTCGAAGAGCGCCGCCGTCTGCACCGACTTGGGCAGTTCGAGCCACAGCACGAAGCTGCCAGCCGGGCGGCTCACTTTCGTGCCGGCGGGAAACGAGCGCTCGACGGCGCGACTCATCTGGCCGATGGTGTCTTCGAAAGCGCGCCTGATCCGGCGCAGATGATTGTCGTAACCGCCGGAGGACAGGAACTCGGCAAAAGCGACCTGCAACAAGGGCGGGCCGGACAGCGTAAACGCCAGCTTTCTTTCGAGAGCGCTTTGCATTTGCGCCGCCGTCTTCGTCGCCATCCAGCCGATTCGGTAGCCAGGCGCGACAGTCTTCGAGAACGAGCTGCAATAGATGATGTTGTTCGCGGACGGATCGAGCGCCATGAAAGGAACCGGCCGTTGCGGGCCGAAGTAGATGTCGCCGTTGATGTCGTCTTCGATCAGCGTGGCGCGGTATCTCGCCAACAGCGCCAGGACCTTGAGCTTGTTCTCGCTGGGCATGTTGCATCCCAGCGGATTGTTGAAACTGGACGAAAAAAGGCAGGTCTTGACGCCGTTGCGCTCAAGCACAGTCTTCAAGGCCGACAGGTCGATTCCGTCGGCCGCGTCGGTCGGCAGTTCCAGCGCCTTGAGACCGAGCGCTTCGAGTGAGCGAAGCAATCCGAAATAGGTCGGCGACTCGATGGCAACCGTATCACCGGGCCGCGTCACGATGCTCAGCGCCAGCGCAATGGCCTCCATGCAGCCGGACGTGATAACGATGTCTTCGGGCGAAAGCGCCGTGCCCCAACGCACCGCGCGGCGGGCGATCTCCTGGCGCAGCCGCAGCTCGCCTTTGGGCTCGGTGTAAGTATTGTAACTGACGCCCTTGGTGCGTGCCGCGCGCGCCAGAAATCGATCCAGGCGCGCGGCAGCCAACAGTTCGGCGCTCGGGATAGCTCCGCCCAGCGGCACGAACCGCGGGTCCACCGAATACTGCATCACCTTCGACAGCGTCGGCGAGATGACGACAGGCGCGGCCCTGCCGGGCGGATTGGAAATCGCCGGTGGTTCGAGGCGAAGAGCCGCGCGCGAGGCAACGTAGTGCCCCGATTGGGGTCTTGCCTCCAGAACGCCGCGGTCCTCGAGCAGCCGATAGGCCTGCAGCGCAGTCGAGAGGCTGACGCGCTGCTGCTTGCTGATCTCACGCAGCGAGGGCGCGCGTGAACCGGGACGCAGCGTTCCGGAGTCCACCAGCCCGGCGATCAAATTCGCCACTTCCTCATAACGGAAATGCGGATGCGCGCGCACGTCAGGCGTCCTCCCACTGTCGAAGTGCAGACCGGTACAGATACAGAGCAGGATAACTGTTATGGATATAATTTCAATCTCCTGTATCTGTTATGGTTGGCGGTTTTTTTCTAAAGCGGACCCGGTGGTGCAGCAGCCGGGAGTCGCTCGCCAATGTCCCGCACCTCGCAGCCGGTTCGTGCCGGGACGTATCTCGACGTGCTGGCGGCCGTCGTCATAACTCTCGTCGTCCAGTTGACCATGTCGCTGTTCACGGCGAGCGTTCCGGTGCTGGCGCCGGCGATCGCCGCCGAGCGGGGATGGAATCCGGCTATCGTCGCGTTCTATCCGATCGTCGTTTATGCCACCGCTTTTCTCATCAGCTTCCACGTTCCCGCGCTGCTGTTCCGGATGGGCGGGATGGGCGTGAGCCTGGCGAGCGTCGCGATCGGCGGCGCCGGGCTGCTGCTTCTGCTGCCGCCCTACGCCGCCGCTGCAGCCGCGGCGGCGGTCGCGATCGGCTGCGGCACTGCGGCGATGAATCCGGCGAGTTCGCAGATGCTGGGACCGCGCACCGCGCCGCGAACGGCGGGTCTCATCATGTCGATCAAACAAACTGGAGTGCCGCTGGGCGGAGTGGTCGCGGGCGCGCTGGTGCCAGTTCTGGCATCCCGTTCCGGCTGGCGCATGGCCGCCGGCGAACTCGCAAGCCTCGGATCGGCTTTGGCGATCGCTCTGCTGCCTTCAGTCAATTGGCTCAATGGCGCTGCGGGAGCCGCAAAACCTGCCGCCTTTCGGCCGCTCGATCCGGTCAGGCATCTGCTCGCCATGCCCGGCATGCCAACGCTGCTGCTCGCCAGCCTCGCCTTCAATGGCATGCAATTGTGCCTGCGGTCGTTCTTCGTCGTTTATCTGGTTACCGATCAGCGGCTCGGCCTCGCCACGGCCGGAGTGGCGTTCAGCGCCTCGCAAGCGGCCGGAATGGTTGGTCAGGTCGGCTGGGCGGCGCTGTCGGATCGTCTGTTCTCGGTTCGCACGGTCATGGCGATGGTCGGCATTTTGATGAGCGCGGCGGCGCTCTGCACCGCCGCGATGATGCCCCGCTGGCCCCTTGGCGCCATTTATGGCGTCGCGGCTGTCTACGGGATCAGCGCCGCTGGCTATCTGCCGGTGCTGCTGGGGGAAATCGCCAAGCGCGCGCCCCCCGGCCAAGTCGGCGCCCTGACGAGCGCCGCCCAGCTTTTCCCACTGGCCGGATGCATCCTCGGACCGCTGGCATTCGGCGGCATCTCCGCCGTCATGGGAATGCCCGCAGCCTTCATCCTCGCCGCCGCGAGCACGTTGGCGGGCACAGCCCTCTTGGCAGCGCCGCATCGGCTATTCACCGACCGGTTCCGTCATGGGGGCAGAGCATGAGTCCACCTGTCAAATCGAAGCCCTTGACACGAAACTCAACACGGTTGACGCGGGATGCAACATTCTCCGAGGATGACGCTGAGCAAGCGCTAAAAGAGATTGTCGCCGTTCAAGGCAAATTGGCCGGTCACGCCACGGCGGGGTGAGCGCGCAGGAAATCTATGAACGCCCGTAGCGGAAGAGGAAGCCGGGCACGGCCGGGGTAATAGACATGCCAGCCCGGAAATGGACGCGCATAGTCCTGCAATAGCGGCACGGCCTCCCCACGATCGATCGCTCGCCTGGCCGCAGATTCGATTCCAAGAGCAACGCATGCGCCGCTGACGACGGCACGAGCCATCAACTGAATGCTGGTGGTGACGAGGGAGCCGCTGACATCCACTTCGACCGTTTCTCCGGCGATCAAGAACCGCCACGGGTAGATCGCGCCGTTCAACATACGCCAGCGCACGCAATTGTGGTTCTTCAGGTCCTCCGGTTGCCGCGGCGGTCCAAATCGCCGCAGATAGGCGGGGCTGGCCAGGACGACCGTGCGTGTGTCGGGGACCAAGCGGAGCGCGATCATGTCTTTCGCGATCAACGCGCCGGCGCCGATTCCGGCGTCGAAGCCTCCGGCGACGATATCGATCGGTCCATCGACGATGGTGATATCGAGCGTGATTTCCGGATACTTGGCCATGAAATCGCTCGCCACCGGCAGCACCACCGCCTCGGCCGCGAGGCTGACGGCCGCCAAGCGTAGCGTGCCCGCCGGGCGATTGCGGTAGAGGTTTACAGATTCGACGGCGCCATGAAGCTGGTCGAGCGCAGGCCGCACTTGCGCGAGCAGCGCCCGGCCGGCCTCGGTCAGCGTGACCGAACGAGTCGTGCGATTGAATAGCCGCACTCCCAGCCGCTCTTCCAATCCGCGCAGGGCTTGGCTCACCGACGGGTTCGTAAGCCCAAGATGGCGCGCGGCGCCGATCAAGCTGCCTTGCTCGGCGATCGCAGCAAAGACGGTGAGGCCTGGAAGAGGCAGATCACGCATTGTTAGGCAATGCCTAATAGTCCATTACGATAATACCGTATTTTCCACTAAAAACGCGAGCCCTAATCTCCCAGCCGACAAAGCCGCCCGGCGGCGTGTCGAAGGCGATCGCAGCGAAGACGCGATCCGCGCAGGTTTAGCTGCCGCAAAAATTGCTGCCCGTTGAGTTTTGCAGTCGGACTCGATTGCGCTTTGCGGGAAATCAACCGACGGAGCCTGAAGAGCCATGAACACCCCGATCATCTCGGAATTTGCCAAAGAGAGCTCGGACCAAGCTGCCGAGCTTCCCGCCATGTACGGCCGGGTGGACTTCTCGATCACGCCCGAGCGCTTCACGGTCGAGCCTGACGTGCAGAGCGAGCTTGCTCCGGAATATGCGGCGCGGCGGCCTGAGCTGCTCGCCAACAAACAGCGAGTCGCGCTGATAAAGGCCTACACGATGCATGGCGATCCAGTCGCCGACGCCTATGCTGCGCTCATTCCGCAATACGGGTTCCAGCGCCTGGTGGCGATGCTCACGGACGCCTGCGATCGCGGCGTGGAGAACGTGCCCACCGCTCCGCCGGAGCTCGTCCGCTTCATCCGGGAAATGGAGCAATTCCCTGCGTGGCTCGACGCAAAATTGATCGAAGAGGGCGCCCGCATTGAGCGCAACGCCTTTGCCCACCGCGCCCCCTTCAGCATCCGCGGCGGTCTCATTGCCACCTTCATGAACAAGTATGCGGCCTTGCCGATGGTGCTGACCGGTGCGCTGTCGAGCAAGTCAGCGGCACACCGCCTGAACGAGACGGCGATTTTTTTCACGCAGACCGTGATGCCCGACGCGCTCGACCGCCACGGCGCCGCGTTCAAATCCGCGGCGATGGTGCGCCTCATGCATTCGATGGTGCGGTTCAACGTCCTCACCCGCGGCAATCGTTGGGACGTCAAGACCTATGGCATTCCGATTCCGCAGGTCGATCAGATGCCGGCCGGCCTGATGTCGGTTTTCATCATCGCCCAAAAGGCGTTGCGGCAAGGCCGCACGGCGTTCACGCCCGCCGAGCGCGCGCATGTCGAACTCGCCCGTTACCGCTGTTTTCTGCTCGGCCTGCCCGAGGATCTGCTCGCCGATACGCCGCCGGCCGTCGTCGACCTCATGCTGACGCGGCACGCGACGCTGCGAAAAGGTTTCGACGACAATTGCGCCGCTCTCGTCCACGCGATGCTCACCGCCGATCTCACTTCGGACCACTCGCTGCGCGGCCGCATGCACACATGGCTCGAGCGCGGGTTCTCCAAGGTGTTCTTCGCCAGCGAGCTGGTGCGCGGAGGCAAAAGCGTGGCCGCCAAAGTCGGAGTCGAAGTCGGCTTGTCCGACTACATTGCCGCCGCCGCGGCAGGCGTCATGATCGCCGCACCGATGACGGTCTATGCGCTCGCCGCTCACATTCCGCTCGTCCGCGACGCAGCGGACCGCTCGCTGGTCCGCACGTTGACCAATCAGCTCAAGCGCTACGGGCATGCCGAATTCACGACGAATGTTGCCAACTATCGCCCCGCGCACCTCCAGTCCGCAGCGTGACGGCGGCTCCGGCGACCCGCACTTTCCGGCCAACTGGCATTCGATGGGTCTCTGCACTGATTTTCCTTCTGGCCGGTCGCTCCCTTCAGCTTTCGGCTGCTCTCATCACCGCGGTGCCTGCGCTGCTTTCGGCTGAATCACACTCAAATCATTCGAGATGTTCGTGCGGGAATATGTTTCATCCCGACCCGCAGCCAAGCGGATGTCGACCGCTGCAAGCCTGGGCCGCGGCACATTTTTGTGACACAATTGCTACAGCAAAATGTCAGTTCGACGGCGCGCGGAGTGCGGCCCATGAGTGTAGAATGGCAGGCCCGGGCGGGTTCGCTGGCCTGGTCTAATCCCCTGGCCTGGTGGTGGGCTCTGTTGAGCCTCGTGAGCGGCACAAATATCGCGGTCTGGTTCCTGCTGTACCATCAGCTCCGTGAACAGCCGGCCGGCCGCCTCGACAGCGCGCCCGGTGTCGAACTCATGCTCTTGCTTGGCGCGGCCTACGTTTTCGGCTGCGCATTCAGGTCGCTCCTTCCCCGCGCCGACGTTCAGCGGATCTGCTTGTTCGACACCTGGCTGTCGAGCGTTGCCGTCGGCCGTTCGGTGGCAACCGTGGCCGAGATCTGCTTCGCGGTGCAGTGGGTCATGGTCTTGCACCGACTCGGCGTGATGACGGGGGCGGATACGACCTTGAACATCGCCTGGGTGGTCGCGCCGCTCATTCTCGTCGCTGAATGTTTCTCGTGGTACGCGGTGCTGACCACCAACTACTTGGGCAACGCCATCGAAAATTCGCTATGGGCCGTCGGCTTCTTCGCCGTCGGCATAGGCCTGTGCCGGTTGCTGCCGGATTTTGCTGGTCCGGTCCGCATGATCCTCCTTATCGCCATCGTCGGCATTGCGGGCTATCTGGCTTTTCTCATGACCGTCGACGTGCCGATGTATTTCAATCGATGGCGGGCCAAGGCTGCCGGCGGCGGCAGGCTCCTGAGACCTCTCGATGGCCTGCGCGACGCAAGCACGCGCTGGGTCGTGACCCGCGACCTTTCCGAGTGGAAGGACGAGATAACCTGGATGTCGCTTTATTTCAGTGCGGCGGTCTGGGCGAGCCTCGCGCTCTGCGTCTTCTACTCGCACCTCCGTTAAGCGCTCAGCGCCCGCAGCCTTTGGCGCTGCATTCGAACGGCAACAGCGGCTCGTTCCGAGCGCCCGAGCGCGACGTAGCGAAAATTGGCCCGCTTCATGTGTTCGAGGTCATAAACGTTGCGTAGATCGACGATCAGCGGCTGGGCCATCACGCGCCTTAGCTGAACGAGATCGAGCGTGCGGAATTGCCGCCATTCGGTCGCTATGACCAGGGCGTCGGCGCCCGCGGCGGCGGCGTAGGCGCTGTTGCAATAATTGACCGCCGGGAGCAGGAGCTTCGCCTGCGCCATCCCGGCCGGGTCGTAAGCTCGCACCGTGGCACCGAGATCCAGCAGACCGGCGATCAACGCGATCGACGGCGAATCGCGCGTGTCGTCGGTATCCGCCTTGAACGTCAAACCGAGCACCCCGAGCGTCTTGCCGCGGACCGAGCCGTCAAGCGCCGCGGCGATCTTGCCCGCCATGGCGCGCTTGCGCGCCTCATTCACGCCGCACACCGTCTCGATCAGGCGCAACTGCATCCCGTGATCGTGTGCGGTCTTGATCAGCGCCAGTCCGTCCTTGGGCAGGCAGGAACCGCCGATGCCGGGGCCCGCGCGCAGGAATTTTGGACCGATGCGCTCATCAAGGCCGATGCCGCGGGCGACGTCCTCTACGTCGCCGCCGACGCGCTCGCACAAATCAGCTATTTCGTTGATGAAGGTGATTTTGGTGGCAAGGAACGCGTTGGCCGCATACTTGATCAGCTCCGCGGTGCGGCGACCGACATAGACGAACGGAGCCGCGGCAAGGAGCGGCCGATAGATGTCGGCGAGCACGGCGCGGGCGCGCGCGTCGTCGGTGCCGATCACGACGCGGTCGGGATGGGTGAAATCCTCAATCGCCGTGCCCTCGCGGAGAAATTCCGGATTGGAAACCACGGCAATATCGGCGTTGGGCCGCTGCCGGCGAACGATGCGCTCGATCTCGTCGCCGGTGCCGACCGGAACCGTGGATTTGGTGACCAGAATCGCCGTCTCGGCGAGCAACGGCGCAACGTCCTTGACCGCATCATAGACGAAGCTCAAATCGGCATGGCCGTCGCCGCGCCGCGTCGGGGTACCGACCGCGATGAAGACGGCATCGGCTCCGGAAACAGCGGCCAAATCCGCCGCGAAGGCGAGCCGGCCGCCGCGCACGTTCGCCGCCACAAGGGCGTCGAGGCCCGGCTCGAAAATCGGAATTTTTCCTCTCGCGAGGGCGGCGATGCGGTGGCCATCCGTGTCGATGCAGGTGACGCGGTGGCCGAAATCGGCAAGACAGACCCCGGACACCAGCCCCACATAACCGGCGCCGATCACCGCCACACGCATCCTGATATCGCCGCTGCGAAGGCATGGGCCGCTCCGCGGCAGCGCCTTTGCGGGATCGCGCCACATCTGATCGGATTCTCCTGCTCGCTCTGCGGGCCCGGATGCGCAACGTAACGCGCGGCCGCGAATCGTTGCTCTCCTCGCGCAGGCATTTAGCTTGCGGCCGTGACGGTGCTGTGACTCGAAGGCGAAAGCGAGCTTGCATTCCAAAGCATTCAAACAGCGCGCCGATGATCTTTCCAACAACAAGTCTCCTCGTTCAGCCAGAAGACCCGCAGCGACGGCTTGGCCGCGTAACAAAACTGTCGTGGATCGATGACAGAGTGCCGCAGCGAATCACCGAGCCGCGCCGGAGCAGCACCACCTTGGAGGGCGCCACGAATGTGTTGAGCGCCATCGCGTCGGTGGCCCGCAAGCGAATCGGATGGAGTTCCTTTACCGGCGTCGTCAGCCTTTCAATCGTCGCACTTGCGGCGGTCGCGCTGTCCAAGCTGCTGCACGGTATCGACGTTCGAAGCCTTGTTGCTGCTCTGCAAGCCCAGCCGCCCCACGTCCTGCTCCTGGCGAGCGGGTTTGTCGCGGCGAGCTATTTCATGCTGACGTGCTACGACGTTTTTGCCCTGCGCGCGATCGGGCACGGGGCCATACCGTATCGGGCGGCCGCTCTGGCCAGCTTCGCGAGCTACACGATCGGGCACAATCTCGGCGCCACCGTCGTTACCGCGGGCGTCATCCGTTATCGCGTTTATGCCTTCTGGGGCTTGCGTATCCGCGACATTACGGCAATCGCCTTCATGACCACTCTCACTTATTGGCTCGGCAACGCGCTGCTGCTCGGTTTCGGCTTGTCGGCCGCGCCGGACGCGCTCAGCGCGCTGGATCGGTTGCCGACGCTGGGTAATCGCTTGATCGGATTGGCGCTGCTGATCGGTCTTGCCGGCTACTTTCTCTGGCTTCGCGCCGGGCCACGCCGCATCGGCAGATCGAACTGGCAAATCGTCCTCCCCGGTCCGCAGTCGATGCTCGCGCAAATTTCGATCGCGAGTCTCGACCTCGTGTTCGTGGCGCTGGCGATGTATGTGCTGCTGCCGGCGCAACCAGCGCTCGATTTCCTGCATTTGCTGACGATTTTTGCCACCGCCGTGCTGATCGGCGTCGTCAGCCACGCGCCGGGTAGTCTCGGCGTGATGGAAGCCGCAATGTTCCTCGGCCTGCCCCAATTCAAAAAGGAGGAATTATTGGCTTGCCTCCTGATCTTTCGCCTCCTTTACTTTGTTCTGCCGTTTGCCGTCGCGGTGCTTTTGCTGGGCCTGCGTGAATTTGGCAAAGTTTTCGGCGGAATTCGCCTGAGAAAGCGGTTTGTTGTCGGCGCTTCGTTTCCTGCCGAGGGCATGGGGCGGCCGCCGGGTGAAAAACGCCCGCGGCTTGGCTCGAGCGCGTGCCGATCGCGCACGGCGCGGCCACGGGAGAGCACATGAAGAGACTTTATACGGCGGCCGTTAATTCGCTGCGCGGCATCCGCTGCGGCTTGCGCCGCGAAGCTGCCCTGCGTGAAGAGCTGATCGCCCTTGCCGCCGCCGTGCCGCTCGCTGTTCCGATGGCGCCTACCTGGACCTGGTATGTCGCCATGATCGCAGCCCTGCTCGCGGTTCTCAGCGTCGAGATGCTGAATACGGCGATAGAGAAGCTCGCCGACCATACCACCGAAGGCCGGCATCCCGAGATCGGCATCATCAAGGATTATGGCTCGGCAGCGGTTTTCTTCATGCTGTGCGTGGCCGTCTTGATATGGATTGCGGCGGTTATCTTGCGTCTTGGGCGGTTTTGACGGCTGCGGCCGTTAACCAAATACCGCGCGTTAATCGATCGTGTCATGGTGCTGCAATGGAAGGCAATTACGCAGCTTGCGGGTCAACATCGCAGGCGTGATTCGTGGAATTTGAGCACGGCACGATCGCCTTCCGCGCGCTGTTCATTTCCGACGTTCACCTCGGCGCGCGTGGTTGCCAGGCCGGCCGCCTGCTCGACTTCCTGCGCTATCACGACGCCCACACCATTTATCTGGTGGGCGACATCGTCGACGGCTGGCAGCTACGCTCCGGCTGGTACTGGCCGCAGCATCATAACGACGTGGTGCAGAAGCTGCTCCGCAAGGCACGCAAAGGCACCCGCGTCGTCTATCTTCCCGGCAATCACGACGAGTTCCTACGCGACTATTATGGTACCCACTTCGGCGGCATCGAAGTGATGGAGACGGCCATTCATCAGTCCGCGGACGGCCGCCGCTATCTGATCGTGCACGGCGACATGTTTGATCTCGTGATCAAGCACGCGCGGTGGCTGGCGCTGCTCGGCGACACGGCCTACGATTTCGCGCTCCTTGTCAATCGCTACCTCAACGCGATACGCCGGCGGCTGGGATTTTCCTATTGGTCGTTGTCGCAATGGGCCAAGCACAAGGTCAAGAACGCGGTGAATTACATCGGCGCGTTCGAACAGACGCTTGCCGCCGAGGCGCAGCGCCGCCAGGTCGACGGCGTGATCTGCGGCCACATCCATCATGCGGTGATCCACGATCGCTTCGGCATCCGCTACATCAATTGCGGCGATTGGGTCGAAAGCTGCACCGCGGTCGCCGAGCACGCGGACGGGCGCTTCGAGATCATCACTTGGACCGATGAGCAAGACGTTGCCAACCCGCCGGATCGGGCCCGCGGCCCGGCGCTCAAGCAGGAAACCGGCATGGCGGCTTGAGCGCGCGGCGAAGCTGGGCAAGTTCTCCACGGCATCAACCGTGGCGGATCTTAAGCGCCAAAATCGCTGTCGTTATCGCCAGCGTCGCGCCGCTTGAACCGATCAGCGGAGCGTCCGCGATGGCCAGGCCGTAGACGAGCCAGAGCAGAACGCCGGCAACGCCAAGTAACGTACCCGACAGTGAAATGGCGCGCGCTTCGCGATCGCGAACGATTTTCAGCGCTTGCGGCACCCAGCACAGCGTCGTCATGACGGCGGCGCTTGTGCCGATGGCATCGACCAGTGCCGGAGGAATCGGTTCGAGCATGTCCTCTGCATCGCCGAATCGATGGGATTGGGGCGTTATCGGCCTGCTCCGTGTGGCTGTCATGACAACGGACAATCGCCGGGCGCACATGTGCATTGAGCGGACATCGGCGCCGCCGTCATCAGGCGGTCATCAATAAAGCCTAGAATCATCAATGCGTTGCGACAGACGCCGGAAAACGTAGCAATCATGATCGTGTCCGACCACACCACCAAGGTATTCGACGCCGACTTGGTCAAGCTCACGCAAAAAGTTGCCGAAATGGGCGGTTGCGCCCAGAAGCAAGTCATCGACGCCATGGACGCGCTCACGCGGCGCGACACGGTTCTCGCCCGGCAGGTTATTGCCGCGGATGCGACGATCGACGAGTTCCAGCGGCAGATCGAGCAACGCGCCGTCGAGACGATTGCGTTGCGCCAACCGATGGCCGTCGACTTGCGTTCGCTGGTGGCGATCCTGCGCATCGCCAACGACCTCGAGCGGATCGGTGATTTGGCAAAGAACATCGGCAAGCGCGCGATTGCCACGGGCAACGAACATCCGGCGCGGACCCTGGCGCAGGGCTTGCGCCGCATGACGACGCTTGCCGTCGCCCAGTTGAGCGCGGTACTCGACAGCTTCGTCGGCCGGAGCGTTTTGCTGGCGCTCAGGGTTTGGGAAGACGACAAGGATATCGACGCGCTTTACGTGTCGCTGTTCCGCGAATTGCTCACCTATACGATGGAGGATCCGGGTTCGATCTCGATGTGCATTCATCTTTTGTTTTGCGCCAAGAACATCGAGCGAATCGGCGATCACACGACCAATATCGCCGAGGCGGTTCACTACATGGTCGAAGGCCACGCGATTGCCGGCGAGCGGCCGAAGAGTGACGCAGTCAGCTTTGCCGGCGAAACACGCAGAAGCCTTGTCGTTACAGCGTAGTCATGGGCGTTGTCACGGCATCCGCAGCAGCGGCTGGCCGACGCGAATCACCGCGCCATTTTCGACATTGTCGCAGAGCGAGAAGCGGCCGGGCGCGAACACGATGATGGTCGAGCCGTGCTCGAACCAGCCCAATTCGTCCCCCTTGCGGAATTCGACATTGCAGGAAGCGGCCTTGCCGCCGTCGTGCTTGAGGCGTTGAAGGTCGATGAAATTCAGCCGAATGCCGGAAACCAGGATGGCCCCGACCGGCACGAGACTGACCACATCCGCGGTCGTAAGCCTTGCGTGCAGCACGGCGCGCTCGTTCTTGCAATAGAGCTTGTCGACGCGACGCAGCGCGGCAGGATTGACGTTCCAGGCGTCGCCCGCAATGTAGCCGACGCGCTCGACGCGGCAGTCGTGGGGGGCGTGAAAGCGGTGGTACATGGCCGACGTCAGGCGCAGCGTCACATAGCAGCCGTCGCGGTGCGCTTCGACGAGGTTTTGATCGCAAAGGAGTTCCGTCAGCGAGTATCTTCTGCCCTTGATCTGATAGAGCTCGGTCGCGCAAATCCGCCCGTGCGCGCCGACGATGGCATCGCATGGACTGACCAGAATGTTCGGCGCGGCGTCGATCGGCCGCGCTCCCGGCTTCAACCGGCGCGTGAAGCAATCATGCATGCTGCGGAATTCGGCGCTGGCGGCGTCGCTCAAATCCAGGTCGGAGAAATAACGCCATAAACCGATCGATGCGTCGCGGACCAAAGGCTGCTCGATGCGGCTGAACCAACCGACGAGCCGGCTCAATGACCGGCGCGGCAGCCGGTTGGTGACGAAGAAGTTGATGGCGTCCCGCTGCAAAATCCGCAACAGGCGGCTGTTGACCGTCATGGGAGCGTAAACTCTCCGCGCTATAGCCTGATTCGATGGATTGGCATGGCCTGGCCTTGGCCACTTGCGGCGTCGGCGCGGCCGTTCTGGCGGCGTCGCTGGCGGCGGTGAAACGCGGCGCGTGGCCCGGCAGCGGCAAGCCTCCGCCGCTCGCCGTGCACACCCGCCTGGCGCAGCGCATCGCCTCGTCGGTGCGCTTTTACGAATATGACGAAGGCCGCTTCTTTTGCGCCGACGGCGCACCGCCCGAGGTCGCCGCGCGCCGCCGCGCCGGCTTCATGCGGCTTGCCGCGCTTTATCGGATGCGTTTCGCCAAGACTGCCGCGCTCGGCGCCGCGGCGGAGAGCGGTATTTCCGATTTGCAGTTCACCGCAGCCTATCGCGTGCCGTTTCAGTTCAGCCGCTTCGTGCGGCGCCATCTCCGCGTCGGAGCTTTCCTGCAATCGTCCGCAGGCGTCACCGTGGAGGATATCGACGGCAATCGCTTTTACGATTTGAGCGGCTCCTACGGCGTCAACCTCCTCGGCTACGATTTCTACAAGGCGGCGATCGCGCGCGCGGTCGAGCGGGTGCAGGCGCTTGGTCCGGTGCTCGGCGCGTACCACCCGATCGTCGCCGACAACGTGCGGCGGCTGCAGCAGATTTCCGGGCTCGACGAGGTGTCGTTCCACATGTCCGGAACCGAGGCGGTGATGCAGGCGGTGCGGCTTGCGCGCTATCACACCAGGCGGCGCACCCTCGTGCGCTTCGCCGGCGCTTATCACGGCTGGTGGGGCGACGTGCAGCCCGGCATCGGCAACCCGCTGCCGGCGCACGATACGCTCACATTGCGCGACTTTTCCGCAAAGACGCTGCGTGCCCTGAGGCGGCGGCGCGACATTGCTTGCGTTCTGGTCAATCCGCTGCAGGCGCTGCATCCCAATGCGAATCCGCCGACTGATTCGGCGCTGCTCGACAGCGCGCGCAGGGCGGATTTCGACAGAGCGGCCTACGCCGAGTGGCTGCGGCTTTTGCGCGCTGCGTGCACCGAACGAGGCATCGTGCTGATTTTCGACGAAGTGTTTGTCGGGTTCCGGCTGGCGCTCGGCGGCGCCCAGGAATATTTCGGGGTCGCCGCCGACCTCGTCACCTACGGCAAGACCGTCGCCGGCGGCTTGCCGATCGGCGTGCTCTGCGGGCGCAAGGAGTTGATGAAGCGCTTCCGCGACGATCGGCCGGCTGACATCTGCTTTGCCCGCGGCACGTTCAACTCGCACCCCTACGTCATGGCGGCGATGAACGAATTTCTCCGCACCGCCGACATGCCGCGCGGCGACCAGCCCTACGCCGATCTCGACGCGGTCTGGAACCACAGGGCGTCGCGGCTCAACGCACGGCTCGAAGATGCGGACTTGCCGGTGCGGGTTGCGAACATGTCCACGATTTGGATGGTCTGCTATACGCAGCCAAGCCGATACAATTGGATGCTGCAATATTACTTGCGCGCCCACGAACTGGCGCTGAGCTGGATCGGCACCGGCAGGCTCATTTTCAGCCTCGATTATACCGATGCCGACTTCGCCGCGGTGAGCGATCGATTTGTCGCTGCCGCCAAGGCCATGAACGAAGACGGCTGGTGGTGGCGTGACCCGGCGACGACCAACGGCTCGATCAAACGTGCGATCTTCAAAGAGATGCTCGCGCATCGCTTGCTGCCCGATCACCGCAAAGGCAAAGCCGCGTGAGCAACTCTCAGCTCGTCCGCGGCGATTCCTCGGCCGTCTCCTCATCCCATTCGCTGCCGATCGCGGGATCGATCAGCTCGCCGCGCAGCAGCGCCAGCGGCGCCTTGCGGTAGAGCTTGATGTCATGGAACGGATCGGTGAGGATCTTGGTCGCCCAGACCAGCCCGGTCTGCACGTCCTTGATGAGAAACAGTTGGACGGTGCGGAACAATACGCCGCCGACGCCGAGGCCCAGCCAGATCATGGCGACCTGACGGACCAGCTCCATTTTGCCGCTGGCCGGCGAAAACAGGCCGAAGAACGTCGGCTTGAAATAAAGCGCCAGCGGCGACAGCGCCCAGATCGTCAACAACACGACCTTGCGCTGCAGATTGTAGCCGACTTTGATCGCTTCCTTGTATTCGTGGCTGGCTTGGTTGACCTCGTCATAACCCTTTGGCTCGAAAAAGAAATGGCCGGTCTGCCGCGTCGTCATCGCCAGCAGCCAGCCGGCCAGGGCCGAGACGGCGGGATCCTTGAACAGCATGACGTAAGAAAACAGGAAGCTCAGCGCGCTGACGAAATGCAGCGATTGATTGATCCTGCTGTGATGATAGTAGCGATGATCGTCCCAACGCTGGATGCGCAGCGTCTCGAGAAAACCGGCCATATGTGTCCTCCACGTCAAGCTCGTCGGGCAACGCTATGGCGATTCGATGAATCCAGCGTGACAATCCTGAACCGGGACGATTCCGGCCGCGAAGAGGCGAAAGGAAAACGTGGGCGTCGCGGCGGCCGCGTTGAGAACTGGGCTTACGCAGCGGCGCGCGCCGGCGCAGTTGCAGCGTGCCCGTTCCGCGCCCCCTCGCCCTTGGTGAAACGGATCAGCGAGAAATGGCCGAACGGCGGCATGGCGCGGCGCTCGATCAGCCGCACGCCGTGAGTGCTTTTCGCCCAATGGGCATAGCGTTGGAACGAAAACTCGGTGCGCCAGCCGAGCTTGCGCGCCGCCGGCGCAAACCACTTCTCCAGCGCCCGCCGCAATCCGGCCTCGGCGCCGACGCGGCTCACCAGGATGATCTCGCCGCCGGGCCGCAACACGCGGGCGAATTCGTCGAGCGTGGCCTCGGGATTTGGCACGGTGGTGACGACATACTGCGCCACGACGACGTCGAACGAGGCGTCGGCAAAATCCAGGTGCTCGGCATCCATGACCAGGAGCGCCTCGACGTTGTCGAGACCATATTCGCTCACCCGCTGCTGTGCCTTGCGCAGCATCGGTTCGGAAATGTCGACCCCGCAGATGCGCACGGCGCATGAATAATACGGCAGCGACAGCCCGGTCCCGACCCCCACTTCAAGGACCCGGCCGCCGACACGCTCCGCGGCCGCGATCGCGGCATGGCGTCCTTGTTCGAACACGGCGCCGAAGACGAGGTCGTAAAGCGGCGCCCAGCGCGCGTAAGCCTTGGTGATCGTCTCCTTGTCGAGTTCGGCGCGCTGCGCATCGGTCATGGGTGTCCTCTCGTTCTGTGGAATGTGTTGATGGAGCCGAGCGCCCGGCCGGGCAGCTCGGCCGCATTGGCAACGCCGACATCGGCGGTGGCGACCTTGCGCAGGTGCCCGATGAATTGCCTCGCGCTGTTCTCCCATGAGTATTGCAGTGCAAAGGCTCGGCATGCCTCGCGTGAGACTTTCAGCGCTGCAAGACACGCAGCGCGCAAATCTTCGTTCAGCACGCCGACCGGATGAGCGCCGATGACGTCCTGCGGACCGGTGACCGGAAACGCCGCAATCGGCACGCCGCTCGCCAGCGCCTCGAGTTGCACGATGCCGAACGTGTCGGTGCGGCTCGGAAAGACGAACACGTCGGCTGCCGCCAAGTGACCGGCCAAGGTGCCGTTTTCCAGTTGGCCGAGAAATTTTGCATCCGGAAAGCGGGCCTTGAGCTCCGCCTCCATCGGTCCCTTGCCGATCACGATCTTGGTGCCGGGAAGGTCGAGCGCCAGAAAGGCCTCGAGATTCTTTTCCACGGCGACGCGGCCTACGCAGATGAAGATCGGCCGCGGCAAGTCCATGGCGATGGCGCGATCCGGCCTGAACAGCTCGGTGTCGACCCCGCGCGTCCACATTCCGAGATTATTGAAACCGCGCTCGCCCAGTTCGTTCATCAAGGACGGCGTGGCGACCATCGTGACGGCCGCGGCGGCGTGAAAACGCCGCAGCGCCGCATAGATCCAGCGCTCCGGTACCGGCACGCGAGCGGCAATGTATTCGGGAAATCGCGTCGTGTAGCTTGTCGTGAACGGACGGTCATGGCGGCGGCAATAGGCGCGCACGGCATGGCCGATCGGCCCTTCGGTGGCGACGTGGATGGCGTCGGGCCGGGCTTCTTCTATGCAGCGGGCGATCCGGCTTCGGCGGGGGACGGCCAAACGCAGGCCCGGATAGGTCGGCACCGGAACGGTACGAAAGCCTTCCGGCGACAGGAATTCGACCGCGACGCCGAGGCCGCGCGCAGCGCGCTGCAGCGCCAGCAATGTTCGCAGGACCCCATTGACCTGCGGGTACCAGGCATCGGTTGCGATGAGGACGCGCATCTATCAGCTCCGGAAAACATTCCGGTCCCCGGTCCGAATCGTGTGCACCACCATTGTGAATTCATGTCTCAATTGTGTGACGCTGTTTGCGGTGAACGGCGAAATTCATTCAGGGCGATAAGCCGCGTCGCAAGGCCGACCAAGATGGGCATCGCGCATGAGCCTGATGCAGCAGATCGGCTATTGCGGTCCTGAGGTAGCCGGTCCGCGACCAAGAGATTTTTTGCCCATGGCGGGTTGCGGCAGAGTGAGCGGCCGCCCGGCAGCGCTACGCCGGATCCCTATGGGCCCGACCTCAACGTGCCACATTGCGGCCTCATTATTTCCCAGCGCAAGTATTAGATTTCAGCCTGCTTTTCGGGGAATCGCGGTCGGGGGGAATGAAAGTCTGGCAGCTAAGCTGCGTCGTTGGCGCAACGGCGGCGATTTCGGTCGCTGCGGCGTGGCGCATCGCGGACCTGCAGCCGGTCGCCGCGCCGCCGACCATGGCCGCGCCGCCAACCGCCATGCTTGCGGCGAAATTCGCGGCCGCCCCGGCCAACACGACGGTCGTGGCGAAAGCCAGCACAATGTCGCCGAATGCGCTGATCGGGGCGGCATTCAGTGCATTGGGGCGGAATGCTCTCACTGCTCTCGATGTGACGGGCGCAGTTGCAAAAGGCCCTATGCTGGCCTTGACCGAAGACGATCAGTTGCCGGCCATCCGCTTCGCGTTGCCGGCCGGCCCGGCTGCGGCGGCAAGACGCGCACTGCCGTATCTCAAGTACTACGTTTATTCCGAGCTTCCGCCTCCGGAAAAACCGGCGAAAATCGCCTTGCAGGCGCTAAGCGACGTTCCGCTGGGAACGCCGCTCGAGGAGATCAAACGTGCAGCCGACGCTTTCGGTCTCGACTATAATTTCATGAAAGCGGTCGCCAAGGTCGAATCCGATTTCGATCCCGGGCAACGCACCGGCTCATATATCGGTCTGTTCCAACTGAGCCGCGCCGAGTTCGCTCGCTATGGCTCCGGCGATATCACAAACCCGCGCGACAATGCCGTCGCGGCGGCCTATAAATTCCTCAACGAGGCTGCAATGTTTGAAGCGGTGACGCACAAGAAACCTACTTTCAGCGATCTCTATTTGATTCACCAGCAGGGATGGCAGGGCGCCGCGGAACACGTCAGTCACCCGGACCGCATCGCCTGGAAGTCGATGTGCGCAACCGACGAGGGCATGATGAAAGGCGAGCGCTGGTGCAAGCACGCCATCTGGTGGAACACGCTGCCGGCGGTCAAGCGCGAATGGAAGTCGGTCGACCGCCTGACCTCGGGCGCGTTCGTGGCGATGTGGCGGCAGCGGATCGATACGCTCTATGCGCGCTATGCCGACGTCGAGCGGGCGAAGGAGTGACACGGTTTCCGGCTGATCGCTTCACTTGCCCGCGGACCGAATCGCGAACACTCAACGTCATCAACGGCCGGCTTCTTGGCTCATGAAATCCAGCGTGTCGGCGCCGCCGTGGCGGCGGCGCCCCACGCGGCAACCGGATTCTTGGGCGCCGCCGCCTTCTTGTTCTATGCAGCGCAGACTTGGGCCGCTATCATCATGGCAAGCGGCGGCGGGCATCGACGCGGCCGGTGCAATCCGAGGATCAAGGCCAACAGTAGCCGGGGAGGTTTTCAATGCCGAAGATCAAGGCAAACGGCATCTCGATCAATTACGAGCAGCAAGGCGCGGGAGAGCCGCTCGTCCTTATCCCTTATCTCGCCGCCGACAATGCCTGCTACGCCTTCCAGGTCGCCGACTATGCGAAGCATTTCACCTGCATCTCGCTTGATCCGCGCGGCGCCGGCGAAACCGACAAACCGGACGGCAGCTATTCGATCGAGCTGTTGGCCGACGACGTGGCCGCGTTCATGCACGGGATCGGCATCGAGCGCGCCCACGTGAGCGGCGTGTCGCTGGGTGCGGCAACCGGGCTGTGGCTGGCCGGCAAATATCCGCAGCGGGTCAAGTCGCTGTCGCTGCACAGTGCCTGGCCGAAGAGCGATCCCTTTCTCAAGGTGGTGGTCGAAGGCTGGCGCAGCATCGCCAAGGCGCTGGACAGCGTGCAGGAAATGATCATCCAGGGTATCTTCCCGTACTGCTTCACGCCGGAACTCTACGCCGCCAAGCCGGACTACATCGAGCAGCTCGCGGCCTTTGTGCGCAGCCGCCCGAAGCAGCCGCTCGATGCATTCATGCGCCAGTCCGGTGCCGTCATCGCCCACGACGCGGCCTCGCAACTGCCGCGTATCAAGGCGCCGACCCAAATTACTTTCGGCCGCCACGACATTGTGACGTCGTTGCGTTTTGCCGACGCCCTCAAGAACGGAATAGCCGGGAGCGAGTTTTTCATCTTCGAAGGTTGCGCGCACGCCGCCCTTTATGAAAACGTAGCCGAGTTCAATGCAAAGACCTTGAGCTTTCTGAGGCAGCATGCGGGTTGAGGCGCACGACCTGAGCCGATCATAGCGCGGCGGCCGGCCACGGAACTCCTCGCCCGCCTGCGGTTCGCGGTTGAGTCCGATCTTTTTGGCTGCGGCGATGAACTGCGGGCCGCAGCATGTCGCGGAAGGCCTTGTGCAGGGCCGCCGCGCGGCCGGCGGCGCTGCCGCCGCCCTCGACCTCGCTGCGCTGCATGGCAAGCAGTGGCGGCACCAGCGGTTTCAATAATGCCACGCGGCTTTCACGTAGTAGGTGCGCGGCTCGCCGACAGCGCCGCCGGCGCTCTCCGCGAACGTGTAGTAGGTGACGTTGCCGATGTTCTTGATGCCGATTTGCGCGTCCCAATGGGTCTGGTAATAGCCGAACATGGCGTCGATCACCGTCGAGGGCGGAATCCACGAGGTGTTTCCGGTGTTGGCGTAGGTGCGGTCGTTGTATGACAGGCCGCCGCCGACCTTGAAACCGTGAACGCCCGCTATGGCGAAATCGTAGGTCGTCCACAGATTGAAGATGTGGGCCGGAACGCCGACCGGCCAGTTGCCGACCTGCGAAGGAGTCAAGGGTACCTGCGTCAGCACCGCTTCTTGCGTGATCGCGTTGGCGAGGATCTTCCATTGCGGCGTGACCGCGACCTGCAAGTCGGCATCGATACCCTTGCTGGTCTGCCCATTGAAGGAGATTTGGTCGGTGGTGGTATCTTCATTGAAGACGTTTTGCCGGAAAATCTCGAACGCCGCGGTGGTCAGGACGATACGGCCGTCCGGCGAGGAAAGTTTCACCCCGGCCTCGTATTCGAGCCCGGATTCCGGCGCGAAGATGCCGTTCTGCGTCGTTTCCGAGTTGAAGTTGGTGAGGTAGCTTTTCGACACGCCGACGAACGGGGCGACGCCGGGCAGGATCTTGTAGAGCGTGCCGACGCTCCAACTGGTCGGGTGGTCGATTTCGGTGTCGACGACGCCGGGTTCGAGCGGGGTGCCGTTCATTTCGAACCGGCCGGGCGCCGGATTGGTGGCGGATTGCGCCACATAGGCGAGCGGCGTCAACTGCTCGTACCAGTGCTCCTGTCTGACGCCAAGCCGCAGCTTCCACTGATCGGTGAGGTCGATCTGGTCGGTTGCGTAGGCGGAGAGATAGAGCGCGCTCAGGTCATCGATCATGCCGGGGTCGGCTGCAGTGCGCATGAAGGCGAGCCCGGCGGTCGAGGTTTCGGGAATGACCGGCGCGAAGATGTTGGTGATGTTCGGCAGGTTGGCGGTGGCGCGGTTGTCGTCGATGCTCTGCCACTCGACCTGCGCGCCGGTCAAAAGCGTGTGGCCGACCGAGCCGGTGTGGAATTTCCAGACCGGCTCGAACTGATAGATGAAATCGTTGTCGTGGTCGGTCTGCTCGCGCAGCTGCCGACCCGTCTCCTCAAACAGCCCGCCGACTTCGGTGATGGTGCCGCCGCCGGAATTGCGCAGGATGTCGACGTCGCGGTGCGTGAACGACAGGCGGTTGTTGACCGTGAGATAATCCGCCACCCACCAGGAGTCGATCGCCGTGCCGCGCTCGATGTCCTGGTTGCCGTAATCGAACGGCGTCGAATATTTCGCCGTATTGGGCACGTTGGCGAGCGGCGTGCCGGCATCGCTGCTGCCGTTGAAATAGAGAATGCCGTAGCTGTCGGGCGTGCGCTCGATGTGGCGCAGGTCGAGCGCGAACGTGGTGACGTGATTGTCGTGATTCCAGCTCAGCACCGGCCGGATTTCGTAGTCGGCGCTTTTAAGGTCGCGAAAGCCGTCGGCGTGCTGCAACAGGCCGTCGATGCGGTAGGTCCAGCCCGGAAGGCTGGCCGGGCCGGTGGCGTAGACGCTGGTGGTCGTGGAGCCGAACGAGCCGAGCTGCTCGCTGATGCCATAGCCGGGCGTCGCCGACGGCTGGAAGTGGACGATGTTGATGCTGCCGCCGGGCGTGGTGCTGCCGAACAACGCGGAGCCGGGGCCCTTGAGGACCTCGACGTTTTGCACGCCGTTGAGCGAGTGCGCAAAGCCGTTGAACTGGTCGCCGTCCGGAAAACCGTCGCTGTAGATGCGGGCATCGAGCCCGCGGATGGTGAAGCGATCGAAGAAGCCGTAGCTCGACGAGCCGCCGAGATTGATGCCGCTCACGTCGCGAATCGCGTCGCTCAAGGTGGTGCCGCCCTGCTCGACGACCTGGCTGTGCGGCACGACGACCACGCTCTGCGGCAGGTCCGCAAGCGGCGTGCCGGTCTTGGCCAAACTTGGAATCTGCTGCAGCCCGGTCTGCGTGCCGGGCGTGCCGGCGGCCGCCGTTTGCGCGGGCGCCGGGCCGGTGCCGGTATTCGCAACGTTGGCCGGCGCCGCCGGCGCGCGCCGCCGCGCGGCGCGCCGCCGCTTCGGCTTTATTTTCGGCGCCGAGACGACGATTTCCGGCATTGTCACGCCGGCCGGTTTCGCCGGCGCCGGCGTCTGCGCCAACGCGCGCGCCGCCGCGACAAGGCAAATGGCTGCAGCACAGCCGCAACAACAACGCAAAGACCATTTGCGCGAAACGCCACTGGGCCGATATCTTTGGATACACTTGCGCACTGCGACACCCCGTACTTTGACTTTAGAACAATGAAAAACTGTATAGCTATCAAATACTTCTTAGCATCGCGGCTGCGGGCATCTCAACAACAATCTTATTTTTGAGTAGAAATGAAGTTATAATAATTAAAAACTGATCATGCGTGACGGTGAGCAACGCATAGATCGGCATGTTGAAACCGCCGTTGTTGCACAGCGGTGACTTGGCGTGAGCGACCCAGTGCGTGGAAATCCCGATTCTTGCACGGCGTGCTTCGCCTCCTTTATGGTTCTCATGAGCATATGAATTACATGCGATACTGGAGCGACCCGAGAGCCTATGGAAAATTCTTTCGCTGATGGTCATACGGAAATTGTCGGCAAAGTGGTCGAGAAAGAGCTTGGCGAAGCTCCCACCGCGGTACGACGGATGACCGTTGGGATCGCCAATGAGGTTTATGTCGCAAGCCTTGCGGCAAGAGAAGTGATTGTGCGTTTGAACGCAGACGAGAAATCAATTGCCGGCGCTGCAGCGCATATCGCATTGTTCAAATCAAAAGGTATCTCCGTCGCCGAAGTAATCGCCTCGGATTACTCAAAGAGCTTCGTTCCGTTTGCCTACCAAATACAAAGCAAATTAGCAGGCCATGATATGGGCGTGGTAATTTCGACCCTTAGCAACGAACAGCTACGAGGGATTGCTCGGGAGATAGCATCGATAGTCAGGAAATTGGCGCCGCTCCCCACGAATGGCAAATTCGGCTGGTCCGGCGGAAGCTCTGAAGCGTCGTTTGCTTCCTGGCTGGATGTCCTCAAGAAGTTACGGAGAGACGTGCGAGGGCGAACGGCACAAACCGGCGTCGTCGACCAAAGATATATGGATGTGATGGACCGGATTCTCGAGAAGTACCATGGTTATTTCGAAAATCTGCCGTCGACTTTTTATTACGACGATATGTGTTCGAAAAATGTTCTGATTCATGAGGGCAAGTTCGTCGGTCTGGTCGATCTTGATACGGTCGCATACGGCGATCTACTGGAGGGCATCGGCAGAATCGAAGCATGTTGGCATGGCACCGAATATGGCAGGACCTATGCCGACGCCGTAATGACGGAGCTCGGGCTTGATGAAGAGCGCCGAGAAATGGTCTCCGTATACGCTGTCCTCAACAGAATTTATTGGCTTTCGGAAAGAGGCATCAAATTCAACGAAAACACGTCGACCGATATTGACTATCGGGCCGTCGCGAAAGACAAGCAAATTATCGACGCGATGCTTGCCCGATTGAATGTCTAACGGCATTGTCCGACGACGATCGCCGGCAGCGCGATATCGACGACGGATTCATCGACATTGGCGATCGTCGAAGCCAGGATCGTGGCGACGAGCACCCACGGTTTGCTGCTGACGGCGCAAGGCGCAGCGGCGATCGAGCGGATTGCTCCTTGGTCGCAAGGCGCGGCTTTGGGATTGATCATTTGCCGTCGCCAAAGCCGGTTTATGGGGCGCGGCGTGCGGCCCTGCCGCAGCCGCGCGGCGCGCGGGCCGAGACGAGCCTGGCGTCGACGCGAAGTCGGCATGAGGCCGTTGGTCGCACCGCGTTCCGCAAGTATCATCTTGAGGGGACAAGCCGCCCACGGTCACATTATAGCTGCGCCTACATCGAGGCGGAGCCGGGCCAGTTCGGCCTTGTGCAGGAAGCCCATGAATCATGACCTACCCCGCGACGCCGACGGCCCATGCCGGCGGCACCGCGCTTCGTCCCGCAGAGGCGCCATGCCATGACTGTTGCCACGGCCGCGGTTTCACCTTGGTACCGGACGCTCACGGCACACCAATGGCGCACGCTGGTCGCCGCCAATCTGGGTTGGCTGTTCGACGGCTTCGAGACTTACGCCCTGTTCCTCACCGTCGGGCCGGCCATGCACGCGCTGCTGCCGCCTGCCGCCTATCCGCACATTCCCGCCTTCATCGGGACCGTGGTGGCGATCACGCTCCTCGGCTGGGGCATCGGCGGCTTTTGCGGCGGCATTCTCGCCGATTATCTCGGCCGCAAACGGACCATGATCTACGCCATCCTGGCCTATGCGGTTCTGACCGGTTTGACGGCGTTGTCCTTCAATTGGCTCTCGTTCGCGCTGTTGCGGTTTCTGGTCGGCATCGCCATCGGTTCGGAATGGGCGACCGGCTCCTCGATGATGGCCGAGCTGTGGCCGAAGCAAGCGCGCGGCAAGGGCGCGAGCCTGATGCAGTGCGGCTTCGGCATCGGTTTCTTCATCGCCTCGCTGTTGTGGCTGTTCATCAGCGCGCTCGGGCCGCAGGCTTGGCGCTACATGTTTCTGGTCGGCGTGCTGCCGGCGCTCCTGGTGCTGTGGATCAGATTTTCGATCGACGAATCGCAGGCCTGGCAACAGAGCGACGCGCGGCGTCGCGACGCGCGCCGGCGCCTGAAGAGCGGGGCCGCGCTTTCGGCGGCCGACCAGGCGCTGACCCGCTTCACCGTCGCCGACCTGTTCGCCGAGCCGGAGATCCGCCGGCGCACGATCCTGGTATTTCTGCTGTCGTTCTCCACCACGCTGGCGTGGTGGGGCATCTCGTCATGGGTCTCGCCCTACATCGCGGGGGTCGCCCGCAACGCCCACCTTCCGGCGCAGCAATGGGTCAGCTACGCCGGCATGACGTACAATCTGGGCGGCATATTGGGCTACATCGCGCTGGGATTTCTCGCCGACAGCTTCGGCCGCAAGCCGACCACGATGCTCTATTTCGCCGGCGCATTTTTGCTGACGCCGGTTTTTTATCTGTGGACGCACGACATCGACCTGTTGCTCGTTGCGGCGCTGGTCAACGGCTTCTTCACGCTCGGCATCTATTCGTGGATGCCGGTGTGGCTGCCGGAGCTTTACCCGACGCGCTCGCGGGCGACCGGCATCGCGTTCGCCTTCAATGCGCCGCGCTTCGTCGCCTTCCTCGGTCCGCTGTTCGCCGGCGCGCTGATCGTCGAATTCGGCGGCTTCAGCCGCACCGCCATGATCTTCGCCTGCATCTACATTCTCGGCTTCGTCGTGGCGCCGTTCCTCCCGGAGACCAAGGGGCAGCCGCTGCCGGCATAGGAAGGTGCTGGTCTCAGCGGCTGCCCGAAAAATGGGCGGCGCCGTGCTGAAAAATCAGCCGCGCCTCCGCGACGGCTGATATTCATGATCCAAGTCAGTAGCTTGGACTTCAGCGAACTTGGCACGTGGTTTGCGATCCGACCGGCGGGGAGGGCGTCTTTGCGCTCTCCGGCAGGCGGAGGCTTATCCATGTCCCACACTCCCACATTGAAGAATCTTCAGCTCAACCGGCGCCGGTTGCTGGCGTCCGCGACCGGGCTCGCTGCCGGGCTCATGGCGCCCCGACTGGCCATGGCCGCGGACACGATCAAAGTCGGCATACTGCACTCGCTGTCCGGCACGATGGCGATCAGCGAGACGACGCTCAAGGACGTCATGCTGATGCTGATTGCCGAGCAGAACCAGCAGGGCGGCTTGCTCGGCAAAAAGCTCGAGCCGGTCGTGGTCGATCCGGCCTCGAACTGGCCCTTGTTCGCCGAGAAGGCGCGCGAGCTGATCAGCCAGGATCACGTCGCCGCGGTGTTCGGCTGCTGGACCTCGGTGTCGCGCAAGTCGGTGTTGCCGGTGTTCAAGGAGCTCGACAACATCCTGTTCTATCCGGTGCAGTACGAGGGCGAGGAGAGCCAGCGCAACGTGTTCTACACCGGCGCGGCGCCGAACCAGCAGGCGATTCCGGCGGTCGATTACCTCGCGAGCGCGGACGGCGGCTCGGTCAAGCGCTGGGTGCTGGAAGGCACCGATTACGTCTATCCGCGCACCACCAACAAGATTCTCGAGGCTTACCTCAAGAACGAGCTCAAGGTGGCGCCCGAAGACATCTTGATCAACTACACGCCGTTCGGCTTCTCCGACTGGCAGACCGAAGTGTCGCGGATCAAGGCGTTCGGCTCGGCCGGCAAGAAGACCGCAGTCGTCTCCACGATCAACGGCGACGCCAACGTGCCGTTCTACAAGGAGCTCGGCAACCAGGGTGTCAAGGCGACCGACATTCCGGTCGTGGCCTTCTCGGTGGGGGAGGAAGAGCTGGCCGGCCTCGACACCAAGCCGCTGGTCGGGCATCTCGCCGCCTGGAACTATTTCGAGTCGATCAAGACGCCGGCCAACCTCGCCTTCATCAAGCAGTGGCACGAGTTCATCGGCAATCCGAAGCGCACCACCAACGATCCGATGGAGGCGCACTACATCGGCTTCCATATGTGGGTGAAGGCGGTGGAGAAAGTCGGCACCACCGACGCCGACAAGGTCATCGCCGCCTTGCCCGGCACGCAGACGCCCAATTTGACCGGCGGCATCGCCACCATGCTGCCGAACCATCACATCACCAAGCCGGTCTATATCGGCGAGATCAGGCCGGACGGCCAGTTCGACGTGGTGTGGAAGACCAAACGGCTGGTGCCGGGTCAGGCGTGGTCGCCATACCTGCCCGGATCGAAGGACTTGGTTGCCGATTGGGTGAAGCTCAATTGCGGCAACTACAACACCGTCACCAAGACGTGCGGCGGTTCGTAGCCGGCGTCGCTGCGCCAAGCTGCAGGATTGCGGGAAGGCGGCGCCGTCCGCCTTCCCGGGGAATGCCGGGATTTATCGATATGGCTGTAGCCCGAGCTTTGCTCGTCGCGCTGGCTTTTGCCTGTGCCTTGGTGTGTGGCTTGGCCCTGGGCCAGGCCGCCGCCGCCGCGGCGACGCTCGACCAGGCGATCGCGCATTTCACCGCCGACGATTTTGACGAGACCCTTGCCGGAGTGAACGAGCTGGCGGCCAGCGGCAGCCCGCGGGCCGCGATGATCATCACCGCCTTGCAGGACGGCAAGCTGATGTTCAGCGCCGAGAAGAAGGCCGTCTATATCCAGGACGACCTCGGCAATTTGGCCGATGCCGCGACCGGACGGAAGGTCGCCGGCGCGCCGCCCGACGACCTCGACAACGTCAGGATCAACAACCGGTTGCGCGGCAGCATTGCGGCGGCGCTCGGTCAGCTCACGTTGCTGTCGCGCGATCCGCAAAAGCGCTACGCCGCTGCGCAGGCCGTGTTCAAATCGCGCGCGGCGAGCGCGCTGCCGGCCCTTGAAGCCGCGCTCGCCAAGGAAACCGACGGTCGGATCAAGCGCGCGCTCGAAGAAGCGCGTGCCGCCATCGTGCTCAACCAGTCGGGCACTTCCGACGCCGACAAGCTCGCCGCCATCAAAGTCGTCGCCGGACGCGGCGACCAGGACGCGCTGGCGCTGCTCGCCGATATTCCGGCGCATGAATCGCCGGCCGTGGCGCGCGCCGCCAGCGCCGCCATCAGCGGCATAAAAACCAGGCTGAGCATCTGGGACGCCGTGCAGAACGCCTGGTACGGGATTTCGCTCGGCTCGGTGCTGCTCCTGGCCGCGATCGGGCTTGCCATCACCTTCGGCGTGATGGGCGTGATCAACATGGCGCACGGCGAGATGGTCATGCTCGGCGCCTATGTCACGTTCGTCGTGCAGGAGGCGGTACGCCGTTACGACCCGGCGTTGTTCGATTACTCGCTGGCCGCCGCCATCCCGCTGGCGTTCCTGTTCGCCGGCGCCGTCGGCATCCTGATCGAGCGCACCATCATCCGCTTTCTGTACGGCCGGCCGCTGGAAACCCTGCTGGCGACGTGGGGCCTGTCGCTGATCCTGCAGCAGGCGGTGCGCACCGGTTTCGGGCCGACCAACAAGGAGGTCGGCAATCCCTCCTTCATGAGCGGCGCCTTCGATCTCGGCGGCATGGTCATCACCTATAACCGGCTGTGGATCATCTGCTTCGCGCTCGCCGTGTTCGTGGCGCTGATCGCGCTCTTACGCTGGTCGCGCTTCGGGCTGGAGATGCGCGCCGTGACCCAGAACCGCGCCATGGCGGCGTCGATGGGCATCCGCACCAGCCGCATCGACGCGCTGACTTTCGGCCTCGGCTCCGGCATCGCCGGCATGGCCGGCGTGGCGCTGTCGCAGATCGACAACGTCAGCCCCAATCTCGGCCAGGGCTACATCATCGACAGCTTCATGGTCGTGGTATTCGGCGGCGTCGGCAATCTGTGGGGGACTTTCGTCGGCTCGTTCCTGCTCGACATCGCCAACAAATTTCTCGAGCCTTACGCCGGCGCGGTGCTCGGCAAGATCGCGATTCTGGTCCTCATCATCCTGTTCATCCAGAAGCGGCCGCGCGGCCTGTTCGCGCTGCGCGGCCGGGCGGTCGAGGCGTGATGCAGGGGTCGTCGCACATCTTGATCCGGTCGCTCGATCGCGGCGCGGTCGTCTTTCTGGTCGCGGTCGGCGCCATCGCGATCGGCGTGCCGCTGCTCAACCTCGCAGTGCCGAATTCCTGGCCCCTCCACGTCTCGACTTATCTCGTGACGCTGTCGGGCAAATACGCGTGCTACGCCATTCTGGCGCTGTCGATCGATCTGATCTGGGGCTATTGCGGCATCCTTTCGCTCGGCCACGGCGCCTTCTTCGCGCTCGGCGGCTACGCCATGGGCATGTATCTGATGCGCCAGATCGGTAGCCGCGGCGTCTACGCCAATCCGATCCTGCCGGACTTCATGGTGTTCCTGAACTGGAAGGAGCTGCCGGTTTATTGGTACGGCTTTCAGCATTTCCCCTATGCGCTCCTGATGGTCGTCGCGGTTCCGGGCGTGCTCGCCTTCGTGTTCGGCTGGTTTGCGTTTCGCAGTCGGGTCAGCGGCGTCTACCTCTCGATCATCACGCAGGCGCTCACTTACGCCCTGATGCTCGGCTTCTTCCGCAACAATTTCGGCTTCGGCGGCAATAACGGGTTGACGGACTTCAAGGACATTCTCGGCTTCGATGTGCGGTCGGAGGCAACGCGCGATGCGCTGTTCGTCGTGTCCTGCCTGGCGCTGATGCTCGGCTTTCTGGTCTGCCGGGCCGTCGT
>JASHQS010000261.1 GCA_030038995.1 Xanthobacteraceae bacterium
GCGCCGTACGGTCCGGCGGTGTTCAAGGAAGCTGACCGCATCACTTCGCAATACCGCAAGCTGATCGAGGCCGCGCCGTTCTGCGTGGTGGCGACCTGCGGGCCGGAAGGCCTCGACTGCTCGCCGCGCGGCGATCCGCCCGGCTTCGTGCGCGTCCTCGACGAGCACACGCTCGTCGTCCCCGACCGCCGCGGCAACAATCGCATCGACTCGCTGCGCAACCTGGTGCGCGACCCGCGCATCGCGTTGTTGTTCCTCATTCCCGGCGTCGGCGAGACCATGCGCATCAACGGCCGCGCCAAGATCTCGACCGATCCGAAACTGACGGAAAGCTTCGCCATCAACGGCAAAGTGCCGAAATGCGTGTTGGTCGTCACCGTGGAGCGCGCCTATTTCCAGTGCACCAAGGCGATCATCCGCGCCCGATTGTGGGACGAGGCGAGCAAGGTCGATCGCAAGACGCTGCCGACGCCGGGCGCAATTCTCGCCGAACTGACCGGCGGCAAAATGGGCGGATCGGAGCACGATCGGCTCGCGCCCGAGCGGATCAAGCAGACAATTTACTGACCAGCCGTCATTCCGGATCGCCGCGAAGCGGCGAGTCCGGAATCCATAATCACGATCCGTGCAGAACACTCGCTGACGTGGTTATGGATTCCGGGCTCCCTCGCTGCGCTCGGGCCCCGGAATGACGCTCGTGGGTATTTCTCTCATCTCATCCTTCCAGCCGCATTGAAGCAGCCACTCGGCCACGTGTGGCGGTACCGGCGCAACGACGCGGATCAGCGCGCGATTTTTGTACAACGGCACGACGACCTCACGGGCGTGCAGGTGCAAGCCGGGACCGCCGGAGCGCGGCACGGTTCCGTAGATCGTATCGCCGACGATCGGCCACCCCATGGCGGCGCAATGCACCCGCAGTTGGTGCGTGCGGCCGGTCACGGGTTCGAGGGCGAGCCACGTTATTTTCCCTCCCCCCTTGTGGGCAGGAGCGCGTCCCATCACGCGCCATTTCGTCACCGCCGGCTGGCCCTTCGGATCGTGCTTCATCCACCAGCCGCGCGCCGCATCCAAGCGGCCCAGCGGAAGCGCGATCGCGCCCTCCTCGGTTTCCGGCGCGCCTTCGACTACGGCCCAATACGTCTTTTCTACCGACCCGCTCTTGAACAGCCGGCCGAGCTGCGCCAGCGCCTTGCGATGGCGGCCGAGCACGAGGCAGCCCGACGTTTCGCGGTCGAGCCGGTGCGCCAGAGCCGGCCGCCGCGGCAAGCCGAAGCGCAAGGCATCGAAATGATCTTCGAGGCTCTCGCCGCCTTTCGGGCCACGGTGCACGGCAAAGCCGGCCGGCTTGTCGATGACCAGCATCAGGGCGTCGCGATAGAGGAGCCGCGACACCATCTCTTCGGGGGTCATGGTTTTCGCACCTTGCGGAACCCGCTATCACGGGCGCTCAATGAACGACAGCGCGAAGCAATCGCAGCAAGCGGGCTGGTGGCAACGCCTCACCGGCGGACTGCGCCGCAGCTCCGCGGCACTGGGCGGCGCCATCTCGGATCTGGTCGCCAAGCGCAAGCTCGATGCGGAAACCATTGCCGACATCGAGGACGTGCTGATCCGCGCCGATCTCGGCCCGGAAACCGCCGGCCGGATCGCCGATGCGCTGCGCCAAAGTCGCCACGGCGCGGCGATCACGCCGGACGAGATCAAGGCCGTGGTGGCGGCAGAGGTCGAGAAAGTGCTGGCGCCAGTAGCGCAGCCGCTCGTGATCGATCCAGCGCAAAAACCGTTCGTCATCCTGGTGGTCGGGGTCAACGGCTCGGGCAAGACCACCACGATCGGCAAGCTCGCGGCGAAATACCGCGCCGAAGGCCGCCGCGTCATGCTGGCGGCCGGCGACACATTCCGCGCCGCCGCCATCGATCAACTGAACATCTGGGCGACGCGCAGCGGCGCTGATTTCATCGCCCGCGAGCCGGGCGCCGACGCGGCGGGCCTGGTGTTCGACGCCGTCGCCGCGGCCAAACAGCGCGGCACCGACGTCTTGCTGATCGATACCGCCGGCCGCCTGCAAAACCGCAGCGAATTGATGAACGAGCTGCAAAAGGTTTTGCGCGTGATCAAGAAGGCGGATGCGGGCGCGCCGCATAGCGTGTTGCTCGTGCTCGACGCCACCGTCGGGCAGAACGCGCTGTCGCAGGTCGAGATTTTCCAGAAAATCGCCGGCGTCAGCGGTCTCGCCATGACCAAGCTCGATGGCACGGCACGTGGCGGCATTTTGGTGGCGCTTGCGGCGAAGTTCAAAATTCCGGTACACGTCATCGGCGTCGGCGAGAGCGTCGACGATCTCGAAGCGTTCTCGGCGCGCGATTTCGCCCGTGCCATTGCGGGGCTGCCCGTGTGAACCCGACCGGCAATCAGCGCAATCGCAGTGTGAAGATGGAAACAACGACCAAGCCGCAGCTCAATCCGCTTTTGAAGCTGGTGCTCGATCTCGGCCCGCTGATCCTGTTCTTCTTCGCCAATTCGCGCTACGGAATCTTCGTCGCGACGGCGACGTTCATGGTCGCGGTGGTCGCGGCGCTGATCGCGTCTTACGTGATGACGCGGCGGCTGCCGATCATGCCGGTGGTCACCGCCATCATCGTCTTGGTATTCGGCGGGCTGACGCTCGTCCTGCACGACGCCACCTTCATCAAGGTCAAGCCGACCATTATTTATGCGCTGTTCGGCGCCGTGCTGCTCGGCGGCCTCTATTTCAACAAGCCGCTGCTCGGCGTCGTGTTCGACTCGCTGTTCCATCTCACCGACGAAGGCTGGCGCAAGCTGACTTGGCGCTGGGCGCTGTTCTTCTTCGCGCTTGCCGTGCTCAACGAGATCGTCTGGCGCACCGCCTCGACCAATACCTGGGTGGACTTCAAGGTGTTCGGCGTGGTGCCGTTGACCTTCCTGTTCGCCGCGCTGCAGACCCCGCTCCTGAAGAAATACGGGGCCGAGCCGGCGGCGGAGTAATTCTCGTCATTCCGGATCGCCGCGCAGCGGCGAGTCCGGAATCCATAACCGCGATCGGTGCAGGACTTTCGCGGCCGGTGGTTATGGATTCCGGGTTCCTCGCTTTGCTCGGCCCCGGAATGACGGCTGGGGATGACGAGTTACGACCCCGCCGCCAGCGCCTTCTCGATCTGCGGCAGAAGCACCGAAGCGTAATTGTCGGACGTGATCGGGCCGACCAGCTTATAGGTGATGCGGCCGTCGCGGCCGACGATGAAGGTTTCCGGCACGCCGTAGACGCCCCACTCGATGGCGGCGCGGCCGTTCTGGTCGGCGCCGGCGGCGACGTACGGATCGCCGTAGCGGCCGAGGAAGCGCCGGGCATTGCCGGCATCGTCCTTGTAGTTGATGCCGACGAGGCGCACGCGCCGATCTTTAGCCAATTGCATGAGCAGCGGCGCCTCGTCATGGCACGGCACGCACCACGACGCCCAAACGTTCACGACGCTGACATTGCCCCTGAAGCTCGCCGCATCGAGCCCGGGAACCGGTGCCCCCTCGCGCTCCAGACCGGCAAGCGGCGGCAGATTCGTCTGCGGCGCCCGATGACCGATCAGCGCCGACGGAATGATCGACGGGTCGCCGGCGCTCAGCTGCAGCAGAAACAACAGCGCCAGCGCCAGAAACACCGCAAGCGGCACCAGGACCACGATCCGGCGCCGGCCCACGCCTTCCGTTTTCCCTGTGGCGGCTTCGCTCACGCTTGCTCCTTCGCCTGCGCCAGCGTCGTATCTGAACGTGCCGCCGCGGAGCGGCGCGCGAAGCCGCGCATCTCCAGCTCGGCAAGCGCGCGGCGCTGGGCGCGGAAATCGATCGCCACCCAGGCGATCAACACGCCGACGACGACAACGGCCGCCGCATACGATGCCACGATGAAGGGCAGATGGTTGATCGCTTCCATGCTCAGCTCGCCGCCTGCGCCTGCATCAGGCGCAGCGTCCGCACCCGCCGGCGCAAAATCTCATTGCGCATCGCCGCGATCTGCAGCGTGACGAACAACAGCGTGAACGCCACCGCCATGACCAACAGCGGCACCAGAATGGTCGGATAAATCGTCGAGCCGCCGAAACGAAACACCGACTCGCCCTGGTGCAGCGTATTCCACCAATCGACCGAAAACTTGATGATCGGCAGGTCGACGGCGCCGACCAGCGTCAGGATCGCGGCCGCCCGCGCCGCGCGCGAGGGGTCTTCGACCGTGCGCCACAGCGCAATGACGCCGAGATAGAGCAGGAACAGCACCAGTTCCGAAGTCAGGCGCGCGTCCCACACCCAATAGGTGCCCCATTCGGGGCGTCCCCACAGCGCGCCGGTGACGAGGCAGAGCAGCGTGAAGGCGGCGCCAAGCGGCGCTGCGCTTTTCGCCGCCACGTCGGCAAGCGGATGGCGCCACACCAGGGTGCCGAGCGCCGCGATGCTCATCACGCCCCACGCCAGCATGCCGAGCCAGGCCGAAGGAACGTGGAGATACATGATCTTCACGGTGGCGCCCTGCTGGTAATCGTCGGGGGCGCCCATGGCCTGGTTGAGCCCGATCGCAAAGGCGATCACCGTCACGCCGCCGAGCCAGGGCAGAACGCGATTGGCAAACTTGAGAAAGCGCGACGGGTTGGCGAGATCGGTGAGGCTCATTCGGCAGTTACCTCGAAGCCGTCATTGCCGGCGAAGCAAAGCAATCCAGAGCGGCGTGCACCGGCTCCCGGATTGGCTTCGTCGCCCCTTCGGGCTCGCAATGACGCTGATGCAGTTCGATGGGACATGCTCCAGTCCGGCAAGAATGGCAATATAACGGCCGGGAGCAGCGGCGCGCTTCAAATTTGCATGACCCCGCATCGGCATCATGGCGGCGCTACTCGATTTCCTGGCGCAACGCCGCCGCAGCGGCGAACGGGCCGATCACGAGGCTCGCCAGACTGAGCGCGCAGAGGATCGTGAACGGCGTGCCGAACGGCGCGGCTCCGCCGAGGACAGCATTCGCCGCCGCGACGCCGAAAATCAACACCGGGACCGTCAGCGGCAGAACCAGCACGGCAAGCAAGAGCCCGCCGCGGCGGAGCGCAACCGCAATGGCGGCGCCGATCAGGCCGATGAAGGTCAGCGCCGGCGTGCCGACCAGCAAGGTCAGCACCAATCCGGCCTGCGCCGCGCCATCGAGGTTGAGCAAAAGCCCGATCAGCGGCGCCGCAATGACCAGCGGCAGTCCGGTGGTCAGCCAGTGCGCCAAACCTTTGACCGCCACCACGAGTTCGAGCGGCGCCCGGCTCATGAGCAGAAGATCGAGCGAGCCGTCCTCGTGATCGGCGGCAAACAACCGGTCGAGTGCCAACAAGTTGGCCAGCAAGGCCGCGAGCCAAAGCACCGCCGGACCGATGCGCTCGAGCAGCGCGAGGTCCGGGCCGATCGCAAACGGCACCAGCGTGACCACGACCAGAAAGAACAGCACGCCCATGAGCGCGCCGCCGCCGACGCGCACCGCAAGGCGCATGTCGCGAATCAGGAGTGCGCCGAGCGACGTCATGACGCTTTCGTCTCTGCGCTCCACGGCGAGGAGGCAGATGGTTGCGCCAACGCGCTGCCGACTTCGCCGAGCCGCAACTCCCGCGTCGCCTCGATGCCCAGCGGCCCATGGGTGGCGGCGAGAATAAACCCGCCCTCGGCGAGATGCGCCCGCATCAAGCCGCCGAGCCGGTCCTGCGCTGCGGCGTCGAGCGTGCTCATCGGCTCGTCAAGGAGCCAGATCGACCGCTTCACGGCGAAGAGACGCGCAATCGACAGCCGGCGGCGCTGGCCGGCTGAGAGATAGGCAGCCGGCAGACCGGCCAACGAGTCGAGCCCGACCGCCGCCAAGGCGGCGGCCACATCGGCGGCCTTGCGGCCTAGAAAGCCGGTCCAGAATTCGAGGTTTTCGGCGACCGAAAGCGATGGTTTGAGCGCATCCTGGTGGCCGAGATAGTGGGCCTGCTCGGCAATCGTCAACTCTGGGTTGCCGCCTTCGAGCGTAAGGCTGCCTTGGGCGATGCGCAGGAGGCCCACCACGGTGCGCAGCAGCGACGATTTCCCGGCGCCGTTGCGGCCGGTGACGGCCAAGACCTCGCCGGAGGCGACCGTAAAGCTGACACCGGCGAACACTTCGCGTCCGCCGCGATGGCAGGCTAGATTCGACGCCGATAGCCGCATCAAGGTCACCTCCGGCGCGATGGGCGCGCGGCAGCCCCGCATATACCGGCTATTCGTTGCTGATCTGGCACATTTGGGGAAAAGACCCTATAAGCCGCTCGTTGCTTGCGGCCTCCTGATCGGGCCTGTCGTATCCGTCTCCCGCCGTTTCTCCCCCGCCTGCGGGGCAAGGCAGGGAGCGGGTCGCGGCGGCCGTCCCGGCAATCAATAACCTGTGATTTGCTTCGGTGCCCGGCCGCGGCGGATGGGAAGAAACACATGAATTCGCTCGATAGTTTCAAATGCCTGCGGCCGCTCAAGGTCGGATCCAGGACATATGCCTATTACAGCCTGCCCGCGGCGGAGAAGAACGGGCTGAAGGGGATTTCACGGCTGCCGTTCTCGCTCAAGGTGTTGCTGGAAAATCTGCTGCGCAACGAAGACGGCCGCTCGGTCACCAAGGAAGATATCCAGGCCGTCGCGCAATGGCTCAAGAACAGGACCTCGGACCGCGAACTGGCGTTCCGGCCGGCGCGCGTGCTGATGCAGGACTTCACCGGCGTCCCGGCGGTGGTCGACCTCGCCGCCATGCGCGACGCGATGGAGCATCTCGGCGGCGATCCGACAAAAATCAACCCGCTGGTGCCGGTTGATCTGGTGATCGACCATTCGGTCGCGGTGAACTTTTTTGCGCAGCGCGATGCGTTCAAGCGCAATGTCGAGGAGGAATACAAGCAGAACCTGGAGCGCTACCGGTTCCTCAAATGGGCGCAGAGCTCGTTTCAGAATTTCCGGGTGGTGCCGCCCGGCACCGGCATCTGCCATCAGGTCAACCTCGAATATCTGGCGCGCACGGTCTGGACCGCGCCGGCCAAGATCTCTTTCCCCGACAAGTCGGCGGCGACGGAGCTTGCCTATCCGGACACGCTGGTCGGCACCGATTCGCACACCACGATGGTGAACGGCCTCTCGGTGCTCGGCTGGGGTGTCGGCGGCATCGAGGCCGAAGCCGCCATACTCGGCCAGCCCTATTCGATGCTGCTGCCGGAAGTGATCGGCGTGCGGTTGAACGGCAAGCTCAAGGAAGGCATGACCGCTACCGACCTCGTGCTCACCGTTACGCAGATGCTGCGCAAGCGCGGCGTGGTCGGCAAATTCGTCGAATATTTCGGCCCCGGCCTTGCCGGCCTGACCATCGCCGACCGCGCGACGCTCGGCAACATGTCGCCCGAATACGGCGCGACCTGCGGCTTCTTCCCGATCGACGACGATACCATCCGCTACTTACGCGACACCGGACGGCCGGAGAGCCTCATCGCGCTGGTCGTCGCCTACGCCAAGGCGCAGAGCCTCTACCACACCAAGAACACGCCGGATCCGGTGTTCACCGACGTGCTCAAGCTCGAACTGTCGTCGATCGAGCCGTCGCTCGCCGGGCCAAAGCGGCCGCAGGACCGCATCGCGCTCAAGGAGGTCAAGAGCGGCTTCGCCCAGGCGATGGACAAGGAGTTCAACAAGTCCGGAGAGATGGACAAGCGCGTTCCGGTAGAAGGCCGCAATTTCACATTGGGCAACGGCGACGTGGTGATCGCCGCGATCACGTCGTGCACCAATACCTCGAACCCGAGCGTGATGATCGGCGCCGGCCTATTGGCGAAAAAGGCGGTCGAAAAAGGCTTGACCGTCAAGCCGTGGGTCAAGACCTCGCTGGCTCCCGGCTCGCAGGTGGTCGAGGAGTATTACCAAAAATCCGGCTTGCAGAAATCGCTCGACGCGCTCGGCTTCAACCTGGTCGGCTTCGGCTGCACCACCTGCATCGGCAATTCCGGGCCGCTGCCGGAGGAGATTTCCGAAGCGGTCAACAAGCACGACCTGGTTGCCGCCGCGGTGCTCTCCGGCAACCGCAATTTCGAGGGCCGCGTCGACGCCGACGTGCGCGCCAATTACTTGGCGTCGCCGCCGCTTGTCGTGGCTTACGCGCTCGCCGGCTCGATGCAGGTCGACGTCGCCAAGGCGCCGCTCGGCACCGACCAGAAAGGCCGCAAGGTGTACCTGCGCGACATCTGGCCGACCAGCCGCGAGATCGCCTCGGTGATGCGCAAGAGCATCAACAAGCAGATGTTCGTCCGCAAATACGCCGACGTGTTCAAGGGCGACGCCAACTGGCGCAAGATCGCGGTCAAGGGCGGGCTGACGTTCAAATGGGACGACCGTTCCACCTACGTGCAGAACCCGCCGTATTTCGAGAGCATGCAGAAGCGCAGCCAGCCGATCGAGGACGTCGTCGACGCCCGCATCCTCGGGCTATTTCTCGATTCGATCACGACCGATCACATCTCGCCGGCCGGATCGATCAAGGAGGAGAGCCCGGCCGGCGAATATTTACGCGATCATCAGGTGCGGCCGCGCGACTTCAATCAATACGGCACGCGGCGCGGCAACCACGAAGTGATGGTGCGCGGCACGTTCGGCAATATCCGCATCAAAAATCAGATGGTGCCCGGCGTCGAGGGCGGCTACACCATCCATTATCCGTCGCGCCAGCGCATGACCATCTACGACGCCGCCATGCGCTACAAGAGCGAGGGCGTGGCGCTGGTGGTGTTTGCCGGCAAGGAATACGGCACCGGTTCGTCGCGCGACTGGGCCGCCAAGGGCGCGGCGCTGCTCGGCGTGCGCGCCGTGGTCGCGCAATCGTTCGAGCGCATTCATCGCTCCAACCTGGTCGGCATGGGCGTGGTGCCGCTGGTGTTCGAGGAGGGCACCTCGTGGCAGACGCTCGCACTCAAGGGCGACGAACTGGTCACGATCCGCGGTCTGCACGGCGACCTCAAGCCGCACCAGCGGCTCTACGCCGAGATCGTCGCCGCCGACGGCGGATTGAAGCGCGTGCCGCTCGTCTGCCGCATCGATACGGTGGACGAACTGGACTATTACAAGAACGGCGGCATTTTGCAGTACGTGCTGCGCCGCCTCGCCGCCTAGAGCCGCTCGCCGCCCAAGACCGCGCCGTGGCGCGCAGAGCGAGCGTGGGCGGGCCAAGCTCTGCGTGCCAATCATGGCCTCACCGCGATTTGAGTGGCGGGCGAACGGCTTCCGCGTTATCGGTGCCGCCCGTCACGAGATTGTCACGGCAGCGGCCTGTGGGCCGAGTGTGGGCTAGCGGGGTGGAGTCCGGAATGCAGCGTCGCCACCTTGCCTCGGCATCGCTTGTCATCGGCTTGCTCCTGTTTGCGAGCTACGGCGTTGCGGCGGCGGCGCCGCGGGCCCTGCTCGAGCTTTTTACCAGCCAGGGCTGCTCGTCGTGCCCACCCGCCGACAAGCTGCTCGGCGAACTCGCTACCGACTCCTCTATCGTCGCGCTGAGCTTGCCAATCGACATGTGGGACTATCTCGGCTGGAAGGATACGCTGGCGTTGCCGGGACATTCGCTGCGGCAGCGCGCCTATGCGCGGCAGCGCGGCGATCGCCAAGTCTATACCCCGCAGATGGTCGTCAACGGCGTCACGCATGTGCTCGGCAGCGACCGCGCCGCGATCGAACAAGCCATCGCGCAGACCGACCGCGACGCAGAAGTCATGTCAATTCCCGTGCTGCTTTCGGCCGCTGGCGGCGATCTGACCGTCAGACTCAAGGCGGAGCCCGCAGCGCCAGCCGAACCGATGGATGCCGAGGTGTGGCTATGCCCGCTCGTAAGCGCGATCGCGGTCGCCATCGGCCGCGGTGAAAACAGCGGGCGAACCGTCACCTACCACAACGTGGTGCGCGCTTGGCGCAAGCTCGGCGACTATAGCGGCGCTACATCGACGTGGAGCGTGCCACTGTCGCAGATCGCGGACGGCCATATCGATGCCGCCGCCATCATCGTGCAGAAAGGCACGCGCGAGAAACCGGGACTGGTGCTCGGCGCGGCGCTGCTCCCGATCGGCCGGCAGATGACGGACGACAGACAGCGGACCAGCAACGCGCACTGAGCGGCGCGCAGTCAGTTCCGGCCACGTCTCGCTCTCTTCGACAATCATCGCCCTCGATCGGCCGGTACGGCTGCGCGACGACGGATGCGCTCAACGTCTGTGCGCTATCGCTCGTAAAAAAGGCCGGCTGAACGCCGGCCAGAGAAATTGGGGGGATTGAACCGTACGCTTACTCTGGCCCGACCCGTCCGTACTCCGGGGGGCTGGGGGGCTGAGGAATCCGAAATACGAGCCGGATCGGGCCGTGAGGCAACGGTGGCGATGTCGCAAGGCAGCTTGGCACGTGCTTGGCCGAAATGGGGCTGCATTATGATTCGATTAACG
>JASHQS010000262.1 GCA_030038995.1 Xanthobacteraceae bacterium
ATCGGGACGGCAAAGATGTGTCGGCGGTCGGGAAGTTCTAGGCCGCGGTGTGCGTCCGCGAACTCCATTATTTGCCGTCGGCGAAATCTCCTCCGAATTTAGGCTCCGACCAGTTGACGGCCGAACAAAACAAGAACATAATTCCTCTCTGATCGGTCCGACGTTATTCACAACCCGGACACTTCATATGGCCAGCGATTTTGACGTCCAGACGTCTTTCGCGCTATTTCTCCCCGTTGGGGATGATTCGATGGTGCGCCCACCCGGCACGGTACGCGATGCGATTCTGGCGTATTTAGCCGAAGCGGAGGAGGCTTCGGTCGCGGCGATTCGCGCAGCCGTCATCAACGAACTCGGCGACGTACCGGCATCTTCCATCCGCTCGTATTTGAACTTGAACGTTCCCGAGCAATTCGAGCGCACCGGCCGCGGGCTTTACCGGCTCAAAAAAAAACTGAAGGTCGAGCCCAACAAGCTTGAGTTTCTCTTGGTCGTTGAGGGCAAGGCGCAGATGGTGCCGGCCGATTGTTTCGATTGGCTCGCGCAGCGTGAGCCCTGTTCGATCCATGCCGTTGTCACCGATCCTCCTTACGGCCTCGTCGAATACACGGAAAAAGAACAGAGCAAGCTCCGCAGCGGACGTGGTGGCATTTGGCGCATTCCGCCGTCGTTCGACGGGCATAAGCGCGCCCCGCTGCCGCGGTTCACCGTGCTTGATGACCGTGATCGAAAGGAACTGTACGAGTTTTTCAGGCGGTTCGGCGATGCCTTGCTGCGCGTTGCCGTGCCTGGAGCGAATATTGTGGTCGCCAGCAATCCGCTTCTCGCCCATATCGTCGCCTCGTCGATGGCGGAAAGCAGCCTGGAAATTCGCGGCTACATTTCGCGGCTGACGATGACGATGCGCGGCGGCGACCGGCCGAAGAATGCGCACCGGGAATTTGACGGAGTGAGCGTGATGCCGCGCTCGATGTGGGAGCCTTGGGTGTTGCTGCGAAAACCGCTCGAAGGGCGGGCGCAGGACAATCTCCGCAAATGGAAGACCGGAGGATTTCGCCGGCCAAGCGCCGACCAGCCGTTCGGCGACGTCATCCGGTCGAACCCGACCCCTCGCACGGAACGGCAAATTGCGCCACACCCTTCGCTCAAACCGCAGCAATTCCTGAGGTGTTTGGTGCGGGCGGTGCTGCCCCTTGGAGAAGGTATTGTGCTCGATCCGTTCGCGGGCTCCGGCTCGACTCTCGCCGCGGCCAACGCGGTCGGTTATCACAGCATCGGGTTGGAGAAGGACCCGACCTATTACCAGATGGCGCTGCGCGCCATTCCCGCCCTTGCCACGCTCGCCGTAAATCAGGCAATCTCCGCGCCTCGTCACCGCGGGGGAAATAGTGGCGCCAAAGCTGCCAAAAGACTTAAAGCCGGTGCATATTGAAAAAGCGGTCGATTACGTCGAGCGGGAAACTGCCCAACTGGTTGATATTTATTTGGAACAGGCCAACGTTTTCAGCGGCATCGTCGGCATCTATGGGATCAAGGCGCTGCATGCCGTCAGCCCGTACAAAAAGCACAAGCATTCCGACGTGGCGCAGCAGCGTTTCCCCGACTTGTCGCTCGGCGGCAAATTAAATCCTCCGCCGTCGCAGGCTTTGGAATCGAAAGGCAGCACTCGGCCATGGGCGATCCAGTCCCATTACGATCATCCGGGCTGGTACATCGTGTGGCGGTACTTGGTAGACCCGACCTGCAGCATAAAGAAGGATCAGCCGGTCGTCATCTGGCGGGTAGACGTCGCCTTCTTTGACAAGAGTGATTGGAAATACGAAACCAGCAGGGCGGGCGCGGGACAAGGCGGCCGAACGCATACTTTCGGCATTCAGTCCCCCGCCGAGAAGTTGAAGGATTGCGCAGCCTACGTCCTTGACAGCGTCGAGTTGAAGGGCGGGAAGCCGGTGCTAAAAGACAAGCTGCGACGCGATCTGTTGTCCCAATAGCCGTGACCGCGCTGCCTAAGGAGTGAAGAGCAGCATGGATCATCTCAAGCGCGTCACCGACGAATTCGCCCGCCAGGCGCAAAGCTTCGAGGTTTGGGCCGAGAACGTTGACGCCGAAGTCGGCGTCCGTTTCGGCACGGCGCTGGGCAAAGCTGCGCGCGGCCGCTTGATCGACGTCGCCTGCGGCCCCGGTGTGGTCACCGCAGCTTTGGCGCCGAACGCAGCCTCCATCGTCGCGTTCGATGCGACCGACGAGATGCTCGACAAGGCCCGGGCGCGGTGCGCCAAGGCGAGCCTGCGCAATGTCGCGTTCAAAAGCGGCGACGCCGAAAACCTGCCGTTCGCGGACGCGGAATTCGACGGCGCCGTCACCCGTACCGCGGTCCATCATTTTGCCGATCCGCAGCGCGCCTTCGACGAGATGTTCAGGGTGCTGCGTCCCGGTGGCGCCGTCGTCGTCGCCGACGTGGTTTCGTCCGAGGCCGCCGAAGAGTCACGGCTGCACAATGCCATCGAGCGGCTGCGCGATCCCTCCCATATGCGCATGTTGCCGGCCTCCGAGCTTGACGCCTGCGCGCGCCGGGCCGGCTTTCGCGATCTCGAGACGGCGGCCTGGGATATGGACCGCGAGCTCGACGAATGGCTCGCCATCGTGAACGATCCGGCGCGCGTCGAGCCGATCCGCATCGTCGTGCGCGCGCTCGCCGGGGCCGGCCGCCGCGCGGGGATCGGCCTGTCGATCAAGGACGGCCGTGTCGTGTTCTTCCATCGCTGGCGGTTGTTGAAGGCGAGCAAACCGGGCGAACGTTGAGCGGCAACTATTTCGCCACGTCGAAGCCGACCGTGACGCGCACCCGTAACGTATCCTCGCCGGGGGCGATCGGCGGGGCTGCCGTTGCCCGCGCGGCGAAGAAGCGCGGCTGCGGCACGGTTGCCTGATCCTCGACGACCCACGAGACCGCACCGAGGCTGAGCCCGGCGGCGTGCGCGTAAAGCTCGGCCTTGCGCCGTGCATCGGCGAGCGCGGCCGTGCGTGCCGCGTCGAGCATCCGCGACAAGTCGGCGTGCAAAAACCGCACGCCGCCGACGTCGTTGGCGCCGGCGGCGATCGCGCGGTCGAGAACGTCGCCGACTTTGTCGATCCGGCGGATCGTCACCGCGACCTGATCGGTCACCGAAAAGCCGGAAAGCTTCGGCGGGCTGCTCGACTGGAGGTTCGTGTAAACCGGCTGCACGGAAAAGTGCGAGGTCTGGATGTCGTTTGGTGCGATGCCGGCGTCGCGCAGCGCCGCCGCGATCGCACTCATCAGGCGTGAATTGGCGTCGGTCGCCGCCTTGGCGGTGGCGCCCTGCGTCGTCGCGCCGACGCTGATGCGGGCATAGTCGGGCGCCGCGCGCACGCTGCCCTCGCCGCTGACGATGATGCGCGCCGGCGGCACCGGCTGCGGCTCCTGCTCCTGCGCCCGCGCCGGCGCCATCGCGGCGACAATGACAGCGGCCAGAAATGCGCTGCGCAGCGCGCATTTTTCCGCACGATTCGCTATCGCCATCACAGCCTCCATCGCTACGCTTCCCAGGTCCGGCGCAGCACGCGCAGCCAATTGCGAAAGCACAATTTCTCGATCACTTCGCGAGTAAAGCCGCGGCCGCGCAGCGCCGCGATCAGCTTCGGCAGGCCGGCGGCGTCGCCGAGCTCGGCCGGCATCGGCGCGCCGTCGAAATCGGAGCCGAAGCCGACATTGTCTTCGCCGGCGTGCTCCAGCATGTGCTCGACGTGACTGACGATCAGCTCGAGCGGCGTGTTTTTGTCGCGGCCGCCGTCCGGGCGCAAGAAGCTGACCGCGAAATTGGCACCGACAAGGCCGCCGGAGCGGCCTATCGCCGCAAGCTGCCGGTCGGTCAGGTTGCGCGCGTGCGGCGACAGCGCATGGGCGTTGGAGTGCGTGGCGACCAGCGGCGCATCGCTCAGCTCGGCGACGTCCCAAAAGCCGCGCTCGTTGAGATGCGACAGATCGATCAGAATCTTCAGCCGGTTGCAGGCGCCGATCAGCGCCTTGCCCAAATCGGTCAGGCCCGGCCCGGTGTCGGGCGACGACGGGCAGCGGAACGGCACGCCGTGGCCGAACGCATTCGGCCGGCTCCACACCGGGCCGAGCGAGCGCAGACCAGCCGCGTGCAGCACGTCGAGAACCTGGAAGTCGGCATCGATTGCCTCGGCGCCTTCGATGTGCAGCACCGCGGCCACGGCGTCGTCCTTGAGGCATCGCTTGATATCGGCAACGCTGCGGCAGACCCGAAAGCGGCCCGCCGCCTGCCGCTCGATACGGTAGAGCAGCGACACCATGGCGTTGACGGTGCGCTGCGCTGCCGCGGCATCGAGCGCAGGCGGCGTTGGCGTGCTGGCGAAATTCGGCTCGGCCGGCTTGTCGCTCGCCTCCTTTTTGTCGGGTGAAGGAACGAAGATGGCGAACAGGCCGCCGGCAAAGCCGCCCCGCCGCGCCTTGGCGAGATCGAGCTCGCCTTTGTCTTCGCCGCGCAGAAAGCCCGCAATCGCGTCATCGCCGCCGCGCCGGTAGAGGCGCGAGAGCGCGTCGTTGTGGCCATCGAAAATCGGGATGTGGGGTGAGGGGCTCATACTGTCTATTCCGGCAGGCTGCCACGGGCCGTGTTCTTGTCGATTCAGAGAAAGTCGCCGATCGCAACGGCTGCCGTGTGTTGCGAAAGGATTTCGTTGTCAAGGGCGCGCGGGGTCCCGATCGCGCTAAAAGCGCGATGGGGTGCCCCGATGCGCCGCCTTCGGCGGTCAAAGACCCTTGACAACAAAATCCTTTCGAAACTTTTTGCCGCCGTTGCGATCGACGGCGTAATGCGACCGCGCTCGAAAGCCATCTAGGCCACGAGCCCAGGAAAGTCAGCCGCAGCCGGATCAAACGGCTTCGTGGGCTCGGCCGCCCGCAGTACCGGCTCCGCGTCGGCGACGTCCGTGTGTTCTATGAGGTATCAAATTCGACCGTCGAAATCTTAGCCATTGTCAAGAAATCGGATGCTGCAGAATGGTCAGCTCGGTTCGGGAATCCCGCCTGAAGGCGGTGCCGCTCTCGGAGGCGAAAGGCGATTTGCCCCATTTGCTGCGCGAGGCGGCCAAAGGCGAGATCGTCACTACCCGCAACGGCAAACCCGCGGGCATGCTGATCGGCTTTGGCTCGGGTGACGATTGGTTCGACTACCGTCTCCAGAGTGACCCGCGCTTTCTGCGAGGTGCCGAAAAGGCGCGCAGGAGCCTCCGCGCAGGCCGTGGTATTCGCCTGCAAGACTTGTGACCGGCGACGGACTTGCTGCGCCGTTGACCCGCCGCGCCCTTTCGTGTCACGTCGCCGCGCGTCACACGTGCTGAAAGCGCCTTTCGAATCCCATGCCCACCGAACGCTACAACGCCGCCGAGGCGGAGCCCCGCTGGCAGAAAATCTGGGACGAGCGCGGCATCTTCGCCGCGCGCAATGACGATCCGCGGCCAAAATATTACGTGCTGGAGATGTTTCCCTACCCGTCCGGCAGCCTGCACGTCGGTCATTCCCGCAACTATGCCATCGGCGACGCGATCGCGCGCTACCGGCGGGCCAAGGGTTTCAACGTGCTGCATCCGATGGGGTGGGACGCGTTCGGCCTGCCGGCGGAGAATGCGGCGATCGAGCGCAAAATCCATCCGCGGCTGTGGACCGAGCGCAACATTGCGCTGATGAAGGCCGACCTCAAGGCGATCGGCATTTCCTATGACTGGAGCCGCGAGATCGCCACCTGCGACCCGCGCTATTACAAGCACCAGCAGAAGATGTTTCTGGACTTTCTGCAAGCCGGCCTCGTCGAGCGGCGGAAGTCGAAGGTGAACTGGGACCCGGTGGAGCAGACCGTGCTTGCCAACGAGCAGGTGATCGACGGCCGCGGCTGGCGCTCCGGCGCGCTCGTCGAGCAGCGCGAGCTGACGCAATGGTTCTTCAAGATCACCGATTATTCGCAGGACCTGCTCGACTCGCTGGACCGGCTCGACCGCTGGCCGGAAAAAGTGCTCCTGATGCAGAAGAACTGGATCGGCCGCTCGGAGGGCTTGCTGATCCGGTTCGCGCTCGATGAAAGATCCACGCCGAACGGCGAGAACGAGCTGGAAATTTTCACCACCCGCGCCGACACGCTGTTCGGCGCCCGATTCATGGCGCTCGCGCCCGATCATCCGCTGGCTCTAGCCGCGGCGCAGAAAAATCCGAAGCTCGCGGCATTCATCGCCGGGTGCAAACGCCATGGCACCGCGCAGGAAATCATCGACAAAGCGGAAAAGCTCGGTTTCGACACCGGGATCAAGGCAATCCATCCGTTCGACCCGTCATGGAAGCTGCCGGTCTACGTGGCGAACTTCATCCTGATGGACTACGGCACCGGGGCTATCTTCGGCTGCCCGGCGCACGACCAGCGTGACCTCGACTTCGTCAACAAATACCGGCTGGGCAATGTGCCGGTGGTGTGCCCGCCCAGCCAAGATGCGAAAACCTTCGCCATCACCGACACGGCCTATGAGGGCGACGGCCGCATGATCAATTCGCGCTTCCTCGATGGCATGACGAGCACGGAAGCCAAAGAGGAGGTCGCGCGGCGGCTGGAGAAGGCGACGCGCCCCCTGGCGAAGACGCAAGCGGGCAAGGCAACCGCGCCCGGCACGGCGGCCGCGGGCGATCGCCCGGTCGCCGAACGCCGGGTCAACTACCGGCTGCGCGACTGGGGCATTTCGCGGCAGCGCTATTGGGGCTGCCCGATCCCGATCATCCATTGCGAGGCCTGCGGCATCGTGCCGGTGCCGGAACAGGACTTGCCAGTGACGCTGCCGGAGGACGTGAGCTTCGACCGGCCGGGCAATCCGCTCGATCACCATCCGACCTGGGGGAAAGTGGCCTGCCCGCAATGCGGCAACAAAAACGCGCGGCGCGAAACCGACACCATGGACACCTTCGTCGACTCGTCCTGGTATTTTGTCCGCTTCACCGATCCGACGAACGCCGCCGCGCCGGACGATCCGCGCATCGCCAACGCCTGGATGCCGGTCGACATCTATATCGGCGGCATCGAGCATGCGATTTTGCATCTGCTCTACAGCCGCTTCTTCATGCGCGCGATGCAAAAGACCGGCCACGTCGGCTGCGACGAGCCGTTCGCCGGCCTGTTCACCCAAGGCATGGTGCTGCACGAAACCTACCGCAAGGCTGACGGCGACTGGATCACGCCGGCGGAAGTGAAGATCACGAGCGAAGGCGAGCGTCGCCGCGCCACACTTGCCGCTACCGGCGAGGCGGTGGAGATCGGGCCGCTCGAGAAGATGTCGAAGTCCAAGCGCAACACCGTCGGCATCGTCGAGATCGTGCAGAGCTACGGCGCCGATACCGCGCGATGGCTCGTGCTGTCGGACTCGCCGCCGGACCGCGAGGTGATCTGGACCGAGCAGGGCGTGCAGGGCGCGGCGCGCTTCGTGCAGCGGCTGTGGCGGCTGGTCAATGAGGCGGGCGAGATCGGCGGCGGCGCGCCGGCCGAACGCCCGGCGCAGTTTTCCTCGGCCGCCACCGCGCTGCGCAAGGCAACGCATCAGGCGCTGGCCGCGGTTGGCGACGATGTCGAGAAGCTGCACTTCAACGTCTGCGTGGCGCACATCCACGAGTTTGCCAATGCGCTGACCGTGGCGATCGGCGACATCGCCGCGCAAGAGATCGCCGCCGACCTGCGCTGGGCGATGCGCGAAGCAGCCGACATCCTGGTGCAGCTGTTCGCTCCCATGATGCCGCACCTCGCCGAAGAATGCTGGGCGGCGCTCGGCCACGACACGCTGGTGGCGCAGGCGCCGTGGCCCGCGCTGCAGCGCGAGTTGCTCATCGAGGACACGATCACGCTGCCGGTGCAAATCAACGGCAAGAAGCGCGCCGAAGTCGCGGTGCCGCGCGATGCCGGCAATGCCGAAATCGAAGCCGCGGTTCTCTCCCTCGATGCGGTCAAAAAGACGCTCGACGGCAAGACGCCCAAGAAGGTGATCATCGTGCCCAAGCGCATCGTCAACGTGGTGGCGTAAGACGCGGTTCCCGGGCGCAGCGCAGCATCCCCGGATCCGCGCTTCGCGGGCCCGGGGACAAGCTCACCCTCGGGCGCGCTTCGCGCGACCCGAGGGTGGTGCGCTGCAGACCCGGGATCGTAAAGAACACGGAGTTTGCAACGATCCCGGATCGGCGGCGCACCGCTGCGCGCTGCGCCGCATCCGGGAAACGGCGCATATGTGCGAAAGCGCTTAGCTCATGGTCGCCATCAGGCCGTCAGAAGTCGATGCCTTCGTCGCCCGTCCCGATCCGGCGCAGCCGGTGGTGCTGGTGTTCGGTCCGGATGCCGGGCTTGTCAGCGAGCGCGTCAATGCGCTTATCAAGCGTGCGGTGGACGATCCGAACGATCCGTTCGCGCTGGCGCGCCTGGAGGGCGAAGAGCTTTCGGCCGCGCCGTCGCGGCTGGTCGAAGAGGCGCAGACCATTCCGCTGTTCGGCGGCCGGCGCGCGGTGTGGGTCAAGGCCGGCAGCCGCAACATCACGCCTGCCGTCGAGGCGCTGCTCGCTCTACCCAATTGCGAATGCCGCGTCGTGATCGAGGCCGGCGATCTGCGCCGCAATGCGCCGCTGCGCACGCTCGTCGAGCGGGCCAGGAACGCCGCGGCGCTGCCCTGCTACGCCGACGACGAGCGGGCGCGCGCCTGGCTGATCGACGACGCCATGCGCGGCGCCGGGCTCACGCTGGCGGCCGACGCGCGCGCCATGCTGGTGCCGCTCCTCGGCGGCGACCGCGCCGCCTCGCGTAACGAGCTGCACAAGCTCGCGCTCTATGCGCGCGGCGAACAGCAGGTGTCCGTCGAGGACGTTGCCGCGATCGTCTCCGACGCGTCTTCGCTGGCGCTCGACGACATCGTCGATGCGGCCTTCACCGGCAGACCTGCCGAGCTCGAAAGAGAGCTCGCCAAGGCGCGCACCGCCGGCACGCCGGCCGGATCGATTTTCTTCGCCGCGCAGCGCCAAGTCGCGCAGCTGCACCGGTGGCGCAGCGCGATCGAGACGGGCGAGAATTTTTCCGTCGACACCGCGCTGCCGCCGGCACAGTTCCGCCGCAGAAAATCCGTGGAGGCGGCGCTCAATCTGTGGACCGCGCGGCGTCTCCTCGCCGCCATGGCGGAGCTTGCCGAAGCGGTTCTGGAATCGCGGCGCAACAGCGCGCTTGCCGCTACCATCGCCGAGCGCGCGCTGGTGGCGATCGCCGTCAAGGCACGGCGCAGCGGGGAGTAACGTGAATGGTCATTGCGGATCGCCGCGACGCGGCGAGTCCGCAATCCATATCCCCTGCGCTGGGGTTATGGATGCTGGGGTTATGGATTCCGGGCTCCTCGCTTCGCTCGGCCCCGGAATGACGTGGCGTCTACTGCGACTTGATGCCGGCGGCCTTGATGATCGGCCACCACTTGTCGGTCTCGGCCTTCACGTAGGCCGCGAGCGCCGCGGGGTTCTGCTGCGCGGGCGCAAAGATGACTTGGCCGAGCGTATCGAGCCGCTGCCGCACGCCGGGATCGGCAAGCGCGGTCTTGACCGCGCCATCGAGCTTATCGACGACGGCTTGCGGCGTTCCGGCGGTGGTCCACAGCCCGTGCCAGAACGGCAGGCTCACGCCGGGCGCGCCGGCTTCGATCGCCGTCGGCGTGTTGGGCGACTTCGACCAGCGCTGTTCGGCCATGACCGCATAGGCCTTGAACTTGCCGGTCTGCACGTAGGGCAGCGTCGCCGACGCCTCCAGGCATGACAGGTCGATCTGGCCGCTGAGCAGGTCCTGGATCGCCGGGCCGGCGCCGCGATACGGCACGTATTGGAACTTGACGCCGATCGCGTTGGCGAACGACACGGCCGCGAGCTGCGCGGCGCTGCCGGTGCCGACCGTGCCGAAAGTGACCGCCGCGTTGCGCCCCTTGAGCCAGGAGATCAGTTCGGTCGCATTGTTGGGCGGCAAGGCCTCTTTGCCCAGAATCCACAGCGGCGAGTAGGCCAACAGCGAAATCGGCTGCAGATCCTTTTGCACGTCGTAATCGAGCTTGTAGACCGCCGGCGAGCCGATATGGCTCGTCCAGTTGCCGATGCCGATCGTGTAGCCGTCGGGAGCCGCATGGACCACACGCCCGGTCGCGATCGTGCCGGAGGCGCCGCTGACCGTCTCGACGACGACCGCCTGGCCGAGCGTGCGGCCCATGGCGTCGGCGAGCAGGCGCGCCAGCGCGTCGGTCGGACCGCCGGGCGGGAAGCCGACCAAGAGCGTGATCGGACGCGACGGATAGGTCTGCGCCTGCGCGATGGCGCCGCCGCATAAGCTGGCGATCAGCGCCAGCGCGAGCGTGAGTTTTCGCATGGGCGTTTCCTCTTTGGCTGTCCTGGCCAGGGCGCGAACGATGACACGCGCCATGCCGGGCGAAAAGGCCGGAAACGCCATTGCGACGCGCCGCCGCGCGGGCTGCCGCAAGCCCGCCGACCGGCGATTGACGCCGCCCATGGGAGCCCTGTAACCATCCGAAAATGTTTGCCCTTTTCGAACGATTCCTGACGCCGACCGCAGTCCCCGAAAGCCCGCAACCGCCCGCCTCGCTGGTCGGCTTCCTGTGGCACTTTGCCCGCCAGGCGAAGTGGCTGTTCGTGGCTTTGTTCGTGGTCGAGCTCCTGGTCGCGCTCGGCGACAGCGCGGTGCCGTGGTTCATGGGCCGCGTCGTCACCATGGTGACGAAGCTCCCGCCGGAACGCTTTGTCGCCGCCGGCTGGCCGTGGCTTGTCGGCATGGCGATCGTGGTGCTGATCGTGCGTCCGGCAGTGACGCTGACGCGCTATCTGATCACCAATCAGGCCATCGCCGCGCCGTTTACCGGGCTCATTCGCTGGCAGTCGCATTGGCACGTGGTGCGCCAAAGCTGGGCGTTCTTTCAGAACGATTTCGCCGGCCGCATCTCCAACCGCGTCATGCAGATCGGGCGCTCGGTGCGCTCGACGCTGACCGCCACGATCACCACGGTGTGGTACATCCTGGTGTACGGCGCCTCCGCGGTGGCGCTGACCGCGAGCGCGGATCGCTGGCTGGCGGCGCCGATCCTGCTGTGGTTTTCCGCCTATGCGGCGCTGCTCGTCTATTTCGTGCCGCGTATGCGCGAGCGCTCGAAGCAGAGCTCGATCGCCCGTTCGACGCTGATGGGGCGCATCGTCGACAGTTATACCAACATCGTCACCGTCAAGCTGTTCGCCCGCGCGCACCAGGAAGACGAATACGTGCGCGACGCGGTCGATGGCCACATCGGCCTGTTCCTGGCTTCGCAGCGGCTGCTCACCGCGTTCGGCGCGCTGCTCGACGTGCTCAACGCGCTCTTGATCGCCGGCTCGGGAGCGCTCGCGCTCGTGCTCTGGCGCTACGGCGCCGTCGAGGTCGGCGCCATCGCCATGGTGCTGCCGTTGAGCCTGCAGCTCACCAACATGTCGCGGCAAATCGCCATGCGCATCACCGAGATATTCGAGGACATCGGCGAGGTGCAGGATGGCATGATCACCATCGCCCAGCCGCTGCAACTGCCTGACGCCGCCGACGCACGGCCGCTCAAGGTGCGCACCGGCCGCATCGAATTCAGAAACGTCAGCTTCGGCTATGGCCGCGAGATCGGCGTGCTGCAGGATTTCAACCTGACCATCGAACCCGGCGAGAAGATCGGACTGGTCGGCCGTTCCGGCGCCGGCAAATCGACGGTGATCAATCTGCTGCTGTGCTTTTATCCGCTCGAAGGCGGCGCCATCCTGATCGACGGCCAGGATATTTCCCGCCTGACCCAGGAATCGCTGCGCGCGCAGATCTCGGTGGTGACGCAGGACACTTCGCTGTTGCACCGCTCGATCCGCGCCAACATCCGCTACGGCCGCCCGGAAGCGAGCGACGAGGAGATCGTGCGCGCCGCCAGGCTCGCTCACGCCCACGATTTCATTCTCGAACTGGAGGATTGGCAGAAGCGCCGCGGCTACGACGCCCATGTCGGCGAACGCGGCGTCAAGCTGTCCGGCGGCCAGCGCCAGCGCGTCGCCATCGCGCGGGTCATTCTCAAGGACGCGCCGATCCTGGTGTTCGACGAGGCAACCTCGGCGCTCGACAGCGAAGTGGAGGCCGCGATCCAATCGAGCCTCGGCACGTTGATGAGCGGCAAGACGGTGATCGCCATCGCGCACCGGCTGTCCACCATCGCGCAGATGGATCGCCTGGTCGTGATCGAGCACGGCCGCATCGTCGAGCAGGGCAGCCATCGCCAACTGATCGTGCGCGGCGGCCACTACGCTGCACTATGGCGACGCCAGGCCGGCGGCTTCCTCGATGCCGTCGACATGCAAGCCGCGGAATAGCGCGGCGTAGCCCGGCTTGAGCGCGGCGAAACCCGGGGCCACACCAAGGACCGCATCGCCGCTCCCGGATTGCGCGTCGCGCAATCCGGGCTACGATCCCTGCAGCTTGAACAGCCGCTCGGCATTGCCGTGGGCGATGCGCTCGCGATCGGCGGCGATGACCGGAAGCTGCTCCAGAAAGGCGCGGCCCCGCGCCATCGAGCCGTACGGATAATCGACCGAAAACATGATGCGCTCGACGCCGACTTCGAGCAGCAGATCGAGGAAGGCCGCCGGGAAGAAGAAGCCGCTGAACGTGTAGTGCACGTTCTGCCGCAGATACTCGCCGAGCGAACGCTTCAGCTTGGTCAGCGCCGGCGCCAGATTGATATCGAGCCGCGGCAGCATGAACGGCAGACCCTCGCCGAGGTGGCCGACCACCACCTGCAATCTGGGAAAGCGGTCGAACACGCCGCCGAGAATGAGCCGAATGACATGAAGGGCGGTCTCGATATGCCAGCCCCAGCCGGGACCGGACAGCATCCAGCTCACCTCCGGCGCCAAGCCGCCGTAGGACGCTTCGATGACGGGCCGCGGCGGCCGCGTCGGATGCAGGTAGATCGGCAGGTCGAGGGCTTGCGCGCACTCGAGAATCGGCCAGTAGAACTTGTCGTCGAGGTAGCGGCCGCGATTGTGGCCGTTGATGATGGCGCCCTTGAAGCCGGCGCGCGCGCGAGCCTGCAGTTCGGCGGCGGCCTTGTCGGGCGCCGCGGTGGGCAGCGCCGCAAAGCCGGCAAAGCGCGTCGGATGCCGTTTCACCACGTCGGCCAAAAAGTCGTTGGCGGCGCGCGCCACCGCGAGCGCCTCGGCCGCCTCCAATTGCTCGGTGCCGGGATATTGCAGCGACAGCACCTGCATATCGATGCCGGCAGCGTCCATCTCGGCCAAGCGCCTGGCGCCGACCTCGGCGATCTGCTCGAACAGCCTGGCGCCGCGCGGCCCGGATTTGGCCTGCTCCTTGAACGCGCGCCCCGGCCCGTCGAAAAATTCCGGATGCGCAAAATGCTCTTCCACCGTTACGGTTCGCATGGTTCTGCCGCAGCCCCTAACCGCCGTAGAACACGTTGTCGCCGAGGTCCTTCATCTCCAGGATCGCGGCATCGGGCCGGCCGGACAGCGGCGCCTTGAGGTGCGCCTCGACGACTTCGCCGACCACGATGTGATGATCGCCCTGCTCGACGATTGTGACGACGCGGCATTCGACCGCTCCGGGCGCTTCGGTAAGGAGCGGCGCGCCGGTCAAGCCTTTGCGGTAGGGCTGGCCGCTCAGCTTGCCCTCGCTCACGTTCGTCGGCTTGAAGAAGGTGAATGCCACGCCCTTGTGCTCCTTGCCGAGCATGTTGAGGGCAAACGCCTTTGCCGCCTTCACCACCTTGTAGGCGCCGGAATCGGTCTTGACCGCGGCCACCACGAGCGGCGGCGCGAACGCGGTCTGCGTCACCCAGTTCACCGTCGCCGCCGCGATATTGCCGCTGCCGTCGTCCGCGGTGAGCACATAGATCCCGTACGGGATCATACGCAGCACGGTCTTCTTGGCGTCGGCGTTCATCGTTTCCTCTCCATCGTTCGGCAGCCGGCTGCACCCTAGCGCGACCGGCGTGCAAGGCAATGCCATGCGCTGCCGAGTCGAGAATGTCGCTTTGGTCATGGATGTGGACAGCCGCAAAAAGGGATGACAAAACGCGCTGCCGCGGCTAATCGCAACACCATGTCGTTTCCTTTTTTCCGCATCGGCCGTTCGACGACCGGCCTTGGCCTGTTTGCCGTCAAGCGGATCAAGCGCGGCGCCTACATCGCCACCTATCGGGGCCCGCGCCTGCCCAACGAAGAGGCCGACCGCCGCGAGGCACGCGGCGCGCGCTACATGTTCGAGCTGAACAGCAAGTGGACCATCGACGGCTCGGCGCGCTCGAACGTGGCGCGCTACATCAACCATTCGTGCTGGCCCAATGCGACACCCGTCATCCGGGACAGCAAGATCGTGATCCGGGCGCTGCGCACCATCTCGCCGGGCGAGGAAATCACTTACGATTACGGCGAAGAATATCTCGGCTATTTCATGCAGACCGGCGGCTGCCAGTGCGCCGGTTGCCGGGTCAGGAAGGCGGCGCGCCGCGACAAGCGAAAGTCGGCGCGTAAACGCGGCTGATCGAGCTTTCCGCGTCCCTCACTCCGCCGAAAACGAGTCGGTGTTTTTGCTCCTGCGTCAGTGATGCATCTCGTCGGGCGGCATGATGCCCCAAAGATTCGACGCCGAGGGGTCCTTGGCCCAGACTTTCGGGCGCTGCGGGTTGTCGCGGTGCCACGGCCGCGGCTCGAAATAGCCGAGCTCCTCGTTCATACGGTCGAGCTCGGCGAAGGTTTCGGTGATCAGCCCGTTCGCCGCGCGGTGATAGGCAAACAGATTGTGGCCGATGCCGTGGCGGCCCGGCCCCCATAGCAGCTTGTAGCCGTGGCGGCTGAGGAAATCGCACGCCGTCTGCATGTGCGCCCAGTCACGCAACTCGAAGGCGGTGTGGAAATGGCGGTTGGAGCCGGTCTGCATCAGATTGATGGTATGATGATCCGGCCCACAGCGCAGGAACGAGAAGAAATCGCCCATCCAATCGGATTCACGGAAGCCGAGCACGTCGCAATAGAACTTGGTCGTGCGCTTTACGTCGGTGACGTGGAAGGCGACGTGGCCGAGCTTGTAGGGCACGATGCCCTTCTCGGCGAATTTCTGGTGCGAAAAGGCGTCGCGCTTGAACACCTCCATGATCGTGCCCTTGGGGTCGGCAAACACCAGCATGTCGGAGATCGACGGTTCCGGATCTTTCCTGCGCTCGGTCTTGATGCCGTGGCCAGCGACCTGTTTCTCGAATGCGCCGAGATCGGCATCGGGAGCAAGCTGGAAGCCGATGCGCGTGCATTGCGCGCTGGCGCCCTTGCGCAGCACCACAGCATGATGATCGACCGTGGAGGCGAGATAGACGGTGTCCTTTTCCTTGGCCGCGACGGTGAGCCCGAGGATTTCGGTATAGTACTCGGTCTGCCGGTCGAGATCGGGCGTCTCGTAGCTGGCGTGGGCGATCTTGCTGACGCGGATCATCGGATACTCCTATTTCTCGGATTGCTTCGCGCGCGGCAGCGCGCCGATGACGTCGACCATTTTGGCCACGTCGTATTCGCCAAAGCCCATGGCGACGAAGCGGTCGTACAAGGCTATCGCGCGCTCGAGCATCGGCGTCGCCACGCCGACGGCCTCGGCGAAGTCGCCGATCATGTCGAAATAATGCTGCAGCGCCGGCACCGTGCCCTGCGCCGGTGTAAAGCGCCGCTCCGCCATCCACGGCGCGCGGATGCCGAATTGCGTCGAGCCGCCGCTGCCGCTCGCGATCGCCTTGATCATCAACGGCACGTCGACGCCGGCTTTGAGCCCGAGCGCCATCGCTTCGGCGGTCGCCGCGATGTTGAGCGCCACCAGAAGATTGTTGACCAGCTTGACCCGGCTCGCAGCACCGAACTTGCCGAAATAGAGGCATGTTTCGGCAAACGCCGAAACCACCGGCTCGATCTTTTTGCAGGCTTCGGTATCGCCGGCAAGATAGATCACGCCCTTTCTGGCCTGCACCATGCCGGGCGTGCCGGACACTTCGCCGTCGATGAAGATCGCGCCCCTCTGCGCAAGCGCCTCGACCTGGCGTTCCTTGTCCGGCACCGGATGGGAGCCCAGCTCGACGACGATTTGGCCCCGCCGTGCACTGTTGACGAGCCCACGCGGCCCCTGCACCACGTCGTCGAGCGCCTCGCTGGAAGGCAGGCACGAGAACACGATGTCGGCTGCGGCGCCGACTTCGGCGGCCGAGCGCGCCGGCACCCCGCCGATCTTTTCGAATTCGGCAAGCGACGAGCGGCGAAAGCCGACCACGCGGCGGCCGCTTTTGACCAGGTGCTCGCTGATCGGCAGTCCGATCTTGCCCGGACCGACAAAGCCGATGGTTTCCATGAACGTCTCCCGCGCCCGCGCCCCTCCCCTATGCCACGTCGATGGTCTGATCGGAAAAATCGACGCGCAAGCCGAGCATGCCCTCCATTATGGTCCACTCCTTGAGCTCGAACGTGCGCAGGCCGTTTTTGAAAAACGGATCGGCTTCGGCGATGGCGCGCGCTTCGGCGGCGCTCGCCGCGCGCAGAATGGTCAAGCCTTCGCCCTGCGGCGGGCGCTCGGCGTCGGCGAGCGGGCCGGACGCAAAGAGCACGCCGCGCTGCTCCAGAGCGATCTGGTACTCGAGATGCG
>JASHQS010000263.1 GCA_030038995.1 Xanthobacteraceae bacterium
CGCGCCAAGCAAAGCACGCGCCAAGCAAAGCAAGTTTGCCGTGCTCGGCCTAACCGCGAGGCCGCCCGCCAAGCACCATGCGCTACCGGGTCGGCATTGGCAGCGGCGCCCAGCCCGGAATGCGCTTTCTCCTCATGCATTCATTCCATCGGCGCATGTTGCTCTGGCGCTGCGCCAAATTGCAGTGCGGGTAGCAAGCCTCCTGACTCAGCATCCGGCATTGCCCGGTCATTCGCCGCCCAGCCCGTCTTGGCAAGATGTGCCGGTGGACGCTTCTCGCCGGTCCGATGCCTTCCGATCCCGACCCGGCTTTGCCCGACTGAGCATAGGCGCCGGTGAGGAGAAAAATGGCGGCGCAAGCCGCCAACGAAACGAGCGCCAGGCTCTTGCCGGCACCGATGCGCCCTCTCGCGGCAGATCCGCGCCTTGACCGAGCGCAAAAGCCGGTTGCGGCGGCTCGCGCCCTGCCTCGCGCCACGATGAAAAAAACGCAGATGTATTTTTTGTATTTTTCCAGCGCGCGCATTGGCCCTCCTCCCCATGGCTCAACGTCTATTCAGACGCATACTTATCAGATTGGCTGCGGCGGCAAAAACACTTCCTGGACTTGCGATTTAGATCGACCGGCGCTGATGACGCGCTGAGCTTCTCGCGAAGTAAGCCGACATGGTGCGGAAAATCGCAGCGCCACGAAGCCGGATGCTGCAGCCGTAAACATGCCCAGCCGGGAATTGCGCGACTGTGAAACCATAGCGAGCCGCTTGACCACTCACCCGTGACAGCTCCGGAAACGCGGCCATCGTCCGCATAGCGACGGGCGAAACCCTTTACTGGGCATGATGTTATATCCTATCTAGGAGCTGGTCCCCGGTAGCTCAGCGGTAGAGCAACCGGCTGTTAACCGGTTGGTCGCTGGTTCGAATCCGGCCCGGGGAGCCACCTGTCTGCAGGCCGCGTGCGCTGTCGACCATGCGGCAGTTCGGCGAAATCGATTGTTCGGGGCGCGCTCGGCTTGAAGTCTGTGTCGATGCGCTGCGCCCGAGCGCGCCGGCAGGGCGTGTCATCAGGCGTCTGTCCGTAGCGCGTGTCAGTCCATAACGCGTGTCTTCACGCCGCACCCCCTTGGTGATAGCCTCGTTGCATCCGCGGCTCAACAAAAGGGGGCAATGGTCGTGAGGGGCTGTCAATTCCTCGTCGCTTTGAGCTTTGGAGCATTACTGGGGGCGCCGGCACTCGGAGCAAGCCAGCAGGATTGGAACGGCTGCCAGTCGAAGGATGCCGCCATCGCCATTCCGGCCTGCAGCAACATCATCCCGGACGAAAGCGAGTCGCCGCAAAACCGCGCCGACGCCTACGTGTATCGCGCCGCGCAGTACCTGGCGCAGGGCAATGTCGAGCGCGCTATCGCCGATTACACGGAGGCGATCAAGCTCACGCCGCGCAACGTCGTCGCTTACGTGAGCCGGGCGCTCGCGGAGTTCCGGCAGGGCGACCAGGACAAAGCCATTCTCGACTACAGCATCGCCGACAAGATCGACGCCGACGCGGTCGCCCGGATCGCGTCCGGCAATCCCGATGTGCAGCGCGTGGCCGAAGCTGCCCGCGCGTCGCCGCCGCCGGCGAGCGCGTTGTCCGCGGCGAATCGCTTGCAGGCGGCAGCTCCGCCGCCGCCGCCTCCGCCACCGCCCCCGGAGAAGCGATGGAACGCGATTGCCTCTTCGGTTTGGCGCGTGCACGGCCGCGTCCACGTCGCCATCGGCTATTCGGGCACCAGGTCGACCGAAGAAGACGCCCGAACGAGCGCCATCCAGGCGTGCCGCGATGCCGGCGGCACGACGTGCAAATCGACCGGCGCCTGGGACTTCGGCTGCGTCTACATCACCACCGGCCACACCACCAACCGGGCCGGCTGGGCGTCGGGCGACACCGAAGAAGCGGCCTCGCAGCGCTGCCGCAATAACGGCTTTGTCTGCAAGAAGCCGATCGGCGGCTGCGTCGAGTGACATGGCGAGCTGGTGCTCATAGCCGGCGCAGCGCGGTTCGAAACGCGCGTCGCGCGTACTAATTCTCGCAGCCTGGCGTGCACGGCTTAAGGGTTACGGCCCATCATCGGCACGCCCGGAGCGGCATGCGAAGCGCCCCCCGCATTGGGCACCGCCGGCGGCGCGTGCGATTGCTCGGGCGAATTGCCGGCACCGCTGCTCAGGCTCGGCAGCCCCGGCGCCGCGTGCGCGGAACCGGATTCGCTCGGCACCGGCGGCGCAGCATGGGAGATACCCGATGAGCCTCCCGAGCCGCTGAAGTCCGGCACCGACGGCGGCGCGTGCGAACCGGCTGACGAGCCACCGGAGCCGCTGAGGTTCGGCACTGGCGGCGGCGCGTGCGAACCGGCTGACGAGCCACCGGAGCCGCTGAAGTCCGGCACTGACGGCGGCGCGTGCGAACCGTCTGATGAGCCGCCCACGTTGCTCGAATTCGGCACCCCCGGCGGAGCATGAAATGTTTGCGCAACGATGATGCCCGGTCGCCCACGCTGTGCCGCGACGGACTCGAGGGCATCGTGCGCGCGCTCGGCGCTTGCAGCGGCGGATAACACAACCGTCGCCAGCAAAACATTCGCACCTAAGAACCGTCGAGCGTTGCCCACGATCGTTCTCCTGCCATGCCGGCCGGCAGCATCCGGCAGCGAAATCGCTTAACCGCTCGTTAACGCTGTCGCAACACATCGCGCGCCGAACACAAAGGGCGCGAATCATGACTTACGTACTGCCGCGCGCATTCGTCATACTGACCGGATGGGGCATCACCTGCGCCCTCATCGTCAAGGTGTGGCCAGGCGTCGATTCGGCGATTTTCGTCGTCGCCGGCGCGTCCTGGATCTTAGCCGGCCTCGTCTGCTTCGGCTACATGTACAAGCTGCGCGGCGAAGCCGAGGATCGGCAGAGCCGCTTTAGCGGCATCGATCACAAGCGAAGCCGCACGGTCGCGGCTGCCGCGCGATCAAGAGATCAGCCGCCGCCGGCGCGATTCCAGCCGCGGGCGCGGTCGCCGTAGACTGCAAAGCCGTTCGGCGTGACTGCCACCGTGTCTTCGAGCTTGATAAAGCCGCGGCGCGGGTGCTGCAGCGTGGTTTCGACCGAGACCACCATGCCGGCTTCGAGCGGCCGGTCGGCATCGTAGGCATCGTAGGGCACCGGGCCGCTACTGGTCAGCCGCGGCGCCTCGTGACTGACAAGGCCCATGCCGTGCGCCAGAAAATGAACGTGATTGTGCAGCTTGGATTTGTGCAGCACGGCGTCGGCCGCGGCATAAATTTCCTTGCCGAGGACGCC
>JASHQS010000264.1 GCA_030038995.1 Xanthobacteraceae bacterium
GTTCGATCGCAATCTCAGTAAGCCAAGTTTCGTCGAGCAGCTTCGCCAGTTCCCGGATCACATCGTGATCGATGGCGGGCAGTTGCGGTGGGCTTTCCGGCTTGCGCGCCACGATCAACCCTTGCGACCCGTGGCGCCGATCAGGGCAGCAAGGCCGGTAACGGCAAGAGCGTAGCCTTCGATGCCGAAGCCGCAGATCACAGCCCGCGCCACACGCGACACGTACGAGTGCCGGCGGAAAGACTCGCGGGCGTGGATGTTGGTGATGTGTACCTCGATGACAGGCGCCTCCATGGTGTGCAAAGCGTCGAGGATGGCGACCGACGTGGTCGTGTGGCCGGCCGGATTGATGATGAGGCCGGCGGCCTTTTCGGCGCGGGCTTCTTGAATCCAATCGACGATCTCGCCCTCGTGGTTGGATTGGCGAAATTCGACCGCAAGCCCGAAGCGCTGCGCCGCGGCGCGGCAGAGCTTTTCCACGTCGGCGAGTGTGGCGCGGCCGTACAGGTCGGGCTCACGCGCGCCGAGCAGATTGAGGTTCGGGCCGTTGAGAACATAAACGGTTTTCGGCATCTCGCGCACCGCGCCGGGCGAAATCGGCGCCGGCGCACGCCCGCCGCACCGCATCCCCTATGGCGGTTCGTTTATAGGGAACGCGATGGCAAAGGGGAAGCCGGCAGGCATGGCTTTGCGGCGGCCGAAATGCGCCGCCGTGGTCGCCGTACGCCTTAAGACCGGAAAGTCGAGCCGGCGGCGGCGGCTTGCTAATTCTGCAACGCGTCGATCTTCTTTTTCAACTCGTCGAAGCCGACTGCGCCGACCACGAGCTCGTCGCCGACTACGTAACTGGGCGTGCCGTTTACGCCCAACGCGTCGGCAAGCTTCATGTCCTCGGCGATCGTGGTGTTGACTTCCGGGCTCGCCATATCGCGTTGGATGCGCGCCATGTCGAAGCCGACTTCCTTGGCGACGGCGAGCGCGCGCGCCTTGTCGGCCACGCCGCGGCCGCCGAGAAGTTTCTGGTGAAACAGGATGTATTTGGCGCCGGTCGGATCCTGCATGCGCGCGGCGACCGCGACGTGGGCGGCTTCCACCGAGCCCTCACCCAGAACCGGAAATTCCTTGAGCACGAATTTGAGGTCGTGATCGGTGTCCAGGAGCTTGAGCATATCAGGCAGCGCATGCTTGCAGAACGCGCAGTTGTAATCGAAGAATTCCACCACCTCGACTTTGCCGTGCGGATTGCCGAGCACCACCTGATGCGGCGAGTTGAATAGCGTGGCGTTATTGGCCATGATCGTGGCGCGCACCTGCTGCGCTTCGGTGTCTTTCTGCTGCTTGTCGAGCGCCGCCATCGCGTCCTGGAGCACCTCGGGATGGGCGACGAGGTAGTCCTTAATCATGCCCCCGAACTGTTGCCGTTGATCAGCAGAAAACGTTTGGGCTGGTGATACAGCCGAGTTCTGGTTTACTTCGGGGTGAGCGACGAGGTAGTCCTTAACGATGCCGCCGATTTGTTGCCGTTGATCCGCCGAGAAAGTTTGGGTTGGTGATGCGGTCGGGTTCTGGCGTACCTCAGGATGAGCGACGAGGTATTCCTTAATGATGGTCCCGATCTGTTGCCGTTGATCTGCAGAAAACGTTTGGGCTGGTGATGTCGCCGGGCTCTGCTGTCCGCCAGGTTGGATGTTCTGTTGCACGCCCAAAACCACCCGATGTCGAACTTTGGCATGTGACTGACGACTGACGTGATGGTACCGGAGAAGGCCAGGAGGTGTTCTCCGGTGAACGTACACGGCGTATCGATGAGCGCTCGGATGACGAATAAGGTATTGCTTGACGATGCTCTCGATCTGCTTCTGCTGCGCAGGCGAAAACGTTTGCGCCGGCGCCGCTGCCGGCAGTGCGACAAGCGTCGCCGCCGCCAGCGGAATGACAAGGCGTGGAATCAAGCTCATGCGGATCATCCTTTGTGGCATTATTGACCGATTAGCAGCGGATTCGTCTTCACGTTCTTGTTAAATGCAACGATGTCGTCGGCCCTGACCCATCCGGGCGAGCCGATCGGAAAGCGCTGCTTGGCCCGTGCGGCAAGCTCGCGCGCCGTCTTGTTGTCGCCGCGGGCAAACGCGGCCTGGGCCGAGGCGAGATCAGCGTTGGCGAGGTCGTTCTTGCGGCCATAGGCCATTGCCAGCTGGGTGTAGGCGTCGGCGGCTTCCGGCTCCTTGATCAGCGCGGCGCGCAACAGCCGAATGGCTTCGTCCGCCATCTTTGGATTGCCCGTGGCGATCAGCGCCTGACCGAGCGCAATTTGAATGAGCGCCGGGTCGGGCGCGAGTTGCACGGCGCGCCGCAGCGGTGGGATCGCTTCCGCCGCGTGGCCGGCCTCGAGCAGCGCCTGACCCTTCAGCTCGTAGAAGTAGGGATAGTCGGGCTTGGCGCGGATCAAATCGTCGATTCGCGCGATCGCGTCACGAAGATCGCCATAGCGGTAGGTGGAAATAGCGCGGGCGTAGCGCGCCGGAAGGCTGGTGTCGGATTGCGGGTAGCGCCGCAACACTTCGCCGGGCCGGTCCATGTAGCCGAAAAGCTTGGCCCGCATCATGTCGTGCCGGAATTGCAACTCGGGCGGGTCCTTCTTGTCCCAGTATTGCGTGTGGACGAGATTCTCCAAGGCGGCCATGCGCTCCTGGGGCATCGGATGGTTTTGCGCGTACGGATCGATGTATTGCGATTCGAACATCGTCTCGTCGGCAAAGCGCTTGAATACGTCATACATGCCCTTGGCCGACTGTCCGGTCATGGTCAGGAACTTCACCCCGGCGCGGTCGGCGTAGTCCTCCTGGGCGCGCTGATAGGCCAGCAGCGAATGCATCACGTAGGATTGCGGCGCGCTGAATATCGCCATGCCGGCATTGCCGATGTCGACGTTGCCGGCATGCGCGCCCGCGGCGACGGCGCCGGCGCCGAGCAGCATGGCGATGATCGCGGTGGTTTGCGCGTTGGCCAGCTCCTGGCGTATCTTGGACAGGTGCCCACCGACGATATGTCCGGTTTCATGGGCGAAAACGCCGATCAGCTCGTTGGGCGTCTTCGTCTGCATCAGCGCGCCGGCGTTGACGAAAATGTGGTGCGCATCCATCACGAACGCGTTGAAGGCGCGGTCGTTGATGATCACCACGTGGATGTTCTGATTGCTCAAGCCTGCCGCGTGCAGGATCGGCTTTGAGTAGTCGCGCAGGAGTTGCTCGATTTCCGCGTCGCGGATGATCGGCATGCCGGCATTGGCTCCGGTCTGGGCCCGCGCCGGCAGGCTGCCGGACGCAAGCGCCAAGGCCGTCGCCAGCACCACCGCCCGGGAGGCTGGCCTCGTTTGGCGCACCTTGCTAGGAGTTCGGCAGACGATCATTTGCGGCAAGGTGCGATCCCTCGGCTCGGGACAAGCTACGGATCGGGCCGGTCGCGGTCAACACAAGGTCGTACGCTTGCACCCCCGAAATGCGCTTACACCCCCGAAAGCGGCGTCAACAAACCCGGCGAATGCGGCAGGACGGGGGCGAGGCTCGATCGGTGCGGCTGATCACAGGCGGTGGCTGAACTGATGCTCGACCAGGCAAGGACGCTTCTCCAACCGTCCGCCCGCAGCGCCGTGTCGCCGTTCATGGTGATGGATGTCATGGCGGCTGCCGCGCGCCTGGAGGCGCAGGGTTGCCGAATCATCCACATGGAGGTGGGGCAGCCGGCCGCCGGCGCGCCAGCGCCGGCCATTGCCGCCGTGCGCGCGGCACTGTCGAGCAGCCCACTGGGCTACACCGAGGCGCTCGGCATTCCGTCGCTGCGCCGGCGCATTGCGCATGCCTATCGAGAATGGCACGGTCTCGACATCGATCCGCAACGCGTCGTTGTCACGACCGGCTCGTCGGCCGGCTTCATCTTGGCCTTTCTGAGCCTGTTCGAAGCCGGCGATCGGGTCGCGGTGGCGCTGCCCGGCTATCCGCCGTACCGCCACATCCTCACGGCGCTCGGTTGCGAGCCGGTCGGCATCGAAACCGGGGCGCCGACGCGATGGTCGATCGATGGCGAGGCGCTTCTCGCCGAGCACCGCGCCCGGCGGCTCAAAGGCGTAGTCGTGGGCTCGCCGGCCAACCCGACCGGCACGATGCTGAGCGCGGCGGCGCTTGGCGACCTGATCCGGTGCGCCGAAGACGCCGGCATCGTGGTCATTTCCGACGAGATTTATCACGGCCTCGATTATGCCTTCCCGGCGCAATGCGCCGCGCGGCTGTCGCCCGACTGCATCGTCATCAATTCATTCTCCAAATATTTCTGCATGACCGGCTGGCGGATCGGCTGGATGGTGGTGCCGCCGATGCTGGTGCGCAGCGTCGAACGGCTGCAGCAAAACCTCGCGATTTCCGTGCCCACGCTGTCGCAAATTGCCGCCGAAGCGGCGTTCGAGGGTCGCGCCGAGCTGGAAGAAATCCGCAAAGGCTACGAAGCGAACCGGCGCATCCTGCTCGAAGGTCTGCCGCGGGCCGGATTGAACTCGTTCCTTCCGGCCGACGGCGCGTTTTATCTTTATGCCGACGTGTCGCGGTTTTCGTCCGATAGCTTTGCGTTTGCCAAAAGCATGCTGGAAGAAGCCGGCGTTGCCGTTACTCCGGGCATCGATTTCGATCCGCAGCGCGGCAACCGTTTCGTGCGGCTGTGCTACGCCGGCGCGCGGGCGGACATGCACCAGGCGGTCGAGCGGATCGGCGCCTGGCTGAAAGGATGAGCCACGTCGGCTGGATCGCCGCCTTGTCATGCATACGCCGCTGATGCGGGTCGACAAGGCGGGCACGTCGGCACTGGCGCAGTCGATCGGCGGCAAGCCGCTGATCGATCGCCTTCTCGCCGAGACCCACACCTGCTATCTCGGCGACCGCGAGCACGGGCATGCAATGGGGTTTTGGCTGCGGCCAGTGCCCGGCCTGCCGGCTGCGCGCGGAGGGTTTCGCCAAATGGAAGGCGGCGTCGTGAATTCCAGGATGGAACGACAGCGCGTCCGCGAGGGCGTGGTTTTTTTCGCGCTGTTTGCGCTGACCATTCCGGCGGCGAATTGGCTGATCGGCCACGCCGGCACGGCCTGCGTCGCACCGCACGGCCCCTGCGTCATTCCGGTGGCGCCGGGAGTGATGGCGCCGTCCGGGGTGACGATGGTCGGCGTTGCCCTCGTGTTGCGCGACTTGGTGCAGCGGCGGCTCGGGACCCGACTGTCGGCCTTGGCCATCCTGAGCGGCGGCGCCATTTCCGCCTTGTTGGCGCCGGCCCCGCTCATTATCGCCTCCGTTGTGGCTTTCCTGCTCTCCGAGTTTGCCGATCTCGCAGTCTATACGCCGCTCGGCCGCCGCCGGCTGATCGCCGCGGTGATCGCCTCGAGCTGCGCCGGGCTTGTCGTCGACTCCGTCCTCTTCCTCTGGCTTGCCTTCGGCTCGCTCGAGTTTTTGCTCGGCCAAATCATCGGCAAGGCCTGGATGGTGCTGCTGTCGGTGCCGTTCGTCACCTGGCTGCGGCGCCGCGACGCGCGGCTCGGCATCAGGCCGGCTTGAATGACTGTCATTGATGAGGCACGCGCCCATGAGCAACGCCGTGTTCGACGTCCTAAGGAAGGTGACGACCGCGACGATCACGACCATGCTCCTGAAAAAGGGTATCCGGCGCTGCTGGATGAACGGGCCGAAGCCGCTGCTGCCGGGCGGTGAACGCCTGGTCGGTCCGGCTTTCACCTTGCGCTTCGTGCCGGCGCGGGAAGATTTGGCGACGCCGGAAAGCTGGGCGCACCCGATCTCGACGCGCGCTGCGATCGAGGCGATGCCGGAGGGCGTGATTGCCGTCGCCGACGCCATGGGCGTGCCCAGCGCCGGCATTTTCGGCGACATCCTTTGCGCACGGATGCGAAAGCGCAACGTCGCGGCCCTCGTCACCGACGGCGTGCTGCGCGACCGCGCCGGCGTGCTGGCGAGCGCGTTGCCGGTGTGGTGCGCCGGCGTTGCCGCGCCGGCCTCCGTCAACGGCCTAACCTTCGTCGGCTGGCAAGAGCCGATCGGCTGCGGCGGCTGCGCCGTCTTTCCCGGCGATCTGATCGTGGCCGACGACGACGGCGCCGTGGTCGTCCCGCAGAAGCTGGTCGATTTCGTCGCCCGAGAGGGCGCCGAGCATGAGCTTTACGAGAGCTGGGTGTTCGGCGAAGTCGAAAAGGGGGTGAAGCTGCCGGGCCTCTATCCGCCGGACGAGGACGCCAAGGCGCGCTACGCGGCGTGGCGCAAGACGCGGTCGTAAAGGCCAGCCCGCGGTTGCGCGCAGATGTTTTTCACCCTGTCGAAATCTCTCGGTCTGTTGGTGCTGCCGTCGAACCTGTTGATCGAGATCGGCATCGTCGGCCTCGTTCTGTTGTGCACGCGTTTCACGCGGCTGGGCAGCTGGCTGGTCGTGACCAGTCTCGTGTTTATTGCCATCGCCGGATTGTCGCCGCTTGGCAATGATCTGATGATCCCGCTGGAGCAGCGGTTCCCGCCCTGGGACGCTTCGCACGGTCCGCCCGACGGGATCGTCGTCCTTGGCGGCGCCATCTCGCCCGAAATTTCGGCGTTTCGCGACACGGTGGTGCTCAATGAGGCCGCCGAGCGCATCACGGTCGCGGCGGAGCTGGCGCGCCGTTATCCGAACGCGCGCATCGTCTACTGCGGCGGCAGCAATGCCATGTGGTCCGCGCGCGCCCTCGAAGCGCCCTTCGCGGTGCGCGAACTCGAAGCGCTCGGCGTCGCGCATGACCGGATCACCGCCGAGGAGCAATCGCGCAATACGATCGAGAATGCCGTTTACTCCCGTCTCGTGGCGCAGCCGAAAGCGGGCGAGCGCTGGCTGTTGATCACCTCGGCCTTTCACATGCCGCGCGCCATTGCGGCGTTTCGCGCCGCCGGTTTTGACGTGGAAGCCTATCCGGTCGATTGGCGCACGCGCGGTCCGCGCGACGCGGCGCGTTTCTTCGATTCGCTCAGTGAAGGCTTGGCGCGGACCGATACCGCCGCGCACGAGTGGGCGGGCCTTCTCGCCTATCGACTCACCGGTAAGACCAAGGAATTGTTTCCAGCGCCGTGATGCCCTCGCGCAGCGGCTTGAGATTGCGGCGAAAGGCGGGATGCAGGCGATGGCGCTCCGGTTGATCATCGGCAACAAGAATTATTCGTCCTGGTCGCTGCGGCCGTGGATCGCCATGAAGGTCGCCGGTCTCGCTTTTGAGGAAACGGTGATCCCGCTCGATGCGGCAGACTTCAAAGCGCAGGTCAGCGCGCTCAGCGGCGCCGGCAAGGTCCCGGTGCTGCTCGACGGCGAGGTTCGCGTCTGGGAATCGCTGGCGATCCTCGAATATTTGGCGGAAAAATTTCCCGCTGCCGGCCTGTGGCCGGCGCAGGCGCGGGGGCGCGCGCACGCCCGCGCCGCGGCGGCGGAGATGCATTGCGGCTTTCTGCCACTGCGCCGGCATCTGCCGATGAACGTCCGACGGCCGGTCCGGCCGCGCCCGCTCGATGATGCGGCGAGAGCCGACGTGGCGCGCATCGAGACGATCTGGAACGAAAGCCGCGCGCAATTCGGCGGCGGCGGCGCCTTTCTCTACGGCAAGTTCGGTGCCGCCGATGCCATGTATGCGCCGGTGGTCTGGCGCTTCCATACCTATGCGGTGGAAGTCGGCGCGGCATCGCGCGCCTACATGGATGCGGTTTTGGCATTGCCGGCATCGCGCGAGTGGCGCGAGGCGGCGCGGGGCGAACCCGGGGTGCTGCCGCACGACGAAGTCGATTGGCCGGACGTCCTGCGCGAGTAAGCGCGTTCAGCCGACGCGTCGCTCGAGCTCGATCAGCAGCGGACGCTGATAGGTGAGAATTTTGCCTCGTGCGGCCGGCAGGCTGAAATAGGCGATCCGATCGATTTCAGGAAAGGCGCTCCGGCGTCCCGATTTCGGCGGCCATTCGATCTCGAACGTATTGCTGGCAAACCGGGTCAGATCGAAATCGGCTTCGACGGCCCAGACGTGGACGATTTTGCCGCTCTTCTGTGCCACGGCGTTGAGCCGGATCAGTTCGCCCTTTGGCACCAGGTTCGTCTCCTCGGTGAACTCGCGCCGCGCCGTCTCGATCAGATCGGCGCCCGGCTCGGCGAGGCCCTTGGGAATGGTCCAGGCGCCGGCGTCCTTCTTGGCCCAGAACGGGCCGCCCGGATGCGCCAGCAGGACTTCGAGCCCGCTGCGGCGGCGGAATGCCAGAAGACCGGCGCTGATCGGACTGGTGCGGGTCATCGGATGCAAATCCAGCTCGACTTCAGCAAATAAGGTCGCCGGCAATTCCGGCCCACGTCCCGGTCCGGGACGGCCGCCCTGCGCCAGCGGTGCGGCGCATCCGCGCAGGCGGCGCCAAAACTGCGGCTCTCTAGCGCAGGTCTTGCTAAAGCCGTCTTTGTCTGCATGATTTTGTCACGATTTAACCAACAATGTCCTCCCGATCGCTCGTGCTCGCCATGGCGAGGCGAGGGAAGGGCATACGGGAATCCAATTCTCTGCACGGGAGCTAACGTCAATGCGATATGGATTTATCGCCGCGCTTGCGGCTTTGGCGGTGGTCTTTGCGCCGGCGGCCAAGTCTCAAGACGCCCCCAAGGACGTCAAGGGTTTGTTTCTGATGACCGACTATCCGGCGGTCACGGTACGCCCCGGTGAAACCACCAACATCAGCTTGCGGCTGCAGAACTACGACATGCCGCCCGAGCGCATGGACCTGTCGGTGTCCGGGGCGCCCGCCGGCTGGAACGCCAAGCTGTTGGGCGGCGGCCAGCCGGTCGACGCCGCGATGGCGGCGACCAATTCCAGCGTGTCGCTGTCGCTGCGGCTCGATGTACCGAAGAATGCGCCGATCGGCACCCAGAAGTTCATGGTCGAGGCCACCGGCACCTCGACGAAGTTGCAACTGCCGATCGCGGTGACGCTCGCCAAGGATCTGCCGGCCAAGCTGACGCTGACCCCGCAGCTTCCCGAATTGCGCGGCACCTCGAAGTCGAGCTTCGAGTATCAGCTCAGCATCAAGAACGACAGCGGCAAGAAGCTGACGGTGAGTCTTGCGGCGCAGGCGCCGCGCAATTTCGATGTCTCATTCACCGAGCAGTACGGCAGCCAGGAGCTCAA
>JASHQS010000265.1 GCA_030038995.1 Xanthobacteraceae bacterium
AAACCTGCGTCGGACGCATCCGCTATCTGGGCGTGCTCCTTTATGATGCGGACGGGATCGAACGCGCCGCCAGCGTCGCAGACCCGCAGAACCTGTACGAGGCCCAGCTCGGCCTCTTCCTCGATCCAAACAATCCCGAAATTGCAGCGCAGGCGCGCGCCGACGGCGTTCCCGACGCCTGGATCGATGCCGCCAAGTGCTCCCCGACCTACAAGATGGCGGTCGAGTGGCGCATCGCATTTCCACTGCATCCCGAGTACCGGACCTTGCCGATGGTCTGGTACGTGCCGCCCTTGTCGCCGATCCAATCCCACGCCAACGCCGGAGCCATCGAGACCGTGGGCGAGTTGCCTGATGTGCGTTCGTTGCGCATCCCGGTCCGGTATCTGGCCAACCTGCTGACCGCCGGGGCGGAAGCACCCATCATCACCGCGCTTGAGCGCATGCTGGCGATGCGTGCTCATTACCGGCAACGTCAGCTCGGCGAGGGCGATGGACAAGACGTGCTGGCGCAGGTCGGCCTGAGCACCTCCCAGGTCGAGGAAATGCATCGGTACCTGTCGATCGCCAATTACGAGGACCGCTTTGTCATTCCGACCAGCCATCGCGAGCAGGCCGAGGACGCTTATGGCCTGCGCGGCTCTTGCGGCTTCACCTTCGGTAACGGCTGCGACTTCGGCCCGCCGCATTCGAGCCTGTTCGGCGGCAAGATGGGTCGCCGCACGCTCACGCCGATCAGGCCGCTTGATACATGAGGGAGCGGCACATGATCGTACTCAGGGCGCTCGGCGCGCTGCTCTCCTATCCGCGAGACGAGGTTTGGCAGGCGCTGCCGGAAATTGCCGAAGCCATTCGCACATCGAAGATCATTGCGGTGCCGCAACGCGACGATTTGCTGGCGCTGGTCGGCGAACTGCGCGCTGCCGATCTGTTGCATGCCGAGGAGCGTTACGTCGACCTTTTCGATCGTGGCCGTGCGGCATCGCTCCATCTGTTCGAGCATCTGCACGGCGAAGGTCGCGATCGCGGGCAGGCCATGGTCGATCTGAAACGGCTTTACGAGCAAGCCGGATATGAACTGTCGTCGCGCGAACTGCCCGACTATCTGCCGGTCGTTCTCGAATATCTCAGTTGCCGCGATCTTGTGGAGACTCGCGAGCTTCTCGGCGACTGCGCCCACATCCTGCGGCGGATTGGCCGATCCCTCATCGCGCGTGGCAGCGGCTATGGGGCGGTGTTACAGGCGCTCCTGGTCATCGCCGGCGAAGATCCAGTCGATGTTGCGGCGGTGCCTCGCGTCACGGAGCGGGTCGAAAATCTTGATCGCGACTGGTTCGAGCAGCCCGCTTTCGGCGCCGAGCCATTAATGGCGCCCGTGGAGCCCGGGCCGGCGCCGCAGCCGGTGCCCTCGTCAGCCGACATCCCACCCAGCCGGTAAAGTTGGAGTGCCCCATGTTATCCGCCGAGTACGTCAACACCTTCCTCTTCGGCATCTATCCTTACCTCTGCCTTGCGATGCTGCTGATCGGCAGCCTCATCCGCTTCGATCGAGAGCCGTATACCTGGAAGAGCGATTCCTCGCAGATGTTGCGCAAAGGACAGCTCCGACTTGGATCCAACCTTTTCCATTACGGCGTCATCATCGTGATCCTCGGCCACTTTGTCGGCTTCCTGGCGCCACATTGGGCGGTCGATTGGGCGCTCAGCCCCATCGGCCACCAGCTTCTGGCGATGATCGTCGGCGGCAGCGCGGGGCTCGTGGCCATCATCGGATTGACCATCCTGCTGCACCGCCGCCTCGCCGATCCGCGCATCCGGTTGAACAGCCGCAAATGGGATATCGCTGTCGCGGTCCTACTATGGCTGCAACTCGCGTTCGGCCTTTTAACGGTGCCGCTGTCAGCTCAACACATGGACGGCGCGCTCTTCGAGACGCTGACCACCTACGTCAAGGGAATCGTCACGCTGAACGGCAGTACCTCTTCTCTGATGATTGGTGTGCCCTTGGTCTACAAGCTGCATATCCTGTTGGGGTTCACGATTTTCCTGATTTCGCCGTTTACCCGCATGATCCACATCTGGAGCGGCGTGGGCGCGCTCGCCTATCTGGTTCGGCCCTACCAGATCGTGCGCTCGCCGCGCACGCGGGCGAGAGTACCAGTGCGATCATGACCGTTACTGTCAACGGCATCGCCATAGAGGCCTCCCGCTGGCCGACGCCTGAAGTCGCCGCCGTGCGTGAACTGCTGCGGCAGCGCGCCGTCGCGGTCGGCATCCTGTCTGCGGATACCGAGGACGATGGATTAATCGGTGCTGCTATCGAGCGGCTGCTCGCCGACGAGGTGACCGTGCCCTCGCCCGCTGAGGTGGAATGCCGGCGCTACTATGAAAACCATCGCAAGGAGTTTCAGTCCGGAGATCTGGTGTACGCTCGCCACATCCTGTTCCAGGTCACGCCTTCCGTGCCAGTGCCCGAAATCCGCGCCCGCGCCGAGCGGGCGCTGGCGGAGCTTTTGACGCGGCCTGATCGGTTCGCCGAGATGGCGAGCGAACTGTCGAATTGCCCATCCGGGAAACAGGGCGGCAATCTTGGCCAGATCGGTCGCGGCGAAACTGTTCCGGAATTCGAACGGGCATTGTTCCGGTTGGGCGCCTGCGGAATTTTGCGCGAGTTGGTCCGCACACGGCATGGCTTTCATATTGTAGCGGTGGACAAGAGCATTCCGGGAGAGACGCTGCCGTTCGAAGCGGCGCGAGATCAGATCGCAGTGAGACTAAGAGCGGGCGTCGAAGCTCAAGCGTTGCGGCAATATGTTTCGATTCTTGCGGGGCGAGCAAAAATTGTAGGGGCTGAGTTGGCAAGAGCAGATACCCCGCTCGTGCAGTAACGGACTTTGCGTCGCTGCCGTCCCTTTTTTACATCATCATTTGAGCGGCCGACTTGCACGCTGGTCGATGGGGCCTGCCTGAAAGTTCACTACGCCTTTAGGTGCCCGCTCGCGCTTGAACACAAGCTGAGACTGTCGCAACCGACTGCCGCAAGCTGTCGCATTCGGGCCAAATTTGCGAGTCTTTTCAATGCCCGCTGCCCCTGAAAGGGGGAGGCAGACCGAGCGGCCCGCGGCGCTCCAATGCGCGTCGAGGCATTCAGGAAAGCAGGGCGGTTGACCTCGTGACGAAAGCCGTCGCTTTATACTTGCTTCGCCGGAGCCGCTCGCACTTCAGGAGATGACGTTGCGCATTGCCATCATGGGATCGGGCGGCGTCGGCGGCTATTTCGGCGCGCGGCTGCAAAAGGGCGGCGCCGACGTGGCGTTCATCGCCCGCGGCGCGCATCTCGCCGCCATGCGCACCAACGGGCTCACCATCGAAAGCGCGCACGAGCCGATCCGCCTGCCAAAGGTCAACGCCACCGACGATCCGAAGGAGATCGGTCAGGTCGACATCGTACTGTTCGCGGTCAAGCTGTGGGACACCGAGAGCGCGGCGCGGTCGCTCAAGCCGATCGTCGGGCCGGACACCGGCATCATCTCGCTGCAGAACGGCGTGCAGAAGGACGACGTGCTGCGCGGCATTTTCGGCGCCGGCGCGGTGATGGGCGGCGCCGCCTACATGGCGACGACGATCGGCCGGCCCGGAATCATCGTGCAGACCGGAACCATGCAGCGCATGGTGTTCGGCGAATACGGCGGGCGGCGTTCGCAACGCGCGCAGGCGCTGCTCGAAGCCGCGCGCGCAGGCGGCATCAACGCCGAGATCAGCGACGACATCCGCCGCGCGATCTGGGAAAAATACATCTTTCTGGTCGCGCTGTCGGGCGCCACCACCAGCATGCGCGTGCCGCTCGGCCCGATCCGCGGCAATCCGCGCACGCGGCAATTCGCGCTCGACCTGCTGCGCGAGGCGGTCGCGGTCGGCCGTGCCCTGGGCGTCTTCCTGCCCGAGGATTTCGTCGCGCAGCGCTTTGCCTTCATCGATGGATTGCCGGCCGACATGACCTCGTCGATGCATCACGATTTGCAGCGCGGCCAGCGCCTCGAAGTGCAATGGCTTAGCGGCGGCGTCGCCGAGATGGGCGCGGCGCTCGGGGTGCCGACGCCGGCCAACCGCGCCGTCTACGACATTCTCGTTCTGCACGCCGACGGCCGCCGCAGCGACGCGGCGGAGCGTTCATGAGCGACACAGACTTCTGTTTCCCGGATCAGCGGTGCAGCGCGAAGCGGTGCACCGCTGATCCGGGATCGTTGCAAACTCTGAGCCTGTGAAGGTCCCGGGTCTGCAGCGCACCACTTCGTGCTGCGCTGCGCCCGGGAAAAATGACTGTGTTGATGCACGTGAAGAGGGAGAAACGTTTGCAGCACGACGAAAACCTCACGACCGAGCGGCCGACCTTCGTCACCCATCTGGAATGCGCCGCGACCGGCGAACGGCACGCTGCCGACGCGGTGCATAATCTGTCGCGCGCCGGCAAGCCGCTTCTGGTGCGCTACGATCTTGCCGGCGTCAAAAAGGCGCTGAGCAAACAGGCGCTCGCCGCGCGGCCGCCGGACCTGTGGCGCTACCGCGAGCTCTTGCCGGTGCGCCGCGTGCAGGACATCGTCAGCCTCGGCGAAGCGTTGACGCCGCTGCTGCCGCTGCCGAAGCTCATGCAAAAACTCGGCGGCGACATTCTGGTCAAGGACGAAGGCCGCCTGCCGACCGGCTCGTTCAAGGCGCGCGGCCTGGTGATGGCGGTGTCGATGGCCAAAGCGTTCGGCATCAAGCACATGGCGATGCCGAGCAACGGCAATGCCGGGGCGGCGCTCGCCGCCTATGCCAGCCGCGCCGGCATCCGCTCCACGGTGTTCTGTCCCGAAGACACGCCGGAAGTGAATTTGAGCGAGATCGCGCTGCAAGGCGCGCGCGTCTACCGCGTCAACGGTCTGATCGACGATTGCGGAAAAATCGTCGCCGAGGGCAAGGCCAAGCTCGGCTGGTTCGACACCTCGACGCTCAAGGAGCCGTACCGGATCGAGGGCAAGAAGACCATGGGCCTCGAACTTGCCGAGCAGCTCGGCTGGAGCGTTCCCGACGTTATTTTTTATCCGACCGGCGGCGGCACCGGCCTGATCGGCATGTGGAAGGCGTTCGCCGAGCTCGAGGCGATCGGCTTCATCGGCCCAGAGCGCCCGCGCATGGTGGCGGTGCAGGCGTCCGGCTGCGCGCCGATGGTGCGCGCCTACGAGGCCGGCGCCGAGCACGCGCCGCGCTGGGAGGACGCCCATACCATCGCCGCCGGCATCCGCGTGCCGCAGGCGATCGGCGATTTTTTGATCCTGCGCGCAGTGCGCGACAGCGGCGGCTTCGCCATCGCGGTGCCCGACGAGGCGATCGCGGCGGCGCTCGAAGAGGTGGCGCGCGAGGAGGGCTTGCTGCTCTGCCCCGAAGGCGCCGCGACCTACGCGGCCTACAAGCAGAGCCTCGCCGACGGCCGCGTGTCGCGCAGCGAGCGCGTCGTGCTGTTCAACTGCGCAACCGGGCTGAAATACCCGCTGCCGCCGGTGCGCAACACGCTCGACCGCCACCAGCCGATCGATTTCGCGGCGTTGTCGTAGCCCGGATTGAGCGACAGCGAAATCCGGGAGCAGCGTTGCCGGCAAGGCCGAACCCCCGGATTGCGCGATGCGCAATCCGGGCTACAAACTAAAAAAATCCGATGGACTCGCAGCCGGTGCCGGCCTGGAAGCTCGCCTTGTGCCGGCGATTGGGGATGTCGATGACGTGCACCGAGCCGTCGCCCTGGCAGGCCACGAACAATTCATCGCCGTGGAACGCCATGTCCATCGGCTGGCTGCCGACCTTGATGGCGGTCTGCTGGCGGAACGACGGATCGATGATACTCACCGTGTCGCTGTTGAGACTGGTGACGCCGATCAAACTGTTGTCGGGCGCATAGCGCGCGATCTGCGCCGCCTTGGGCACGTCCTTGAGCACGACCTCGTCGCGGACTGTGCCGGCCTCGGTATCGATCAAGAACAAGGTCGGCTGCGCGTCGTCGACGGCAACGACGGTGCGGCCGTCGGCCGAGATGGCGATGCCGGCGAGCGGGCGCGGCGTCTTGATCTTGCCAAGGAGTTTGCGCGCCGGCAGATCGATCACCGAGACCGTGCCGTCTTCTTCGTTCTCGGTGTAAAGACGCCGGCCGTCCGGCGCGATGATCAGACGGTGGCCGTTGGTCGAGCCGGAATCGATGGCGCCCACCACCTTGTCGGTTGCCGGATCGATCATCGCCACCACCGCGCTGTTCTCGCAGGTGATGTAGATCAGCCCGTCCGGGCCGAGCTTGAGCGTGTGCGGGGCGATGTAGGGCGCAAGATCGATGGTCGCGATATGGGCGCACGCGTGCAGATCGAACACGCAGAGAAAATGCTGCGGATTGGGATTGCGGCCGTGGATGCCGTCGCCGAAGATCGGCACGTAGGCGCGGCCGGTTTCCGGCACGATGAGCAGTTCATGGACGGTCTTGGGAAAGCCGTCGATCACGATTTCGGTCGCGTAGGTCGCCGGATCGAGAAACAGGACCTTGGCGCCCATCTTGTCGACCGCGATCATGCCGTGCGAGTTTGTTGCGTTCGCCATCGCTGTTCCCTGCCGTCATTCCGGGGCCGAGCCAACGGGTCCGGCCCGATGACAAGCTCCGCGAGGAGCCCGGAATCCATAACCACAGCCGCATGGATAATGACTCAGGCCTTCAAGAACGTCACTATCGGTGAATATGGATTCCGGGCTCGCGCCTTTGGCGCGCCCCGGAATGACGAGTAGAGGACCATCCATGAATGCCGTCGCGTCACGCAACATAAAATTTCTCGGCCATACCGACCAGGGCGGCCGCGGCGACGGTGTCCAGGTCATGGTCAATCACGGCTTCGCCTATGTGGGCCACGGCTTTTCCAACGGCATCAGCGTGATCGACGTGCGCGATCCGACCAAGCCGAAGCCGGTGAATTTCATGCCCTGCCCGCCGAACACGCGCGCTCACCATCTGCAGACCCATGGCGACCTGCTGCTGGCGGTCAACGGTCCGAGCGTGTGGACCATGCAGGTGAGCCACGAATCCTACTTCCAGGGCACCTCGGGCGAGACGCTGCAGGGCCAAAAGTTCACCACCGGGCTGCGCGTCTACGACCTGGCGCGGCCGCAAGCGCCGCGCGAAATTGCATTCCTGCCGCTCGGCGGACTGGGGCCGCACCGCATCTGGTACGTCGGCGGCCGCTACGCGTATGTCTCCGTGCACCTGCCGGAATTCTCCGATCATATCCTGGTCATCGTCGACATGGCGGAGCCGACGCGGCCGCAAGTGGTCGGCAAATTCTGGCTGCCGGGTATGTGGAGCGGCGGCGGCGAGACGCCGACCTGGCCGAAGGGCAAGCGCTACGCGTTGCATCACGCGCTGGTCGCCGGCAATCTCGCCTACAGCGCTTGGCGCGATGGCGGGCTGGCGATCGTCGACGTCGCCGATCCGGCCAAGCCGAAACTCGTCTGCCACCGCAACTGGGATCCGCCGTTCGGCGGCGGCACCCATTCGCCGCTGCCGCTGCCCGACCGCAATCTTCTGGTCGTCGCCGACGAAGCCAACTTCGCCGATTGCAGCCTCGGCCTGCGTTACGTGTGGATTTTCGACGTGCGCGTGCCGAAAAATCCGGTCAGCATCGCGACCCTGCCGGTGCCGGACGACGCCGACTACTGCAAGAAGGGCGGCAATTTCGGCCCGCACAATCTCTGGGAAAACCGGCCGGGCGCGTTGCAAAGCTCGCGCACCATTTTCGTCACCATGCACAATGCCGGCGTGCGCGTCTACGACATCGCCAATCCGTTCCAGCCGCGCGAGGTCGGCTATTTCGTGCCGCGCGATCCCGAGCGCATGGCCGACCCGCGGCCGAACCGGCCGCGCGTCATTCAATCGTGCGATTGCTTCGTCGATGCGCAGGGCATCATGTACCTCACCGACTCCAATGCCGGACTCAACATCCTGCAATTCGAGGGCGCGTAGAGCGCTTTCCAGTCGAGCCGTCATTGCGAGCCCGAAGGGCGACGCAGCAATCCAGTATTCAGTGCGCCCGACCTTCAGCCGGGTGGCGCTTGACGCTCTGCGTGCTTGGCCGTCGGCGCCAGCGCGGCGATGACGAGGCCGCACAATGCGATCGGCATAAAGCCGGCGATGGGCCGGTGCGTGAAGTCCCACAACCAGCCGTCCAATACCGCCAGCACCATGGCGCAGCTATAGCTGATGGTGAACATGCCCGCCGAGGTGCGGTGCACGTCGTCGGGGGCGCTGAGCACGGACGGCAGCGCCAGCACCAGCACCATCGTGACCGCGCCGGTGAAGCCGAGCAGCCCGGCCCACAAGACGATCCAGATGCCGTTCATGGCCATCATGCCGACGACGCAGACGAACGCCAGCAACCCGGTCGCCACATAAGCGCGCGGTTCGGTGACGAGCCGGCCGGCGAGCGGCAGCATCAGCACCGATGCGGGTAATTGCCCGAAATTGAGCGCGGTGAGCGCGGCGCCGACAAGCTCCGGATGCCCGGCTGTGATGACGTAATCGGGCAGGAAGGCGTTACTGACGAAATAGGTGGCGTTGAGGCTGCCGAAGATCAGGCCGAGGCGCCAGATCAGCGGGCTCCGCCAGTTCGGCCACCATTTGCGGGGCGCAAGAGCATCGCCTGGCGCGGTGGCGCGGCGTGGCGCGCCGAGCGCGACGAGGAGCGCCGTCGCCAAGACCGGCGCCGACCAGACCACGAAGCTTATGCGCCAACTGCCGTTGACCAGCGGCAGCACCAGCGGGATGGCGAGCGCCACCGCCAGCGTTTCGCCGACCAACAGGCCGTTCGAGTACACCGCGGTGGCAAAGCCGATCCGCGCCGGAAACCAGGCGCGCACCAAGGGCGGCATGGCCGGCTGCATGACGGCGACGCCGGCGCTCATGACGACGGTCGAAACGTAGAGCGAGGTCGCGTTGCCGGTTGCGCCGCGCGCGGCCGAGCCCGCGGCGGTGAGCAACAGCCCGGCAAGCAAGGCCCGCACCATGCCGAAGCGCGCGATCAGGAGCGCGCCCGGCACGGCCGCGATCGCGAACAGCATCGGCGGCAGACTCGACAGCCAGCCGACCGCGGTTTCGGACAGATGCAGGTCGGCGTGAAGGAGCGGCACCACCGGCGGGATTGCCAGCACGGTCAGCCGCAAGCAGGCGCCGGAGAGCCAGAGCAGGACAAGCGGCATCAGATACGAGGTGCGGGTGAGGGTGTGTGGTTTCGAGCTGGCGGGAACGTTGCCGCGGGCGAGCTTACATCAGCCGTCGGCGGTGGGCTTGGCAAAAATTTTTAGGCGCGGACCTGCGCCAACGACGAGCGTCGCCAGGCGAAGGCGCGGCTTTCGAGCCGGGCAAACAGGCCGTGCTCGAGGAAGAGCATGAGCACCACGAACATGATGATCCAGGCCAGCACCTGGGTCATCTCGAACTGCTGAAACCAGAAGAAGAACATGTAGCCGATGCCGAATTTGAGGCCGAAGGTCTCGGCCAGCGCCACGATTTTCCAGGTCGCGCCGAAGGCGTAGCGGAACGCGGAGAAGATATACGGCAGCAATTGCGGCAGATAGACCCGGCGCAGCAGCAGCCGTCGCGGCGCCCGGAAGGTAACGCCCATTTCGATCAGCGATTTGTCCATCGCCTTGGTGCCCTCGTACATGTTCACCGCGACGTAGGGCGTGACCACGGCCATGACGGCAACGAGGCTGCCGCTCTCGCTGTAGCCGAACCACATGATGGCGACGAACACCATGAGGATGGTCGGCATGGTCAGCATCAGCGGCAGCAGCGCCAGCAGCGAGCGTTCGCAGGTGCGGTTCAGCCCCATCGCCAGGCCGATGCCGATCCCGGCGATCATCGACGCGGTGAAGGCGACGAAGATGCGGGCGAGCGTGATGCCGACGTCGAAATAGGCGGACTCGCCCTCCGGGCCGGGGGTCTGAAAGTCGGCGACGATGGTGCGCGCGATCGCCTCCGGTGTCGGCAAAATCTGGTGGTCGTTGATCGCGGCGGAGGCCGCCCACCACAGCAGAATGAGTACGGCGATCGAACCCACGCGCAGCCCTATGGTCTTGAGGTACGTCGCCATCTAGCCGTTCGCCTCGACCACGCTGAAAAACTCGCGCACCAGGGTTTTCTCCAGGTCGAACAGCTCGGCGTCGTCCGGTTGGCGCGGCCGCGGTATATCGATGGTCACGCGCTTGAAGATGCGCGCCGGCTTGGTGCTCATCATGTAGATGCTGTCGGAGAGGAAGACCGCCTCGGCAAGATCGTGGGTCACGAACAGGATGGTCGGCTTGGCGCGCTGCAGGATATCCATGAGATCGAAGCGCATCTTGCGCGCCGTGATCGCATCGAGATGGCTGAACGGCTCGTCCATGAGCAGGATATCGGGCTCGATGGCGAGCGCGCGGGCGATCGCGACCCGCTGCTGCATGCCGCCCGACAGGTTGAGCGGATAATTGCGCTCCTGCCCGGCAAGCCCGACCATGTCCAGGTTCTTGGCCACGAGCTCGCGCCATCGCGGCCGCGGCACGCTCTGCGCTTCCAGAACGAAATGAATGTTGCTCTCGACGGTGAGCCAGTTGAGCAGGCGCGGACTCTGGAACACGTAGCCGATGCGCGGCGCTGCGGCGCTGCGGCCGGCCCGCGGATGGATCGTCACCGCGCCGCCGTCGGCGGTCTCGATTCCGGCGATGACGTTGAGCAGGGTCGACTTGCCGCAGCCCGACGGCCCGACGATGCTGACGAACCTGCCCTCTTCGACCGTGAGGCTGATGTCGTGGAGGACCGTGAACTTCTCCGTGGCGCCCGGCGCCGGAAAGCGCTTGGTCAGCCTATCGACGGTAATGGCCGCAGAGCCCATCGCACCCCGCCTCATCAACATCCCCGCAACGGCCGGCGCCGTGGCGATCGCCCGAACCTTATGCACGCGTTGCGCCATGATCTGCTACCACATCAGGCCACCACTTGCGGCCGCCAGGCAAACGCGCGCCGTGCCCAGGTGCGAAATACCAGAAGGTCGATCAGCACCATGAGGATCATGAAGCTGACGCCCCAGGCCAGCATCATGTCGACGCGCGTTTCCTGAAACCAGTTGACCAGCTTTTGCCCAACGCCGGCCGAGGCGCCGAACGCCTCGGCCACCAAGGCGATCTTCCACGACAGCGACAGCGAAATCCGCAGCGACGAGAAGATGTAGGGCAAGAGCTGCGGAATGAGAACGTTGCGCAGCATCAGCCAACGCTGCGCCTTGTAGACGCGGCCCATCTCGACCAGGTCCTTTTCGATCGCCTTGGTGCCGGACCAGATGTTCATTGCCACGAACGGAAACACGATCAGCACGATGGTCACGATCGCGGCCGCTTGCGACAGCCCGAACCACAGCACCGTCAGGAATGCCCAGCAGACGGCGGGGAACGTCAACAGCACCATGATCCAGCTGTCGAAGAAGATTTCGATGCTGCGCCGCAATCCCATCAAGAGGCCGAGCGCCGTGCCGATCAGCATCGAGGCGACAAAGCCCTCGAATATGCGCGCCAGCGTTTCGCCGATGACGACGTAAGAGGCGGGGTCGCTGTAGACCGCCACCATGCGCTCGACCAGCACCACGGGCCCGGGGAAGAAAACCGGCAGGTAGAACAACGAAATGATCTTCCAGGCGGCGACGCATGCGGCAAACGTCAGCAGCGCCGGCAACGCCCTCGATAGTGAAGCCCAAAATGTCCGGCGTCCGGTCTTTTCCACCCTGGTCCTTCTCGGCAATCAGCTTTGCACGAACAGCGCATATTTCTTCTCGTCCGGCACTTTGTCGAGGATGCCGGTGCGCTGCGCCAATTCGAGGAACTGCCACTGCGCGTCCACGGATTTGCGGTCCCACTCGGTCATGAACATGTTCTTGTGTTGGAGCCAGTCCTGGTACTCGGCGACGTCCTGCGGCGTGGTCACGCCGGCGAGCGTGCCGTGATTCTTCACCGCGGTTTGCAGATTTTGCGGATTCTCCAGCCAGCGGAACGAAGCCATCACGGCGGCGGCGAATTTTTGCGCCCGGGTGCGGTCCGCGTCGACCCAGCTGCGCCAGGCCACCAGCGGCGCGGCCCACACGATCGGGAAGCCGGTCTTCTGCTTCCAGTAATCGTTCGGTGAAAACAGCACGCGGAATTTGTCGGCTTGCGCCTCGGCGGCGATGTTGAGCGAGCTGATATTGATCATGGCATCGACATCGCCGCGTTCGAGCAGCTTTGTCAGCGCCGGTCCGGCCACCTGCTGCAGGTTGGTGTCCTTGACCACGTCGATGTGATCGGCGTCGATCATCGATGCGCGCGCCGCCTTGAACGAGCCGGCGCCGGTCGAGAACACGCCGAATTTCTTGCCGCGCAGGTCGGCGGGCGACTTGAACGGCGCGTCCTTGCGCACGATCACGTCCTGCACCACGGTCAGCCCACCGCCGATGATGACCCAATCGACACCCTCGTTGATCTTCTGGATGGCGTCCATGCCCGAATAGGTCGTCGCCAGGCATTGTCTGCTGGGCAAGCCGGCGAGAAAGCCGGCGAACGGCCGCGCATCGATGTCGAGATCGATGCCGTCCTTGGCAAACACGCCGGCGTCCTTGGCGCCCATGTAGTTGAGGACGAAGACGCTGCTCTGTGGAATGACGATCTTGACCTGCTGCAGCGCCGGATCGGCGTAAAGCTTCACGCCCGCGCCCGCCGCAATGGCGGCCAGCGAGCCGAGCCCGGAGCGCAATAATGCGCGCCTTGTCGTCATGGTCTCCTCCCGGTTTTCCGATTATTGAACCCAAAGGCTCGCAGGATAAACGTTTTAGAAATGCGCAGTTTCTGCGTGATATCGTCGCGCAATCTGCATCGGAGAAGGTAACTGACGGTGGGCGTCGATCGCGCGGCTAGTCCGAGATCACGGCGGCCTTGGCGGCATTGCGATTCGCACATATCTGTGCGATTGTCCATCCATGGACGGCCACGAATTCGAGAGGAAAATCAGAAGCCTCGGCCGCAAGCGTGGGGTGACGGTGTCCTTCGATGCTGGTCACGGCAAAGGAAGCCACGGCCGGCTCTACTACGGCAACCGATTTACGACGCTGAAGGATCGCCGCAAGGAAATCGGGCCGGGCCTGCTCAAAGCCATGCTGGACCAGTTGGGTGTGAGCAAGAAGGACTTGGAGAGCAACTGATGGCGTTCGGCTACCGATACCGATTGGAACGGCAGGAGAATGGCTGGTGGCTGGTGCGCTTTCCCGGCATTCCGGAAGCGCTCACCGAAGGCGAGACCGAGGACGAGGCCCGGCGCAACGCGCTCGACTGCGTCATCGCCGCGCTCGAAGGCTACATGAAGGCCGGCAAGCCGCTGCCGCGACGCGGCGCCGGACATTCGGGACCCGATCGCGCGGTATTGCCGTCGCTCGTCACCGCGAAGCTCGCGGTTTACGAGACCATGCGCGCCCGCGGCTGGTCGAAGCTCCGACTCGCCAAGGAACTCGGCATGCCGGAAAACTCCGTGCGCCGCCTGCTCGACCTGCGCCACAGCTCGCAGATGTGGATCATCGACGAGGCGCTCGCGAAGATGAATGCCGAGCTGTCGGTCGATCTGCCGAAACTACGGTCGCGGGGAAGGGCGGCATGAATTTTCTCTCTATCGCATCTCTGGCGATATCCATAAGCGTCCCGCTTGGGGTGCTGGTTGGGCGACGTTGGCTTATCGCTTTCGTATCAAAGAGTGTTGAGTATCGTTTTAATTTGAAAGTTGAGGCGGTCCGGTCGGAATTTCGAAAAAGCGAAGAAAGCTTTTTGAGTGATCTGCGAAAGAAGGAGGCAGAATTCGTAGCGTTGCGCGATAGTGTCTTGGGTGGCAGCGCGAACCGGCAATCGCTATTAGACAGAAGGCGCCTTGAAGCCGTAGAAAAAGTCTGGACCGCGGTTAATGACCTAGCACGATTGAAAATGTTGGCTGCTGTAATGTCGAGGTTAAACTTCAAAGCAATGGCGGAAGACATAAATGATCCAAGAATGCAGGGATTTATTGGAAAAACGGCACCTGATTTAAGCTCTTTAAAAAATGTCGCAATAAATGAACGGCCGTTTTTACCAGAACTGGCGTGGGCATATTTTGCTGCCTACACCCAGATCCTGTATGGAAGCCTGTTGCGTTATAATGTACTCAAGGCTGGGGTGAGCAACGCCGATAAATATTTGAATAGCGAACCCGTGCGAAAGGTCTTGAAGGCCGCGTTGCCACATCAAAGCGAGTTTATCGAAGGTCAGGAGCCCGAGGCGTATTACTATTTGCTGGAGGAGGTTGAGGAGAAGTTGTTGTTTGAGTTGCGTAAGATACTCGAGGGCCGAGAAGCCGATCAGGCCGCCACGTCGCGGGCCAAGGAAATAATGGACGCAGTCAACAGCATGGAAATTGAACAGGCACAGGAATTGGTGACCAAGGCTTAATCCCCGACACGCTGATCGAGAATGGGGACTCCAAATATTCAATAGGGGCTCGGCCGTACTCGAAACTGTTGAAGCTCGACCGTATCGCGACGTTATGAACTAGCTTTGGTAGTTAATGGAGCGGGCGAAGGGATTCGAACCCTCGACC
>JASHQS010000266.1 GCA_030038995.1 Xanthobacteraceae bacterium
CTTAAGGAAACAGCGCCACCTGCTCGAGCCCCATCGTCTCGGCAAAGCCGAGCATCACGTTCATGTTCTGCACGGCCTGGCCGGAAGCGCCCTTGGCGAGGTTGTCGAGTGCCGCCACGATGATGGCGCGGCCGGCGATGCGGTCGGCGGCAACGCCGATGAAGGTCATGTTGGAGCCGCGCACGTGGCGGGTCTGCGGCAGCGTTCGGTACGCCAGCACGTGCACGAACGGCTCGTTGGCGTAAGCCTTTGCCAAGAGCGCATGCAGGTCGTCCGGCGCGGCTTTGGCGCCGCGCACGTAAATGGTCGAGAGAATGCCGCGGTTCATCGGCACCAGATGCGGCGTGAAGGTCACGATCACCGCGCGGCCGGCGGCGAGCGCAAACTCCTGGTCCAGTTCGGCCATGTGGCGGTGATGGCCGACGCCGTAGGCATGAATTCCTTCGGACACTTCGGCGAACAGCATGTCCTCGCGCACCGCCCTGCCGGCTCCGGTCATGCCGGATTTGGCGTCGATCACGATCTCGTCGGGATCGATCGCCTTGGCTTGCAAAAGCGGAATCAGCGCAAGCTCGGCGCAAGTCGTATAACAGCCCGGATTGGCGACGAGCCGCGCCGCCTTGATCCGCGGCCGATGCACCTCCGTGAGCCCGTATACCGCTTCCTTCTGCAGCTCCGGCGCGGCGTGCTCATGGCCGTACCAGCGCGCATAGGCGGCCGGATCGGCCAGGCGAAAATCGGCGGACAGATCGATCACCTTGGTGCGCGGGGCGCGCGCGAGCAGAGCGGCGATCACCTTCTGCGTGGTGCCGTGCGGCAACGCGCAGAGCGCCACATCGAGCGCCGGATTTTGCCAGTCGGCGCCCTCGATCGTCGTCAGCATCGGCAGCTTATAGGGGGCAAATTGCGGAAATACGTCTGCCATCGCCTTGCCGGCGCGGCGCTCGGCGGTCAACAGGGCAATCTCAACCCGCGGATGGCCGATAAGGAGCCGCAGCAGTTCGGCGCCGGTATAGCCGGACGCACCGAGCACGCCGACCTTGGCTTTACTTTCTTGGCTGTCTTGCGCAGACATCAACCAACCCTTTCGCTTTGAAGGCGTCAGGCCGAATCCGCGAACCAGGATATCAGGCAATGGTGCCGCGGAAGGTCGGCGGCACGAGTGCTTGCTTGCTAAACGCGCATGCAGGCTCGCGCCGTATCGCGGCAGCGACGGCGGCGCCTTGCAATGATGATCGCAAAAGGATCGTGCATGGCGGGCATATAGGGCTCGAGCGCAGGCGCGTCAACTTGGCCGTCCGGTTCATGCTTTGCCGTAGCGATGGCATATTCGGATGCTGATTCGTTGCCCGCCATTGCCGGCCGCGCATCAGCCCTCCACATGGGAAAAATCGTGGGAAAAGCAGCAAAAACGCCCCAAACCGCCGATCTCTTCGCCAACCTGTCCGAGCCGCGGCGCGGGCGGGAGCGGCGGGCCATGGCTGCAGCGACGCACGGCTCGGCCGCGGAGTCCGGCTACACCGCCAAGCACATCGAGGTTTTGGAGGGGCTTGAGCCGGTGCGCCGACGCCCCGGCATGTATATCGGCGGCACCGACGAGAAGGCGCTGCATCACCTGTTCGCCGAGGTGATAGACAACGCCATGGACGAGGCGCTGGCCGGCCACGCCGACTGGATCGAGGTCGAGATGGCAGCGGACGGCTTCGTCACCGTCACCGACAACGGCCGCGGCATTCCGGTCGATGCGCATCCGAAATTCAAGAACAAGTCGGCGCTCGAAGTGATCATGTGCACGCTGCACGCCGGCGGCAAATTCGACTCCAAGATCTACGAAACTTCGGGCGGCCTGCACGGCGTCGGCGTCTCAGTCGCCAACGCGCTCTGCGAGCGCATGGAGGTCGAGGTCGCGCGCGGCCAAAAACTCTATCGAATGGTGTTCGAGCGCGGCAAGCCGAAGAGCAAGCTGCAGGACGCCGGCCGAGCGCCGAACCGCCGCGGCACCAAAGTGCGCTTCCGGCCCGACCCGGACATTTTCGGCGCCAAGGCGCGCTTTGAACCCGAGCGCGTGTTCAAGATGACGCGCTCGAAGGCGTATCTGTTCGGCGGCGTCGAAATCCGCTGGTCGTGCGCCAAGGACCTTTTGCGCGGCACCGAGGATGTTCCCGAGCAGGCGACGTTCCATTTCGCCGACGGATTGCGCGATTATCTGTCCGATACGCTCTCGACTGCGACGCTCGTTCATCCCGACATTTTCACCGGCAGCTCCGGCAAGATCGGCGTGCATGGCGGCGTGCAGTGGGCGGTAGCGTGGACCGCCGATGCCGACGGCTTTCTCAACTCGTACTGCAATACCATTCCAACGCCCGATGGTGGCACCCATGAATCCGGCTTGCGCACCGCGCTGCTGCGCGGGCTGAAGGATCACGCCGAGCGCGTCGGCCAGGGCAAGCGCGCCGCCGCCATCAGCAGCGACGACGTGATGGCCGGCACCGGCGCATTGCTCTCGGTCTTCATCCGCGAGCCGGAGTTTCAGGGCCAGACCAAGGACCGGCTCGCCACCGCCGAAGCGCAGCGCATCGTCGAGCAGGCGATCAAGGATCCGTTCGATCACTGGCTCGCCGGCAATCCGACCGCCGCCAACAAGCTGTTCGAGTTCGTGGTCGAGCGCGCGGAAGAACGCATCCGCCGCCGCCAGGAAAAGGACATCGCCCGCAAGAGCGCGGTGCGCAAGCTGCGGCTGCCGGGAAAACTCGCCGACTGCACCAACACGGCCGCGCAAGGCGCCGAGATTTTCGTCGTCGAGGGCGATTCCGCCGGCGGCTCGGCCAAGCAGGCGCGCGACCGCGCCTCGCAGGCCATCCTGCCGTTGCGCGGCAAAATCCTCAATGTCGCTTCCGCCGGCAGGGACAAGCTGGCGCAGAACCAGCAGCTCGCCGATCTCGTGCAGGCGCTCGGTTGCGGCACCGGCGCGCATTATCGCGAGGCCGATTTACGCTACGACCGCGTCATCGTCATGACCGACGCCGACGTCGACGGCGCCCACATCGCCTCGCTGCTCATCACGTTCTTCTACCGGCAGATGCCGCAGCTGATCGGCAACGGCCACCTTTATCTCGCCGTGCCGCCGCTCTACCGGCTCTCCCACGGCGGCAGGATTTTCTATGCCCGCGACGACAAGCACCGCGACGAAATATTGAAAAAGGAATTTCACGCCAACGCCAAGGTCGAGGTCAGCCGCTTCAAGGGGCTCGGCGAGATGATGGCGGCGCAGCTTAAGGAAACCACCATGGACCCGAAGAAGCGCACGCTGCTGCGGGTCGTGCTGCTCGCCGATGACCAGAAGGCCACGGACAAATCGGTCGAGCGGCTGATGGGCACCAAGCCCGAGGCGCGCTTCGCCTTCATCCAGGAGCGCGCCGAATTCGCCGACGAGGAATTGCTCGACGTTTGAACCGGCTGATCCGCGTCCGCTTCAGTCGGCTTGAGGCGCCCGAACAGCGTGGCACGCTTCACCAAAATCATGAGATTGCAAACAAATTGCCG
>JASHQS010000267.1 GCA_030038995.1 Xanthobacteraceae bacterium
GATCGCCATGGAGGGTTTCAAGTTCGCCTGCGAGGATCGCCGCTGCGCCCGTCAGCGGCAGCTCGCTTGCTCCAAGACCCAGGATTTGGCGGCGCAGCTCCGTTGCCGAATCCATCCAGCGCACGCGCCCTTTCTTAATAAGGAGAGCGATTTCCCAAAAGCTCACAGCACTGATTGCAAGTTGAGCGGCCGCCGCAGCGCGCTCGGCGATTCGCTCGCTTCGCTTACCCAATGCGCGGCTCCCAGCAACGAGCCAAAGGGCGACGTGGGTATCAAGCAGGATCATTTGAGTGCTTCCCACTCCACGTCGATGGGCGAGATGATATCGCCAACGATTTCAAGGCGGCCTTGCAACGCGCCGAATAGTCGCCGTTTCCCTTCCGCTTTGTGCGGTACGACCTCCGCAATCGGCTTTCCCTTTTTCGTGATGACGAGATTTTCGCCGGTTCGCTCGACCTCATCCAACAGGGCCAAACATTTTGCTTTGAACTCCGAGGCTTTGATTATCCGCGACACGGCAGCCTCATGACCATAGTCAATGACCATGGTCATGTAGGCCCAATCGCCGCAGAAATCAACTTCAGCGTCGCTTACGCCTGCATCTTCACGTAACTTCCCGGCGCGTCCTCGATCGGCTTGAGCACGCCGCCGCCGGGGGCGCGCGCCGGCACCTCGGTTGCGCCCTGCTTCTTGAGCCAGGCGAGCCAGTCCGGCCACCACGAGCCGGCATGCTCCTTGGCCTTGGCCAGCCACTTGTCGAGGTCGGCGCCGCGCGGCCGCGGCCCGGTCCAGTACTGATATTTTTGCCGCGCCGGCGGGTTGACCACGCCGGCGATATGACCGGAACCGGACAAGACGAAGCGCACTGGGCCGCCGAAGAACTTGCTGCCGAGCATGACCGACCGCACCGGCGCGATGTGATCCTCGCGCGTCGCCAGATTGTAGATCGGGATCTTGACCGCCTTGAGATCGATCGGCGTGTCGCCGATCGTCACGGTGCCCTTGGACAGGTTGTTGTTCAGATAGCAGTTGCGCAGATAGAACGAATGATTGGCGGCCGGCAGCCGCGTGGCGTCCGAGTTCCAGTACAACAGATCGAATGGAAACGGCGCCTTGCCCTTGAGATAATTGTTGATGACGTAGGGCCAGATCAGATCGTTGGAGCGCAACAGGTTGAACACGTCGGCCATCGACTTGGCCTCGAGATAGCCCTGTTGCGCCATGCGCTGCTCGATCGCCTTGACCTGCTCGTCATCGACGAAGACCTTGAGGTCGCCCGCATAGGTGAAGTCGACCTGGGCGGCGAACAGCGTGGCAGAGACGATGCGGCTATCGCCCCAGGCCGCCATGGCGGCGAGCGCCACCGACACCATGGTGCCGCCGACGCAATAGCCGATCGCGTGCACCTCGCCCTCGGCGGTCGCCTGCCTGATGACATCGAGCGCGGCAATCGGGCCCTGGCGGACGTAATCCTCGAAGCTCTTTTGCGCCAAATGGGCATCCGGGTTGACCCAGGAAATGCAGAACACGGTCAAGCCTTGGTCGACGCACCACTTGATGAAGGATTTTTCCGGCGTCAGGTCCAGCACGTAGAACTTGTTGATCCAGGGCGGCACGATCAGCAGCGGCCGCTTGAGCACCCTGGCGGTGGCCGGCGCGTACTGGATGAGCTGCATCAGGTCGTTCTGAAAAATCACCTTGCCGGGCGTAGTTGCCAGATTGCGGCCGACCTCGAACATCGAAGAATCCGACTGGCGGATGCGCAGATCGCCGCCGCCGGCCTCGATGTCCTCGGCCAGCATGCGCATGCCGCGGGCCAAATTCTCGGCGTTGCTGGTCAGCGTCTCGCGCAGCAATTCCGGATTGGTCAGAACGAAATTGCTCGGCGACATCGCATTGACGATCTGCCGCACGTAGAACTCGGCCTTCTGCCTGGTGTGCGGATCGAGATCGGCGGCGTCGGCGACCAGTCGGTTGGCCCATTGCGCGGTGAGCAAATAGGCCTGCTTGAGAAAGTCGTAGAACTGGTTGGACGACCATTCGGGGTCGGCGAAGCGCCGGTCGGCCGGATCGGCGGCGGCTGCCGGAGGCGTGGGTTCGCCGGCGAGACGCTTGGCGGCGGCGGCCCACAGATCGAGATAGGCTTTGCCGAGCCGGCTCTGCAGCTCGACGGCGCGCTGCGGATCGGCGAGCCAATACTCGGCGACGTGGCCGAGGGTCTTGACCACCTCGGCCGCCTCATCGGCGAATTCGCGGTCGCTGCGGCCTTGCTCGCGGGGTTTTAGATACGCCGCAAGCGCCCGGGCGCCTTGCTCGACAAGGCGCGCCACGTTGCGCGAAAAGGCCTCGACGTCGACACCGCCGACCTGCACCGGTTCTTGCGATTGCGCCCGCACGAGCATTTCCTCGACGCCGAGCGGATTTACCCGGCCAGCTCTTTCTCGAACAGATGGCCTGCGCCGCCACTCCCTGCAAGGCGCGCGCCGGCTGCGGCGCCGCAAGGAGCCGGAACGCGCGCTCTGGGCCGGGCGGCGGGTCCTCGTTTCGACATATTAAGAGGCTAGGCGGTGTTGATCCGACCTTTGAGATGAGCCGTATAAGTATTGGATTGGTAAATATTCCGCGGCACAAGGGGTCGGCGAGGCGCGGGCCGGAACGGCCGCGAGGGCGAGTCTCGCGATGGGGTTTACGGGGGACCGCCCGAATGCATCGTCGTCGTTGGGTGCTGGCGCGGCCGCTCGCGGCGTTGGCTATTGGCGCCGGAGGTCTGGTGCTCGTCGCCGGCTGCTCGTCGTCGGGGCCGAACCTGTTTCCCGCCGTGCTCGACAGTCCGGCGCCGCGCGCCGACACCCCGCTCACACCCGATCAGGTCAAACAGGCCATGGACAACCTCGCTGCCGAGCGCAACCGGCTGTGCGCGGAAGCCGCCGCCAACGGCCCAGCCAACGCCGCCGCGAATTGCAGCACCGGTTCCGCTGCGGGTCCCGGCGGCACGCAAGCCGCTGGCGGGGCGGCGAAGCCGTGATAAAAGCCTCAATCATCGTCATCATCGTCGCGCTGCAGAATCGAACCGCGCGACACCACACGCCGAGACCGCCATGGAAGAGTTTTACCGCGTCCGCCGCCTGCCGCCCTACGTGTTCGAGGTGGTCAACCGCGCCAAGGCTGCGGCGCGCAACGATGGCGCGGATATCATCGACCTCGGCATGGGCAATCCCGACCTGCCGGCGCCGCCCCACGTCATCGACAAGCTCAAGGAAACGGTCGGCAAGGCGCGCACCGACCGCTATTCGTCGTCGAAGGGCATCCCCGGCTTGCGCCGCGCCCAGGCGGCCTATTATGCGCGCCGGTTCGGCGTGAAGCTCAATCCGGAAACCCAGATCGTCACCACGCTCGGCTCGAAGGAAGGCTTTGCCAATGTCGCCCAGGCGATCACGGCGCCGGGCGACGTCATCATCGTGCCCAATCCGACCTATCCGATCCACATTTTCGGTTTTCTGATGGCCGGCGGCACCATCCGCGCGGTCTCGGTCGCGCCGAACGCGGCGTTTTTTTCGGCGCTCGAGCGCGCCGTGCTGCATTCGATCCCGAAGCCGGTCGCCATCGTGGTCTGCTATCCGTCGAATCCGACGGCCTGCGTCACCGACCTCGATTTTTACCGCGATCTCATCGCCTTTGCGAAACGGCATGGCCTCTTGGTGCTGTCGGACCTCGCTTACGCGGAAGTGTATTTCGACGACAATCCGCCGCCGTCGCTGCTCCAGGTCCCCGGCGCCATGGATATCGCGGTGGAATTCACCTCGATGTCGAAGACCTATTCGATGCCGGGCTGGCGCATCGGCTTTGCGGTCGGCAACGAGCGCATCATCGCCGCATTGGCGCGGGTCAAATCGTATCTCGATTACGGCGCGTTCACGCCGATTCAGGTCGCGGCCACGGCGGCGCTCAACGGTCCGGACGACTGCATCCACGAGATGCGCGCGACCTATCGGCGCCGCCGCGACGCGCTCGTTGAATCGTTCGACCGCGCCGGCTGGCGCGTGCCGCCGCCGACCGCTTCGATGTTCGCCTGGGCGCCGATCCCGGAGCCGTTCCAGCCGCTCGGCAGCGTCGAATTCGCAACGCTCCTGGTCGAGAAGGCGGCCGTGGCGGTATCACCCGGCGCCGGCTTCGGCGAATACGGCGAGGGCTATGTGCGCATCGCGCTGGTCGAGAACGAGCAGCGCATCCGCCAAGCCGCCCGCAATATCCGGCGCTTTCTTGAAACCGGCCCGGAAATGCTGCACAACGTCGTTCCTCTCGCCACGCGACGTTAGTCGGGCGTCACGGTTTTGTCGCCCGTTTTTGGCAAGCTTCGATGGCCGAGCCGCTGAAAGTCGGTCTTGCCGGACTGGGGACTGTCGGCACGTCCGTCGTGCGGCTCCTGGAAGACGGCCGCGACAAGCTTAGCGCGCGGTGCGGCCGGGCGATCGAGGTCGTGGCGATCACCGCTCGGGCGCGCGGCAAGAAGCGCGGCGTCGATCTGAAAAAATATCGCTGGGTCGGCGATCCGCTGGCGCTGGCGCGCGATCCGTCGATCGACGTGCTGGTCGAAGTCATCGGCGGCGCCGGTGATCCGGCCAAGGCCGCGGTCGAGGCCGCGCTCGCTGCAGGCAAGCCGGTGGTGACCGCCAACAAGGCGCTGTTGGCGCGGCACGGCCAAAAGCTCGCGGCGCTCGCCGAGCGCCATGGCGTCGCGCTCAACTTCGAAGCCGCCGTCGCCGGCGGCATTCCGATCATCAAGACCTTGCGCGAGGGCTTGAACGGCAATGCGTTTACGCGGATCTACGGCATCCTCAACGGTACCTGCAACTACATCCTCTCGCGCATGGAGCATGACCGGCTCGGCTTCGAAGAATGCCTGCGCGAGGCGCAGCGGCTGGGCTACGCGGAGGCTGATCCGTCGTTCGACGTCGAAGGCCACGACACCGCGCAGAAACTGTCGATCCTGGCAAGCCTCGCCTTCGGCACCAAGCTCGATCCCCATGCGATCTACGTCGAGGGTATTTCCTCGATCACGCTCGCCGATCTCGATGCCGCCAATGGACTGGGCTACCGCGTCAAGCTCCTCGGCGTCGCGGTCAAGACCGAGGCCGGCATCGAACAGCGCGTGCACCCGACCATGGTGCCGAAGGATTCCGCCATCGCCCAGGTCATGGGCGTGACCAACGCGGTGACGATCGATGCCGAACGGGTTATGCCGATCACGCTGGTCGGGCCGGGCGCCGGCGGCCTGGCGACGGCCTCGGCCGTGGTCTCTGATCTCGCCGACATCGCCCGCGGCGTGCGCGGCGCGCCGTTCGGGCGCCCGGCCTCGCGCATGACCGCGACCCGCAAGGCGCCGATGCAGCACCACGAGGGCGGCTATTACATCCGGCTCTTGGCGCGCGACCGGCCCGGCACTGCGGCGACCATTGCCCGGCGGCTGGCGCAGCAGAACATTTCGCTGGAATCCATCGTGCAGCGCCACGACGCGGCGGAAAAACGCGCCGCCTCCGGCCGCTCCGGCGCGCCGGTGCCGGTGATCATGATCACCTATGCGACCAGCGAGGACGCGGTGCGCAGGGCGCTTTCCGCGGTGCGGCGCGACCGTGTAATCTCGGGACGGCCGCAGGTGATCCGGATCGAGAAGAATTAGGCGGCCGCGACACCTTAAGGAAACGACGGGAGGCACAATGGCGCCGATTACCGATCCGCGAAGCTCGATGATCGAGCGCATTTTCTCGATCGAGATCGCGCGCGTGACCGAGCGGGCCGCGGTGGCGGCGGCGCGGCTGCGCGGGCGCGGTGCGGAAAAGAAGTCCGACCAGGCCGCGGTCGACGCCATGCGGAGCGAGCTCGGCATCCTGCCGATCGACGGCACGGTGGTGATCGGCGAGGGCGAGATGGACGAGGCGGCGATGCTGTTCATCGGCGAAAAGGTCGGCACCAAGCTCGGACCGAAGGTCGATATCGCGGTCGATCCGCTGGAAGGCACCACGCTGTGCGCCAAGAACATGCCGGGCGCGATCGCCACGCTCGCCATGGCCGACGAAGGCGCGCTCCTGCACGCCCCCGACATCTACATGGACAAGATCGCGATCGGTCCCGGTTATCCGAAGGACGTGATCGATCTCGACGCGCCCGGCGACGAGAACATCCGCAATCTGGCCAAGGCCAAAGGCGTCAAGCCTGAGGCGATCACCGCCATGATCCTCGACCGGCCGCGCCACGCCGCGCTGATCGCCGCGGTGCGCAAGGCCGGCGCCGCGGTGAGCCTGATCACCGACGGCGACGTCGCCGGCATCATCCACACCGCGCGGCCGGACAAGACCGGCATCGACATCTGTCTCGGCATTGGCGGCGCGCCCGAAGGCGTGCTGGCGGCGGCGGCGCTGCGCTGCATCGGCGGCCAGATGCAGACGCGGCTTGTCATCGACACCGACGAAAAACGCGAGCGCGCCGCCCGCATGGGCATCAAGGATCCGCGCAAGAAATATCGGATCGAGGACATGGTGAAGGGCGATTGCCTGTTCGCCGCAACCGGCGTCACCGACGGCCCGATCGTGTCCGGCGTCAAGTTCGGCAAGGGCGTGATCGAGACCGAAACCGTGGTGATGCGCTCGGTCACCGGCACGGTGCGCTGGATCAGGGCCGAGCACCGGCAGACGGATAAGTTTTAGCGGCGTATTCGTAAAGCATTCGTGCGTTCTCAATTGTGGGAGGTACCGCGGCGGCGTTGTTCCCACGCGCTCTCTGTCGTGCTGCCGGAGCTGCTACGGCGAGAAAGGCTGTCCGGTTGTAGTCACGACTTGCTTCCAAAACATTCCGTCGATCGGAATGCTCTTCTTACCCAAATCCACGAGCGAGAGTGGGACGAGCACGAACTCCGTCAGCCATTGAGATATCATGAAATCAGTGTACCCGCCGAGAGCGTTATCTACTGCAAGTGCACCAAGCCGCTCACAATAGATCTGGTCGTGTGCATTGGCCGGAACGGCGCGGATGTGGTGTCTTGGTTGATTCTCGAACACTGACATTTTTTGACCGTGAGCGTCGACTACTCTCGAACGAATCATGTCCATCAGCTGCTTCAGGAAGTAGTCCTTCTTTACCGGGACGTTGTCGAGTATCATTCCTTCATCCTGAAGCACCGTGCCGACGCCTTCCGCCAAAACGACCACTGCGTGCGGATTATGCGGCGCGTCTTGGACCGTGTGCGCAAGGTGGTCGATGGAAGCGTCAAGGTAGCGTTTAGCGTGCTCGGCATTCAAACCTTTGAACACTTCCGGGATCAATACCAAATCGACGTGACCGCTGGCCAATGCGGCGTTGGCGGCCACAAACCCGGATTCGGCTCCGAAAAGCTCTATTACGCAAATCCTTCGCGTTGACTCCGCTTCGCTACACAGGGTGTTGATAACGCGAGTGGCTTGTTCGACCGCGGTATCGAAGCCGAAGGACTGCCAGACCCAGAGGATGTCATTGTCCATCGTCTTCGGAATGCCGGCGATGGTACGGTTGGGGTTCTTTAATGCAAGCTGGTGAGCCACCTTCAGGGAACCGTCTCCGCCGATCACGTAAAGGATGTCGATATTGTTGTCTCGCAACCTGTCGGTTATTCGGTCCACCATGGCTTCGATGGCTTTGTCGCCAGTCTCGTTTCCGTGAAAGTATCGCACGTTGCCGAGTTCACAGCCGCCGCGGTCGAGCCATTTCTCCGTTATCTCCGGGCTAAGGGCCACATGATTGTGCGCCAGATCGCAAAGGCCCTTGAAGCTATCATAAACCCCAAGGACCTTGCCGTTCACTTTGTCGATGGAATAGGTGTTGCAGTGGCGTTTGACGATACTATGGATCACGCAGTGCAGGCCTGGCGCCAGCCCGCCAGTCGTGACGATGGCCGCTCTCACCTTCTGAGGATTGTGGCGAAGAACAGCTCTGGGACCAGCCTCGAGAAACGACGGCACAGTGAGGCCCTTCTGCTGAAACGCATCGAGCAGGGCCATGTCTGCAGCTACCGCCGTACGGGCGCCCGGCGATCGAAAGACGCCGAGTATTCCTTCGCTCACCTGATTGGTATAGTCACGCCGTCCTTCCGTCAGAGAAATTCCGGTGGCAAGCTCGCGTCCCTCGTCGAGGTATGATTTGAGGATGCGTCTCTCACTGGTTGTTCGACCTGAGTCCGGGATTCTGTGTAGATCCTCGATTTTGCCTGCCATTGATGTCCTCGCCGAAATAACGTCACTGCTCTTTCTTTGTGTCTTGCATACAATGGGTTGCAGGCCAACCCTGACTTAAGAGCTGTCTGCGAGATGCCGCTGTTCCGATGACAGCGGGTGAGACCGTTCTCATAAGCCATCCTAAAGCTATAAAATCCCAACCGCCAAATCCTTTCAGAACGGAGCCCAATGGAGGCCTTCCCATAGGCCTCTGTCAGCCGCACCGAGCAATCGCGCCAATCCAGCGTAAATAGACTATTGTAATTGGATGGGCTTCGAATCGCGCAACTTCACCATGACCAGGAGCCATTTCCTCGGCGTCGAGAATTCCGCGACCGGGCGCGCGTGGCGCGACCGGCTCGATGAGCGCGCCGCCGCGCGGGCGATGGCGATCGCGCAGCGCCACGATTTGCCCGAGCTGCTGGCGCGCATCCTTGCCGGCCGCAACGTCGAGCTTGATGCAGTCGAGGCGTTCCTCGATCCCACGATCAAGCGCACGATGCCCGATCCGCATGTGCTCGCCGGCATGAAGGAGGCGGCCGAGCGCATCGCGGATGCGGTCATGCGCGGCGAACGCACCGCGATATTCGGCGACTACGACGTCGACGGCGCGACCTCGGCGGCGCTGCTGGCGCGGTTTTTGCGCTTCGGTGGCCTCGACCCGCTGATCTACATTCCCGACCGCTTGTTCGAGGGCTACGGGCCGAATATCGAAGCCGTGCGCTTGCTCGCCGAGCGCGGTGCCACGCTGATCGTCACGGTGGATTGCGGCACCACCAGCATCGAACCGCTCGCCGAGGCCAAAAACCGCGGCGTCGACGTCGTCGTCATCGACCATCATTTGGCCGACGAGGAGCTGCCGCCGGCGGCCGCTATCGTCAATCCGAACCGGCGTGATGACCTTTCCGGGCTCGGCCATCTTGCCGCGGTCGGGCTCGTGTTCATGACCGTAGTGGCGGTCAACCGGACCTTGCGCGAGCGCGGCTTTTGGAGCGCGTCGCGGCCCGAGCCCGATCTGCTCGAACTGCTCGACGACGTTGCGCTCGGCACCGTCGCCGACGTGGTGCCGCTCATCGGACTCAACCGCGCCTTCGTCGCCAGAGGCTTGATCGCGCTGCGCCGCCGCGCCCGCGTCGGGCACACGAGCCTGATGGACGTGGCGCGGCTCAACGGTCCGCCCGAGGCCTGGCATCTCGGTTTTCTGCTCGGCCCGCGCATCAATGCCGGCGGCCGCATCGGCCGCGCCGATCTCGGCGTGCGGCTGCTCATCGAAGGCGATCCGACCGAGGCGGCCAAGATCGCCGCCGAACTCGATCGGCTCAACCGCGAACGCCAGGCGATCGAGATCGCGACTTTGGCGCAGGCCGAAGCCGAGGCGATGGCCGCGCTCGGGCTCGAAGAACGCGGCGCCGTCGTGGTGACGGCGGCGGAAGGCTGGCACCCCGGCATCGTCGGCCTCGTCGCGGCGCGGCTCAAAGAAAAATTCGGCCGGCCGGCTTTTGCCATCGCGCTCGAGCCGGGCGGCATCGGCACCGGCTCGGGCCGCTCGATCGTCGGCGTCGATATCGGCCGCGCGGTGCGCCGCGCGGTGAGCGACGGTTTGCTCATCAAGGGCGGCGGCCATGCCATGGCGGCCGGCGTCACCTTGCGCAAGGACGCGTTGGCGCCGCTGCGCGCTTATCTCGAATCGACGCTCGCCGCCGACGTCGAGACCGCTCGGCGCGCGAGCGGGCTGTTGATCGACGGCGCGGTGAGCGCGGCCGCGGCCAATGCCGAACTCGTCGCGCTGATCGGCCGCGCCGGCCCGTTCGGCTCGGGCAATCCGGAGCCGCTGATCGCGCTGCCGGCGCACACCATCGCCTATGCCGAGGAAGTCGGCCAGGCGCATGTACGCGCGCGACTCAAATCCGGCGACGGTTCTGGCGTCAATGCCATCGCCTTCCGCGCCGCCGGGCAAAAGCTCGGCGCCGCGCTGCTGGCAAACCGCGGCCGGCAAATTCACGCCGCCGGCACGTTTGCGCTCGACCGCTGGAACGGCGAGGAGCGCGTGCAGTTCAAGCTCGCCGACATTGCACCCGCCGAGCCGTTCGGCGGTCATTGATCTCGCAGTCGTTGACCGCGACTGTCGACGACGACTTTCAGCGCCAGCTCTTTGACTTTGGCGATGGCCCCCCGCCTTCGTTAGTCCATATGCCATGACTCCGGGCAAATCGGGAATCTCTGCGATCCACCGCCCGTCGTCTTCTCTTTCGGTTTCGATTTTCGGCATCAGCAAACCTAAACCGTGATCTGTCCTTCCAGATAAAGCACGGCGCGGCCGGCGATGCTGACGCGGTCGCCGTTGAGTACGCATTCCAGCGTGCCGCCGCGGCGTGACAGCTGCCGCGCTTTCAGTTCGGTCTTGCCCAGGCGCTTGGCCCAGTACGGCGTGAGCGTGCAGTGCGACGAGCCGGTGACCGGATCTTCGGGCACGCCGTGCGACGGCGCAAAGAAACGCGAGACGAAATCAACGCCGTCGTCCCCCGGCGCGGTGGCGATCGCCGCCCAGCACTCCGGTATCTTGGCGAGTGCGGTGAAATCGGGCTCAAGCGCGCGGACTTCCGCGGCGCTGCCGTAAACCAGCATGTGATCGCGGGCGCGCAAGATTTCGCGCGGCACGCCGCCGAGCGCGGCGAGCAGGCCCGGCGGCGCCTCGACCGGAACGGCCGGTCGCGACGGAAAATCCATCACCAGTCGATCGCCGCGCCGTATCACCGTGAGCGTGCCGGCCTTGAACGTGCGAAAGCCGACGCTCCGGCGCTGCGGCTCGAGAAAAGAAAAGACGATGTGCGCCGAGGCGAGCGTGGCGTGCCCGCACAAGTCGACCTCGACGGCGGGCGTGAACCAGCGCAGCGCGTAATCGCCGTTCTCGCGCACGAAAAAGGCGGTCTCGGCCAAATTGTTCTCGGCCGCGATCGACTGCATGGTCGCGTCCGGCAGCCATTGCGGCAGCGGGCAGATCGCGGCCGGATTGCCGCCGAACAGCTTTTCCGCAAACGCATCGACTTGGTAGATCGGCAGGCGCATCGGCGCTCTCCATGGCCGGGAAAATCGGGGCGCGTCTTTTAGCGCCGATTGCGGGAGAAGGGAATTGCCACGCTAACGCGGTGTTGTTTCCCGGATGCGGTGTAGCGCGAAGCGGTGCACCGACGATCCGGGATCGTTCCAAACTCTGCGTCCGCAACGATCCCGGGTCTGCAGCGCACCACTTCGTGCTGCGCTGCGCCCGGGAAACAGCGCGAAAGCGGGCTTGGCAGAGGGTCGCGGCGGCGGCTATGGAAGCGCGGCGCTGATTGTTCATAGGTAAGGGTGCACCCGCGAGAATCCGAGAATGGCGAAACTTCAGCTCTCCGTCGCCGTCGGCGACTATGACCGCACCCGGCCGCTGATCGACGGGGCCGTGCAGATCGATGGCGTCGATCCGGTGTTCATGACCTTGGCGCCGGAAGAGATTTTCTTCCGCGCCTTTCGCGCCGCCGAGTTCGACATCTGCGAAGTCTCGCTGTCGAGCTACACGATCAAGACCGCGCAGGGCGATTGTCCCTACATCGCGGTGCCGGCCTTCGTGTCGCGCGCCTTCCGCCACACCTCGATCTATGTGCGCAAGGACCGCATCAAGAAGCCGGCCGACCTGAAGGGCCGCAAGGTCGGCGTGCCGGAATATCAGCTCACCGCCAACGTGTGGGCGCGCGCGTTTCTGCAGGACGATTACGGCGTCAAACGCTCCGATATTCACTGGATCCGCGGCGGCATCGAGCAGGCCGGCCGGCCGGAGAAGATTTCGATCAGGCTGCCGGCGGACGTGCGGCTCGACGACGCGCCTGAAGGCAAGACCATTTCGGCGCTGCTCGAAGACGGCGTGATCGACGGCTTTATTGCGCCGCGGCCGCCGACGCTGATCGAGAAGGGCCATCCGCACATCGGCTGGCTGTTCGACGATCCGACCGCGGTGGCCAAGGATTATTTCCGGCGCACCGGCTTTTTTCCGATCATGCACGCGCTCGGCATCCGCCGCGAATTGGCCGAGCGCCATCCGTGGCTGCCGGGCGCAGTGCTCAAGGCGTTCGAAGCGGCCCGCGAGGCGGCGCTGGCAAAACTCTCCGACACCTCGGCCACCAAAGTGACGCTGCCGTTCGTCGAGGAACGGCTTGCCGAGGCGCGCGCCCTGATGGGCCGCGACTTCTGGTCCTACGGCATCGCGCCGAACCGCAAAGTGCTCGATTATTTTTTGGCCCAGCACCACGCCGAGGGTCTCTCTTCGCGGCGGCTTTCCGTCGATGAGCTGTTTCATCCGGCGACCTACGAAACGTTCAAATTGTAAATTTCCTCCCGTGCGGAGCGGAGCGGGGGAGGGCCGGGAATCCGTCATTGCAAGGAGCGAAGCGACGATGCGCCCCGCTCCCCTGAATTCATTGCAGAATTTGGCGAGTTATAGACGTGAGTTACAGACATTTTGCGCCCGATTTGTTGGCCCTTGTTGGCCCATGCTGGCCCGATTATATTCGTTTTGCTTTCCGGTGACTGCCGATGAACGAGCAACCTAGTCGGCAGTGTGAAGCACCCCCGCAAAGTAGTCGCACGATAGGAGCGCGCGCAAGCTTGTGAGCTTGTGCCATGGTTGCCGTTGCTCTTGATCCGCTCGCCGTATCCCCAAAGGAAGCGGCGCGCATTCTGGCCGTCTCTCGCCGCACTGTCTCGCGCTTGATCCGCAATAAAAAGCTTGTCGCCCGCAAACACGGAAAACGAACCTTGGTCGATTACGATTCGGTCAAGGCATTTCATGCGAGTTTGCCGCCGATCACTGGTCCTCGTTTGTTGTTTGGTGAGCGTGCCCATGTCCGCCCGCGTTCGCGTCGTCGCAAGGCGTAAGGTCGCGCTCGCGCGCGGCCTCTTGCATTATTTCACCGGCAAACGTTGCTGCAACGGTCACCTTGCCGAGCGGCGCGCCGTCAATGGTCAATGCGTCGTGTGTCATCGCGAAGCCCAAGCACGTTTTGCCCTAACCCCAAAAGGCCGCGAACGGCAATGGCGCGTCAATCAAAGCCCAAAAGGCCGCGAACGAAAACGGCGCTTCGATCACAGTCCTAAAGGACTCGATAGCAAATGGCGATACCGGCAAACGTCAAAATACCTCAAGGCAAAGCGGCGCTACCAACAATCGCCCAAGGGACGCGCCACAGAGAACGCGGGCAAACGTAGGCGGACGCTCGCTCGGGCGCGTGCTGATTACGAGGCGAACCCGACGCAACGCAACTATGATCGGCTCATGCGTTGCCGGGGTTGAAAACGAAAAGGCCGGGCATCGCGCCCGGCCTTTTCATTTGTGCGACGTGCGAAGCGCGCCAAGCCCTATAGGCTCAATTCCGGGTCGTCAAAACGATTTGGCCGTAGTACGCTCGATAGAGTTGGGTCCTTTCGGCCAAGACGGATTGCATGGCCCGAATGTCATGCGCCTTCCGCGCGGCCTCTAACCGCTTTCCCGTTTCGGCCATGCGCACTGCAAAGTAGGTCGGTGACATGATTAGCTCCCTTGGCTCCGCGAATCGTTCATTACAGCTTACAGTGAACACTCCACCGCCTAAAGGCGGTGGCTTCAGGTTACGGCTTAAAGCCGGATTTGGTCCGCCATTCGGCGGACTGTAACGTGGCGACCTTGATTACGCCTCAACCATGGAGGAACGGGGCTCATCTTCATAGCGGTGACACGGCACGTTTCCAATCGACCATCGGAGCGAGACTTGGCGCGTTGCCGCCGCGCA
>JASHQS010000268.1 GCA_030038995.1 Xanthobacteraceae bacterium
GCGGCGCCGCCGCTGCCGCGCCTTTCGGCAGCTCGTACATGCCGCCCGGCAGCGTATCGAGATAGGCCAGCACCTCGGCGGTCTTCACCACGTCGGCATATTTGGCGTTCATGTCGCACAGATTGATGGCGTGGCTCGCCTGCGAGCGGTCGAAGCAGCCTTCCTCGGCGAGCGCGATGCGGTAATTGAGGCTGAACGCGTCGAGCACGGTGGCGCGCACGCAGCCTGACGTGGTGGTGCCGGTGACGATCACGCTGTCGCAGCCGAGTAGCGTCAGATAGCTCGCCATGTTGGTGCCGAAGAAGCCGGACGGCTTCTGCTTGAGCACCACGATGTCCTGCGGCGCCGGTGCGATCGGCGTGACGATCTCGTTGCCGTCGAGATTGGTCGCGATGGTGTGGCGGTCTTCCTCGTTGCGCGAGTTCTTCCAGGCCCACGATCCGCAATCCCAGTTGTCGTCGCGGCGCACGCCGGTGGTGTACATGATCGGCACGCCCTTGTCGTGGCACTTGTCGATCAGCGAGCGGATGTAGGGCAGCGCCGTCCAGGCGTCCTCGCCGCAGGAATTGCGCCAGCGCTTGATCGATTCGAGGATCGGCTCGGGGCGGTCGCCGCAGAACGCCCAGTTGACGTCGATGATAAGGAGCGCCGGCCGCTTGCCGAAGCCGCCGCGCGCGCCGTAGCCGGAGGTGGCGAACACCGCCCTGTCGCGTTCGGTAAGAAATTTGTTCCAGATCGGTTCGGACATGGCTTTCGTTCCTTCCCTGATGCCTGCCATCCTATCGTCATTCCGGGGCCGAGCGAAGCGAGGAATCCGGAATCCATAACCACGAGCGCCGGGATTATGGATTGCGGACTTGCCGCTGCCGCGGCGATCCGGAATGACGCTCGCAATTGAGCCTCGATCTTGTCGACGAAGCTCATGGCGATGAGCTCGCCGTATTTGACGGCGGTCTTGACGATGCCGAACTCTTGCCGGAGAGCGCCGCCGCGAACGCGCTGGCGATGGCCGGCTTGCTTTTGCCGGCACGCGCCGCGTCGCCGATGACCGTGACGATCTGGCCCGGCCGCGCCAGCGCCTGGAAACGCTCGGCGGTGCCGCGGCGCGCCCGGTAATAGAACCAGTCGCGCAATGCTGCCGACGCGAACAGCCGCGAAAAACCCGGCGCGCGCGCGAGCCCACGGTCGAGCAGCCACCGCACCGGCGGACCGAGGCCGCAGCGGTAAGCGGCGCCGGTTGCGATGACGATGCGATCGAACGGCGCCAGGATTTCGGGCGCGGCAGTCACGTCGGCCGCGAAACGGAAGGCGACGTTCTTCATCGCGCAGGCGGCGACGAGATCGTCGATGTAGCGCCGAAAGCTCCCTTCGCTTGTCGCGACCTCCTGGAACAGCGGCGCCTTGCCGGCATAATTGAATGCGCCGCCGGCGCGCGGCGCCTTTTCGAACACCGTCACCGCGTTGCCGTCGGCGACCAGCGACGCATAGGTCAGGCCGGCGGGGCCGGCGCCGATCACGGCAATGCGCTCGCCGCGCGGCGGCCGCGGGTCGGCAAACAAAGCTTCGCGGCCGGCGGCGCCGTTGACCACGCAGCCGATGCGGGCGCCGCCGCGCATCTCGTTGATGCAGGTGTTGCAGGCGAGGCAGCGCCGCACCGGCTCGCCGCGCGCGACTTTTTCCACCCATTGCGGGTCGGCGACGAGCGTGCGGCCGAGCGCGATGAAATCGGCCTTGCCGCTTGCCACCGCGTCCTGCGCCAGCGCCGGATCGCCGAGCCGGCCGACCGCGATCACCGGCGCCGCGACCTTGCTTTTCACGGCGGCGGCGAAGTCGAGAAACGTCGCGTCCGGAAAGCTCATCGGCGGCAGCACGATCTGTGCCGACGGCAGCGAGCGGTAATGGCCGGCGCTGATGTGCAGCGCATCGGCGCCGCTCTGCGCCGCCCAGATCGCGATCTGCCGGCCTTCGTCGAAAGTGAGCCCGCCGGGAAAAAAGTCTTCGACCGACAGCCGGTAGATCACGCCCAAATCCGGCACCGCCGCCTTCACGGCGCGCAAAATTTCGAGCCCGAAGCGGGCGCGGTTTTCCAGGCTGCCGCCATATTCGTCGCTGCGGCGGTTCTCGAACGGGGCGTGAAATTGCGAGATCAGATAGCCGTGGGCGGCGTGGATCTCGACGCAGTCGAAGCCGGCCTTTTCCGCACGCGCCGCTGCAGCAGCGTGCGCGCCGATGGTTTCGCCGATGCGCGCCTTGGTCATCTCCTGCGGCACGATGGTCTCGAACGTGGTTTCGTAGACCGGATGCGCAATGGCGGACGGCGCAATCGGCGTCTCGCCACAGATATCGGCGCGGGTGTGGCCGCCGCCGTGGCCGAGCTGGATCGACGCCTTGGCGCCGCCGCGGTGAATTTCGCCGACGAGCCGCGTCAAGCCGGGCAGGAAACGGTCGTCGTAGATGCCGACCTCATGGCGGCGGTGCCGGCCGCACTTTTCCGGCGACGCCATCTCGACCGTGATCAGGCCGACGCCGCCGCGCACCCGCGCCATGTAGTAGGCGACCGAATCATCGGTGACGAAACCTTCGGCATCGGCCGTGCGCGTCGTCATCGGCGGCATGACGATGCGGTTCTTGATCTCGACCGCTCCGATCCGCGCCGGGGTGAGGAGAACGTTCATGCGCGGGTCATTCCGGGGCGCCGCGAAGCGGCGAGCCCGGAATCCATAATCACTGTCTTCGCGATTAACGCACCCATGTACAAGAATTTCACGTTCTGTGGTTATGGATTCCGGGTTCGCGCTGCGCGCGCCCCGGAATGGCGACTCACAGCACCGCAATCTCGCCGCCGTCGATGTCGATGGTGGCGCCGTGCAGCCAGCCGGCGCGCGAGGACACGATGAAGGTGACGAGATCGGCGACGTCGTCCACGGTGCCGTAGCGGATGATGCCGGTCTCGCGGCACATGGCTTCGCGCACTTTGTCTTCCGACAGTCCGGTGCGCGCCACCTCGGCGCGGATGCGCCGCCATTGCCGCTCGGTCTCGACCAGGCTCGGATGGATGCAGTTGACCCGCACGCCGTCGGCCTTGCCGCGGTCGGCGAGGCATTTGGTGAAGGCGGCGACCGCGGCATTGACCGAAGAGCCGATGGTGAAGTCGGCATGCGGCTTGCGGCCGCTGGTGCCGCCCATGGCGACCAGCGCGCCGCCGCGCGCCTTGAGCAGCGGCCAGGCGAGGCGGGCGAGCCGCACGTGAGCGAAGAATTTGAGCGCGTAGCCTTCCTCCCAATCGGCGTCGGTCAGCGCGAAAAAATCGCCGCGCTTGGTGGTGCCGGCATTGTTGAACAGAATGTCGAGCCCGCCGAACTCGCGCTGCACCGCGGCGATCAGTTTTTCCGGCGCCTCCTTCGCGCGCAGGTCGAGCACGGCGACCGCGCCGCGGCGGCCCATGCCGCGGATTTTTTGCGCGGCTTCGTCGAGCGCCGCCTCGTCGCGCCCGGTCAGCATCAGGTCGCAGCCTTCGGCGGCAAGCGCCAGCGCGGTGCCGCGGCCGATGCCGCGGCTCGATCCGGTCACCAGCGCGATCTTGCCTTTGAGCCCCAGCTCCATTGGCGGTCTCCTTATTCATCCTCCCCCCGCTTGGCGGGTGAGGATAAACGAATTCGTTCTCGCGGCGCGGTTTTTGATTCGCGTCCGAGGTTTGTGGCAAGCAATTCACGAACGGTCGCCTCAAAAAGACGGGAGGCGGAGCGCCGAAAGGCGCGGGGTAGATACCGCGGGCCCGCCGACAAGCGTTGCCGCTTATCTGCGTTCATCGCGGCGCTGCCCCCACCCTCACCCTTCCCCGCAAGCAGGGGAGGGAATGGGTGGGGGCAGCTCGCCTTCCGGCGCTCTACCGCGGCTCTCGCCAAAGCCTTCCGGCCTTGGCTCAGTCCGGTCCCGCGCTTCATGGCAGCGCCAACGGGTTTTTGTCCCCGTCCGCCGCCCGGGCAGCCAGCTCCTGGCAGACCGGCGTCGTGGCCGGCCGGGCGGGTTTCCGAACCGCCCGCGGATGAGGTTACGAGCCCCATCCCGGGCACCGCTCCCGCTCCATCAATCGGCCGTCACCGGTTGACGTCCCTTAAGATGAGCGAGACGGGCTTTTTTAGGTCGCCGCGCAGCGCAAACTCAAGAAATTCCGCCGCCTGGAGCCATCCCTCTGATCTGACGATAATTTTTTTTGCGCTTTGTTTGCTGCCCGGGCGCGGAAATTGTGACAGCGTTGCCATGATTCGCATTTTTTCAGCTAACGTGCGGAGAGTACGGACAATTTCGAATTGTGGCAGCGAAACGTCAGCTTTCGGGGCGAAGCAGACATTGACCCGCAGGCAAAGCTGGCGGCATCGGTCGATCCTGCCCAAAGCGGATATCGCTGCCCAATCGCAATGAGCAAGACTCCACGGTCCAAGGCGGAGCATCGCGGCTGCGGTCTGCGGCCTGTCGGGCACCGGATGAACCTTCCGCAGCCTCGAGCGACAAACGGTTAGCGGTGGCAAACCGATGGAGCCTCAAATGAGCCGCCAGGTCATGTCACCAACGCGACCTCCACGCCGCGCCAGGTCCGTTCTGGTCCAATGGACTAAACCGCTCGCGCACCCCACGCGGACGCATACTGCGCGCTGTGTCATGAGCCGTAACTGCGAGAAAAATTGGCGGTCAAGCGACTGCGGCGATTTGCTTGCTGGCGCGAACCGCGGCTCTGGCACAAGCCTCGATCGCACCAATGCAATGGCTGGCGGCGATGGGGGGCAAGGCGAAACCGGCCCGCGGGCGTTCGAAATGGCGTGAATCCCCTCAACGGAGTTCACTGCGTTGCGCCTTCTTGTTGTCGAAGATAACCGCGATCTCAATCGGCAGCTTGCCGGTGCGCTGACCGACGCGGGCTATGTCGTCGACCGCGCCTTCGACGGCGAGGAGGGCCATTACCTGGGCGACAGCGAGCCTTACGATGCAGTCGTCCTCGACATCGCCTTGCCAAAGATGGACGGCCTGTCGGTGCTCGGCGCCTGGCGCCGCAACGGTCGCGCCATGCCCGTGCTCATTCTTACCGTGCGCGATCGCTGGAGCGACAAGGTCAAGGGCATCGATGCCGGCGCCGACGATTACGTCGTCAAACCCTTCCACCTCGAAGAGGTGTTGGCGCGCGTACGCGCGCTGCTGCGCCGCTCGACCGGCCACGCCGCGAGCGAGTTCACGTGCGGGCCAGTCCGCCTCGACACCCGCACCGGGCGCGTTGCCGTCGACGGCAACCCGATCAAGCTTTCCGCGCATGAATACCGGCTGCTCTCCTACCTCATGCATCACGTCGGCCGCATCGTGTCGCGCACCGAGCTGATCGAGCATCTCTATGACCAGGACTTCGATCGCGATTCCAACGTCATCGAGGTCTGCGTCGGTCGCATCCGCAAGAAACTCGGCGTCGACCTGATCCAGACCGTTCGCGGCCTTGGTTATCTGCTTACGCCGCCCCATGAAGGCTGATCGCCCGCGATCGATTCGATCATGCGAGCGAGCGGAGGGGATGATGCGTCATTTCACCGCGGCGCTTGCGGATGCAATGCATCGCGTGAGCGCGCCCGGCCAATCGACGGCAAATCGTCACGACCGGCGCCTTGCGAAAGCGCAGAACAGTCTTTTTTTCAAAAATCGCATATGCGGCCTCTTACGGCTCGGCACTATCAAACAAGATGAACGCGCGATGAATGGCTCCGCGCGAGCGCGGTCAGCTTGATAACACCTCGCTGAATTTCCGCCTCAGCACCGGTTCAGGCGCGCTGTTTAGGATCGGCAGCGTGAACAAGGAGCCGAACGGCTCTGCGGACACAAACTGCAGGTCAACAACCCCCGAACCAAGGAGAACTCAAATGTTACGTAAGACAATCTTCGCTATCGCCGCCAGTGCCGCGCTCGCCGCCGCCGCACTCAGCCCTAATACGGCATCCGCCCGCGGCAGAGGCTGTGGTGCTGGCTTTGGCCACGCCTTTGCAGGCGATCACGGCGAGCTTATCGGCAATGGAGTCGATGGTGCTGGCTTTGGCCACGCCAGCTTCCGTTACTTGGGTCGCGCCAGCTTCGGCCACGCCCACTTGCAGCGTGTCCGCAGGCGCCGCCCGGCGCCGGCGATTATTTGCGACCCCACACAGTGTCCCTACCATCCCTGAGTGCCAATCGCGACCAAATGGATGGTCCACCCTCGAACCAAGGAGAACTCAAATGTTACGTAAGACAATCTTCGCTATCGCCGCCAGTGCCGCGCTCGCCGCCGCCGCACTGAGCCCCAATACGGCATCCGCCCGCGAAGGCGGCGGTCATGGCGGCATCCATGGAGATCGCGGTGGTGGCTGGGGTCATCCCCACATGTACGCTGGCCTTGGCCACGGTCGCAATTGTCCAGTCGGCGTCTGTGGCCCGCCCCCTCCTCATCATCGGTGGCCGTGGTGGCCTCATCGCTTTGCCTTTCGCTTCTACGGCGGCGCGCCGGGTTATGGCGGCTGTCTTGTGCGGCAATGGGTCCAAACACCCGACGGGCCGGTGCTGCGCTGGATCAATGTTTGCAACTGACTTGATCCAACGTGCGCAGCGGCGGACGGCAGCCCCGGTCTTGCCGAGGACCGGGGCTGCCTCGAATGATTTGATTAATGTCGGAACTGCCGTTTGCTAAACTCCGCCTAGGCTTCGGCGTATTCGTCCCGGATGGCCGTCGGGTGCAGCGATGACCGAGAGCAGCCGACGGCATTGATCAGGAGATGCCCTGATGCGCAGGAAGATGCTTGCACTGGCGAGCGCTGTTGCACTTGGCTTGGCGATCATGACATCCGCCGCCGCGGCGCGCGGCGGCCATGGCGTCGGCCATTCCGCTCGCGGCCATGTTGGCGGCCGCGGCGGCCACTTCCGCCACGTTGGCGGTGCCTTGCAGAGAAGAGGGCACCGTGGGCACGCGGTCCATTTGCCGGCACGCATGTTTCGTCGATCAAAGGAGAATGCAGGCCGCTTCGCGCCGCAGCATATGCCGGCGGCCCGCCCGCACAACAGAATTAGCCCGACGGATTTTGCGGCGCGCCGCCGCTTCGCCGACAGCCCCGTGCTTCGTTCATTCCTGGAGCACGAACGCCGCGACCATCATCTCGGCTGGGTCGGCCCGCTATTCTGGCCCTATGCCTACGGCACCGCCGTTTACTCCGCGCTTTGGCCCGACGAGTACGGCTATTTCGACCCGTTCTGGCTCTACGGTTACGGCGAGATCTACGAGGGAATTTTCTCTCCCTATAGCTACGATGAATTCGTCCAAGGACCCGACGCGCAGGTGCGCATGACCGCGCTGACGCGAAGCGTTGCGCAAAGTTGCGACAACGAAGCGGCCGAGGTCACCGATTGGCCGATCGATCGAATCCAGGATACGGTGGGGCCCAACGCGCAACAGAGCGCGCTGCTCGACGACCTCGGCAACGCCATCGTCAAGGCGAGCGAGGTGATCAAGTCTCATTGTCCGACGACGGTGTCATTCACGCCGACGGGTCGCCTCGCCGACATGCAGCAGCGCCTGCAAGGTCTGGTGCAGGCCATTAATATCGTAGAACCGCCGCTGGCCAAGTTTTATCACTCGCTGAGCGACGAGCAGAAGGCTCGGTTCAACGAGCTTGGCGCGGCTTCGCCCCGGCGGCATAGCCAACGTCCGCAGGCCTCGCAAAATCCACAAGCCGAATGTGGCAAAAACGTCATCGCGTGGCCAACCGGCCAGATCAATCGGGTCGTGCAACCGAACGACGCCCAGCGCGCAAAGCTTGACGTCCTGCAGTCGGCGGCCACGCAGGCGGCGGATATGATTCAGGCCGCGTGCCCGAGCGAACTTTCAAGCACCCCGCCGGGCCGTCTCGATGCAGAGGGCAAGCGGCTGCAGGCCATGCTGCAGGCCGTGCAAGCAATCCGCCCGCCGCTAGACGATTTCTACGATACGCTCAGCGATGAACAAAAAGCACGCTTCAACGCGTTGGGCTTGAAACTCTTCGCCGCGAACCGCGGGTAAACCGAGCATCGGCGCAAACCGCGGGCGACATTAAAGGCGCAATGGTGGGACCCATAGCGAACTGGAGCGCGACGATGCAGTGGCTACGGTAACGGTAACGGGCGATCGCCGAAGGAGCTTGGAACCCAAATCGTTACTCTGAATGCTGCGGTGCACTCGGTCGCTCATGGCACAACGCGTCAAATTTGCTGCCGCATCGAAAGCCGGGACCGCCGCAATTGCCGAGCCTGGATTTCGCTCACGCGAAATCCAGGCTACGGTCCACGCATGACCATCAACGGCAAGACCTATATTGCCGGCGCGTTCGAGCATCCGACGCGGCATGCGCCGGACAAGAGCGTGGCGCAACTGCACGCCGAGGTGGCGCTCGGCGCGCTCGCCGATGCCGGGCTCGCTCGCGACGACGTCGACGGCTACTTTTGCGCCGGCGACGCGCCGGGGCCGGGCCCGGCGTCGATGGCCGAGTACCTCAACCTGGCGAAGTTGCGCCACGTCGATGCGACCGAGCTCGGCGGCGCCTCGTACGTGGCGCTCGCCGGCCATGCCGCCGCGGCGATCGCGCTCGGCCAATGCGACGTGGCGCTGATCACGCTCGCCGGGCGGCCGCGCAGCGAGGGCATGGCGACCGGCACCACGCCGCGGCTGCGCGATCCCAATCAGCCCGAGGCTGGCTTCGAATTTCCCTACGGCCTGACCACCGCCAACGGCTACGCCATGTGCGCGATGCGGCACATGCACCAATACGGCACCACCAGCGAGCAGCTCGCCTGGATCAAGGTCGCGGCCTCGCACCACGCCCAGCACAACCCGAACGCGATGCTGCCCGAGATCGTTACCGTCGCCGACGTGGTCGCTTCGCCGCTCATTGCCGACCCGCTGCATCGGCTCGACTGCTGCGTCATCAGCGACGGCGGCGGCGCGCTGGTCATCGTGCGGCCGGAAATCGCCAAGAGCCTGCGCCGGCCGCTTGTAAAGATCATCGGCGCCGGCGAAACCGTCAAACATCTTGCCGGCGGCACGTTCGATCTGACCACCTCAGGCGCGGCGCGCTCCGGGTCCGCCGCGTTCGCCGAAGCCGGCGTCGAGCCGGCCGACATCAAATATGCTTCGATTTACGACAGCTTCACCATCACGGTGCTCATTCAGATCGAAGACCTGGGCTTCTGCGCCAAGGGCGCGGGCGGCAGGTTCGTGTCCGACGGCAATCTGATTTCCGGCATTGGCAAGCTGCCGTTCAACACCGACGGCGGCGGGCTGTGCAACAATCATCCGGCCAATCGCGGCGGCATGACCAAGGTGATCGAGGCGGTGCGGCAACTGCGCGGCGAGGCACATCCCGCCGTGCAGGTGAAGAACTGCGACCTGGCGCTGGCGCAAGGCACCGGCATGCAGCTCGGCACCCGCCATTGCAGCGCCACGCTGATCCTGGAGCGGGAGTGAGGCGATGACTGCGCGGCAAATTCCCGCCCCGATCGTCACGGTGGAAAGCGAGCCGTTCTGGAACGCGGCGCGGCAGGGCCGCTTCGTCGTGCCGACCTGCGCCGCCTGCGGCAAGACACACTGGTATCCGCGCGCGGTGTGCCCATTCTGCGGCGCCAAAAACATCGAATGGCGCGCCGCTTCCGGGCGGGCCACGATCTACAGCTTCAGCGTGATGCGCCGCGTCAAGGAGCCCTACGCCATCGCCTACGTGACCTTGGCGGAGGGTCCGACCATGCTGACCAACATGGTCGATTGTGATTTCGACGCGCTCCACATCGGTCAGGCCGTGCGCGTGGCGTTCGGCGAGACCGAGAACGGGCCGCCGGTGCCGCTGTTTCGGCCGGTTTAAGCGCTGTCATGCTCCGCGAAAGCGGAGCATCCAGTAAACGCATGACCATCGGTGATTACTGGATCATCCGCTTGCGCGGATGATGACACCGGACGAATTGCGATCTCCACAATGATTTATTCACGATGATTTTCACCAAAATCTTGGTTCGCTTGAATTAAGCTTTTAGCCGAATTGCCCTTGGACTTTGTGTAACATTTGAAGCGCATGCTTGCGGCATGCATGAGCGCAGACGAGTCCGGCGCACCAAGGTTTACAAGTGCGCCAAAATATCGATGGACGGGACGCTTCGCGACTGCGTCGTCCGCGATATTTCCTCGCTCGGCGCGCGGCTGGCGATGATGAGCACCTGCTTGATCCCGGATAAATTCGGCCTGACGTTCGATGCCGCCCACACCATGCGCGGCTGCCGCGTCGCCTGGCGATCGGCGACCGAGATCGGCGTCGAATTCTGCGAGGCGGCGTTCCACTCGGCCGCATAGCGGCGAGGGCCAGCCGGATCCGCTCATTCCCGCGCAAGCGGGACTCCAGCTTGAAAAGAGCTGGGTCCCCGTTTTCGCGCATAGGCGCTAACATGGGCCTCTCTTTCCCGGATGCGGTGCAGCGCGCAGCGGTGCACCGCTGATCCGGGACCGTCCCAGACTCCGCACCTTGTTACGATCCCGGGTCTGCAGCGCACCACTTCGCTGCGCTTCGTGCTGCGCTGCGCCCGGGAAACGCAGCTATCTTAGCGCCTATGCGCTTTCGCGGGGACGAGCGGAGCGGAACACCGTCATTCCAGCGTCAGCCCGAGCTTCTTCACCAGCGCCGCCCACTTGCCCTCTTCGCGCCTGATGTTTTGTGCGTATTGCTCGGACGTGCTCGGCGTCGGATCACTGCCGTCGGCGATCAGCCGCTTCTTGAAATCGTCGGCGGCGAGGATTTTGCGCAGCTCGGCGTTAAGCCGCTCGACGATCGGCCGCGGCACGCCGGCCGGCGCGGCGAGGCCGTAATACTGCACGGCCTCGAAGCCGGGCAGGCCCGACTCCGCGGCGGTCGGCACGTCGGGCAGCGCCGCCGAGCGTGTCGCGCCGGTCACCGCGATGGCTTTGAGTTGCCCCGCCTGCACGTTGCTGACCGCGGCCGGTATCGTGTCGAAGCCGAGCGGCACGTGATTGCCGAGCACGTCGTTGGTCAGCGGCGCGGTGCCCTTGTAGGTGATGGTCGTGATATCGACGCCCGCGATCAGGTTGAACAGCTTTGCGGCGAAGAAATTGATGGTCGGCGCCGGCGGCGTGCCGGCGGAAAGCTTTCCAGGCTGCTTCTTGGCCAGCGCGACCACGTCGGCCAGGGTCTTGGCCGGAAACGCCGGGTTGGCGACGATGAAGATCGGCGTCGCGGCGACGAGCCCGATCGGCGTAAAATCCTTGTTCACGTCGTAGCCGGCATTGGGGCTGAGGCTGATGCCGGTCAGCATCATGCCGAGCGTGTAGCCGTCGGGCGCCGCCCTGGCGAGGTCACGGGTGCCGATCATGCCGCCGGCGCCGCCGCGGTTCTCGATCACCACCTGCTGGCCGAGCGCGGCGGCAAGCCGTTGCCCGACGAGGCGGCCCATGACGTCGACGCCGCCGCCGGGCGGATACGGCACGATCAGGGTGATCGGCCGGGTCGGGTAATCTTGCGCCGCCGCAGGGGCGAGACTGCCGGCAAAGCAGGCGAACAGGACGCTCGCAGCAAGACATGTGATTGCGATCCGGCACCTCATCGTTGGCTCCCGACTGGCTTGGCCTATTTCGTCATTCCGGGGCCGAGCGAAGCGAGGAGCCCGGAATCCATAACCCCAGCTCAGGGGGGTATGGATTCCGGACTCGCCGCTTCGCGGCGATCCGGAATGACGACCGTACCGTGACTATAGCTCCGGCCCGCGGCCATGCGCTACATTGGCCGACCAAACAGAGAGAGAGAGAGGGGGAGCCCGCCGATGCGGTTCGGTCTATTCGGCAGCGCCACGGCCCGCCACGGCGGGCCGGACGTCGATTCCGGCCAGGGCTATCGGCAGTTCGTCGATTACAATATCGAGGCCGAGGCGCTCGGCTATCACTCGACGTTTCTGGTCGAGCATCATTTCACCGGCTTCGGCCAGGTGTCCGCAAGCCTGGCGCTGCTGACCTGGGTGGCGGCGAAGACGCGGACGCTCCGCCTCGGCACCGCGGTTTTGGTGCTGCCCTGGCATAATCCGGTGCTGCTTGCCGAGCAGGCGGCCACCATCGATCTGCTCTCCGGCGGCCGGCTCGATTTCGGCGTCGGCAAGGGCTATCGCCATCCCGAGTTCGCCGGCTTCTGCATGCCGATGGCGGAAGCCGACGCGCGCTTTGCCGAATCGCTCGAAGTGATCATCAAAGCCTGGACCTCGAAGCAGCGTTTTTCGCACCATGGAAAATTCTGGCGCTTTGCCGACGTCATCGTCGAGCCGCCGACCGCGCAAAAGCCGCATCCGCCGATCTGGATGGCGGCCGGCAACCCGGATTCCATCAGGCAAGTCGCCGCGCGCGGCTGTAACCTTTTGCTCGATCAGTTCGCCTCGTTCGAAACCGTCGCCGGGCGCATCGCCGTCTTCAAGGCCGAAGTGGAAAAGCGCGGCCGCGCCTATGACCCGATGGAGGTCGGCGTGGCGCGCGCCTTTTTCGTCGCCAAGGACGAAACCGACAAGCAGGCGGCGCTGCAGCGCCGGCTCGAAGCGCAGCGCCGGCTCGCCGCCGCCTCCAGCGCGCCGGGCGTGAAGAACACCGCCAGCATCATGGCCTATTCGGATACGCGCGAAGCGAGCGAGGAGAGCGCGCTCTATGGCACGCCGGACGAGATCGCCGTCAAGCTGGAACGGCTGCATGCGCTTGGGGTCGAATACGTGCTGCTCAATTCCGGCGGCGGCTTTGCCGGCGACAGCCTGGCGCGTTTTGCCCGCGAATTGATGCCGGCATTCGCCGACAGCCGCAAGATGCGGGTGGTGGGATAGGATTCATTCCGCTCATTCCCGCGCAAGCGGGAATCCAGAGGCGGATTGCACGGACGGGAAAATGCTGGGTCCCCGCTTTCGCGGGGACGAGCGGATGCGACGATCGGCGTCATGATCAACAAAATCGTACAAAACATGGCCGAGGCGATGGCGGGCATCCGCGACGGCTCGGTCGTGCTGATCGGCGGCTTCGGCTCGATCGGCCAGCCGAACGCGCTGATCGACGGTTTGATCGAGCAGGGCGCCAAGGATTTGACCGTGGTGGCCAACAATGCCGGCGTCGGTCATGTCGGGCTCGCCAGGCTTCTGGAAACCGGCCGGGTGCGCAAGATCGTCTGCTCGTTTCCGCGCACCGCCGATCCGGTCGTGTTCGAAAAACTCTGGCGCGCGGGCCGCATCGAGCTGGAAGTGGTGCCGCAGGGCACCATGGCCGAGCGCATGCGCGCCGCCGGCGCCGGCATTCCGGCGTTCTATACGCCGACCGCGGTCGGCACCGCGCTCGCCGAAGGCAAGGAGGAGCGCGAGATCCGCGGCCGCAAATACATTCTGGAAGACGCGCTGGCGGGCGACGTGGCGCTGATCGAAGCCTGGGAGGCCGACCGCTGGGGCAACCTGACCTACAAATCCTCGGCGCGCAATTTCAATCCGGTGATGGCGACGGCGGCGAAAACGACCATCGTGCAGGCGCAGCACATCGTCGAGCTCGGCGCGCTCGATCCGGAAAAGGTCGCCACGCCGGGCATTTTCGTCAGCCGCGTGCTGCACGTGCCCTATGGCGAGCCGACGGTGACGTGAGCGAGGACGCCGTGATACGCTTTGCACGTGATTATGCGAATGACAGTCCGTCGCGTGGCGCCGTCGATCGCAATGGCAGCAAAAAGTTTCGAAAGGATTGTTTTGTCAAGGGTCTTCGACCGCCGAAGGCGGCGCTTCGCGCCCTTGACAAAACAATCCTTTCGAAACAAACGGCAGCCATTGCGATCGACGGCTTTCTCTGATCGATAAGAGACAGTTCAAATCAAATCAGCCGGTGATCGCATGAACACGATGGTCAAAGACAGCGTCGAAACCCTGCCGGCCTGCCAGCCGCTGACCCGCCGGCAGATCGCCGAGCGTTTGGCGCGCGACATTCCGGAAGGCTGGTACGTCAATCTCGGCATCGGCGCGCCGTTGCAGGTCGCCGACTACGTGCCGCCCGAGCGCGAGGTGATCTTCCAGTCCGAGAACGGCATTTTGGGCATGGGCCCGGCGCCGGCGCCGCACGAGATCAACCGCTGGCTGATCAATGCCGGCAAGCAATACGTCACCTTGCGGACCGGCGGCTCCTACATGCACCACGCCGACAGCTTTGCGCTGATCCGCGGCGGCCATCTCGATCTGTGCGTGCTCGGCGCCTTCCAGGTCGCCGAGAACGGCGACATCGCCAACTGGGCGACCACCACCGACAGCGCGCCGGCCGTCGGCGGCGCCATGGACCTCGCCGCCGGGACGCCGCGGCTGTGGGTGTTGATGGAGCATACGACCAAGACCGGCGAGAGCCGGCTGGTGCGCCGCTGCTCCTATCCGCTCACCGCAATCGGCGTGGTCAAGCGCGTCTACACCAATCTCGCGGTGCTCGACGTGACGCCCGACGGCTTCGCCGTGCGCGAGATGGTGCCGGGCCTCACGCTTGCCGCACTGCAGGAGGTGACCGACGCGCCGCTGCGTTTGACGGCGACGTGACGAAGATGCGAGCTGCAATCAGCGCATCGGAGTTTTTTGCAAGAACTCGATCGCTTGCTTCGGCACATTGTCTTCGGTCTGCTGCGCCACCGCGATGTCCCAGTATTCCGCGCGCGGCAAACATTCTTCCAGATAGCGCGCCGCCGAGGTGGCGTGCGCGGCGTCGCGGCCGGGCACGACCAGCGCCGGGATATCGAGGCGCATGAGATCTTCGGGCTCGGCGCCGGGCGCGGTGTCGCGGTCGAACAGCGCGCGGACCATGCCGGCGCAGATCAGCTTGTATTGCTCGACGTTTTGTTGGGCGTAGGCGGCGGCGAACGCCGCATCGCGCTTGATCACCGCAGCCCACGGGCCGCCGCGCGGATCGGCGCCGAACGGCTTGCCGTCCTTGGCGACCAGCGCGACCACGCCGTCGAGGCCGTGGCGCTGTACGAAGCCGAGATGCTCGGCAAAACGCGCGTGGCTCGCGACGCGGTATTTGGCGCCGCCGACCGGCCAGTACAGCACCATGGCGGCAACCATCTCGGGATGCGCGACCGCGAACGCCGCGACCGGCGCGCAACCCATGCAGCCGCCGATCAGATTTGCGCGCGCGATGCCGAGATGATCGAGCAGGCCTTTGCCCTGCGCCACGTAATGCGCCCAGGTGACGCGCTCGACCCGGCCGCCGGATTGGCCGCATTCGCGGCGGTCGAACGCGATGCAGGTGAAATGCCGCGGCAGATGATCGAGCAGCTTTATCCGAGCGTACACGCTCTGCGTCGACCAGGTCTCCACCACCGCGTTGAAGCCGCCCGGCGCGTACATCAGGAGCGGCGGCCCGGCGCCGAGCACCTCGTAGCGCGTGGCGATGCCGTCGATCGTGGCGAAAGGCATGGAGTCACCGAAAAACGAAAGGATAAAGCGCGCCGTCAAGCGGCATGATCAGAGAAAGCCGTCGATCGCAACGGCCAGCCTTTCTTCCGGACAAATCAGCCTGTCAAGGGCGCCTTCGGCGCCGCGCAGCGGCTTGCCCTTGACAGGCTGATTTGTCCGGAAGCTTTTGCAGCCGTTGCGATCGACGGCGCGGTCCGACCAAGGAACTATCAGCTTTGATCTTGATCTTTACGCCGGGCTTATGGATTCCGGATAACCGCGCTTCGCGCGGTTTCCGGAATGACGAAAAGAATCACCCCTTGATCTGCCGGCCGGCGCGGGCGTCGGCAATCAGCGCGTGAAACGCCTCGAGCGCGCCTTTGGCGGTGTTGAAGTAAGTGTCGGTCTTGGCGTCGATCCACTTTTCGGCATAGCCGATCGCGGTGTGGGCGAGGCGCACGCGGCCGTCGAGCCACGGCCCGCCGCCGAATCCGCCGATCACCGGGATCTGCACCGCCTCGACCACCGCGGCGCCGGCGACCGGTCCCGAATTGGTGAAGTCGAGCAGCGCCGCGCCGGCTGCTTCCAAAAGCTTGGCCTCGGCAACCAGCCGCTCGGCGGCCTCGGCGCTGGCTTGCGCCGCCGGCGCGTTCTGCGCGCTGTACGCAATGCCGTATTTGATCGCGGTCTGCGGCGTCAGCCCGAATTGCGCGAACACCGGGATGCCGGCATCAACGAGCGCGCGCACCACCGCCGGGTACTCGGCCGCGGCGTCGACCTTGATCATGTCGGCGCCGCCGTCCTGCATCAGGCGCCGGGCGGCGGCAAGCGCGCCGTCGACGCCGTCCTGCACCGGACCGAACGGCATGTCGCAGCCAACCAGCGCGCGGGTCACGCCGCGCCGCACCGCCCGGCAGCAGATCAGCATTTCGTCGAGCGTGACCTCGGCGACTTCATCGCGCCCCCACAGATTGACGCCGACCGAATCGCCGACCGAGACGAAATCGACGCCGGCGCGGTCGGCGATGCGCGCGATCTGATAATCCCAGGCAACGACACCGATGCTCTTCTTGCCCGCGCGCTTCATCGCTTGCAGCGCCGCAATCGTCATCTTGGCGGCCATGCCGTGCTCCCGTCAGCCCGTGCGTCGCGCCGTTTTAGCATGCCGAGCTTTTTCATCCTCCCCCGCGGAGCGCAGCGCAGCGGGGGAGGAAATCAGGACGCCGGATTTTTCGGCTTGGGTTTTCGAGCGGCCTTCGGCGCCGGTTTCGCTATTTCTGCGCGCGGCTTGTCGGCGGCGGGCGCGGCGGCAACTTTCGGCTTCTTGAGCCTGGGGCGCGGCTTGGCGTGGACCGGCTCGGTGTCTTGCGGCGGCACCGCGCGGGTCGGGCCGGTATAGACCACGACCGGCACGACCGGGCCGGCGTCCGCCAACAGGTTCTGCGGCGTCGGCGCGCGCAATGCCGAGAGCAGCACCGAGAATTGCGAGGAGGTGTCGCCGGCGCCGGCATTGCCGGTGGCGACGCCACCGTTTCGGGCGCTCTCGGCTTCTTCGTCCAAATCCTCGTCCTCGGCGGCCGGCCGCTTGCGGTGCTTGCCGCACATCTCGTCCTTCAGATTCGGCGGGTCGGTATTGATCGGCTTCAGCTCGTCCACGGTGCCGAGCGAGGGCGTGAGCCAAGCCAGCGGATTTTGCCGGAAGCCGCTTTCCAGCATCTCCGCCGCCTTCACCGCGCGCGCCGCGCCCGACGGCGCGCCGAGCACGACTGCGATCAGGCGCTTGTCGCCGCGCGTCGCGGTGGCGACCAGGTTGAAGCCCGAGGCGCAGATGAAGCCGGTCTTCATGCCGTCGGCGCCCGGATAGCGGCCGATCAGCGGATTGTAATTGCGCACGATGCGTCGGCCGTACTTGATCGCCGGGATGTGCCAATAAAAGCTGTATTGCGGGAATTGCCGGATCAGCGCGCGCGCCAGGATGGCGAGATCGCGCGCCGAGGTGATCTGGCCGTCCGCCGGCAGGCCGTTGGGATTGACGTAGTTTGTTTCCGTCATGCCGAGGCTTTGCGCGGTCAGCGTCATCTCCTCGGCGAACTTGTCGATCGAGCCGTCGATGCCTTCGGCGAGCAGCACGGCCATGTCGTTCGCGGACTTGACCATCAGCATCTTGAGCGCGTTGTCGACCGTCACTTGCGTGCCGATCGGAAAACCCATCTTGGTCGGTGCCTGGGACCAGGCGTTGCGCGACACCGTGAACAGCGTGTCGAAGGTGATGCGATGGTCGCGGATCGCGCTCAGCGTGACATAGAGCGTCATCAGCTTCGACAGCGAGGCCGGGTACCATGGATAGGTGGCATTTTCGGCGCGCAGCACTTTGCCGCTGTCGGTATCGACCAGCAGCAGGGCCTCGGCCCGCGCCGGCGTGGTGGCGGCAACAAGCGGCGCGGCCAGGAGCGAAACGATGGCGATGAAACCGAGCGAGACCGGGAAACGCGATGCTTTACGACTTTTCATGCGATGCACTGTACGGTCCGTGACGGGTGGCCAAGCGGGACAAATCGGAAGGGCACACCTATGTAACAGCAAGGCCGCCGCGAACGCAAAGGCGAACGGCGTCAACCTTGCGGAAGGGAATGGCCGCTGGTCCCTAGGCGACGAAAAGGACTAAAATTCGGCAGCGGGTCGGCAACGGGCGACAGACAGCGGCGGCGGCGGAACCGTGCGCCGGTTTGGCGCCGGCGCGGCAATGGAGCGGAGAGCGGATCATGACGGCGTGCATCGTCGGATGGGCGCATACGCCCTTCGGTCGGCTGGCCGACGAAACGGTCGAGAGCCTGGTCGTGCGCGTGGCGAATGCGGCGCTGGCCGACGCCGGCATTGCCGCCAAGGACGTCGACGAGATCGTGCTCGGCCACTTCAACGCCGGCTTCTCGGCGCAGGATTTTACCGCCTCGCTGGTGCTGCAGGCTTCGCCTGATCTGCGCTTTACGCGCGCCACCCGGGTCGAGAACGCTTGTGCCACCGGCGCGGCGGCCGTGCATCAGGGATTGCAGGCGATCGCCGCCGGTTCGGCGCGCATCGTTCTCGTGGTCGGTGTCGAGCAGATGACGACGACGGCCCCGGCCGAAGTCGGCCGCAACCTGCTCAAAGCCTCCTACGTGCGCGAGGAAGCCGACATCGACGGCGGCTTCGCCGGCATTTTCGGCCAGATCGCATCGCTTTATTTCCAGCGCTGGGGCGATCAGTCCGACGCGCTGGCGCGGATTGCCGCCAAGAACCACAGGAACGGCGTCGGCAATCCGTATGCGCAGCTACGCAAGGATTTGGGCTACGAGTTCTGCCGCCGCGAGAGCGACCGGAATCCGCGCGTCGCCGGGCCGCTCAAGCGCACCGATTGCTCGCCCGTCTCCGACGGCGCCGCCGCCCTGGTGCTGGCCGACGTCGCGACCGCGCTCGCCCTCGACAAGGCGATCGTATTTCGCGCCGCCGCCCACGTGCAGGACTTTTTGCCGATGGCGCGGCGCGACGTGCTCAAGTTCGAAGGCTGCGCGCTGGCCTGGCAGCGGGCGTTGGCGCAGGCCGGCGTCGCGCTCGACGATCTGTCGTTCGCCGAGGTGCACGACTGCTTCACCATCGCCGAGTTGATCGAGTACGAGGCGATGGGGCTGGTGCCGGAAGGGCAGGGAGCGCGCGCCATCGCCGACGGCCTGGTCGCCAAGGACGGCGCGCTGCCGATCAATCCGTCCGGCGGACTCAAGGCCAAAGGTCATCCGATCGGCGCCACCGGCGTCTCGATGCACGCCCTTGCCGCCATGCAGCTCGCCGGGACCGCCGGCGACATGCAAATCAAGAACGCCCGGCTCGGCGCCACTTTCAACATGGGCGGCACCGCGGTCGCCAATTACGTCAGCATCCTGGAGCGGCTGCGGTAATCGCAATAACGGCGTTATTCCGTCGCGTTCCGCACCCGATCGCATTACGCCGCCGGCTCGCTTTGTCCAGCACGTTTGCGTTGATGGCGCGTTAGCCGGGAGGCTCGCCCAGGCCGTAATCGGCAAAGGTTTTGGCGATGTCGGGCCGGATCGCCTTGGCGGCGGCGATGTCGGCATTGCCGCCCGCGGTGTCGCCTGTCTTCAGCTTGGCGAGGCCGCGACCGTAGAGCGAATCCGCGTCTTGCGGGTTATTCGCCAAAGCGGCGCCGTAATCGGCGATCGCCTGAGCGAACGCGCCGAGCTTCAACTGCACCAGGCCGCGGCTGTTGAAGGTGTTGGCGTCGTCCGGCCGCAGCTTCAGCGATTGCGTGCAGTCGGCCAGCGCCTCTTGCAGGTCGCGGCCGCTGACCGCGCGGGCCCAGCAGCGCGAATTGCGGTAGCTGGCATTGTCCGGCTCGAGCCTGACGGCTTCGCTGAAATCGGCGACCGCGGTGTCGTAATCCTTCTCGTCTTCATAGGCGTAGCCGCGATTGTTGTGATAGAGCGCGCTGTCCGGATTGAGGCGGATCGCCGCGTTGTAGTCGGCCAGCGCGTGGTCGAGATCCTTCTCGTCCCGATAGACATTGCCGCGGCTGTTGTAGGAGCTGGCGTCCTTCGGATCGAGGCGGATCGCTTCATTGAAGTCGGCGATGGCGCGGTCGTATTGATGCTGCAGCCGATAGGTGATGCCGCGGTTGAAATAGTAGGTGTTTTTCGGCGCCGAGCGGATGGCATTGCTGTAGTCGGCGATGGCGCGGTCGTAATCCTTCTTATCCTTGTAGGCGTTGCCGCGGCCGTTATAGGCGACGGCGTCGTCGGGATCGAGCGCAATGGCGTGGCTGTAATCGGCGATCGCGGTGTCGAGGTCGCCCTTGGCGGCGTACACCATGCCGCGGTTATGGAACGCCTCGGCGAATTTCGGATCGACCTGGATGGCGCGGCTGTATTCGGAGATGGCGCGATCGTAATCGTGCTCGAGATGATAGGCGGCGCCGCGCGCGTTCCAGGCGAATGCGTCGCGCGGGTCGAGGTCGAGCGCCTGATTGCAATCGACGATGGCGCGGTCGTATTCGCCCTCGTCCTTATAGGCGATGCAGCGGTCGGTGTAGGCCCAGGCCAAAGCTCTGCCGCTCCAGCGGCCCGATTGGATCGAGGCGGTGCAGCCGTTGATCTGCAGGTCGAGATCGAATCGGCTGCCCTTGTTGATGCACCAATCGATCTGCTGCTGGGTCACGGCGCGCGCCGGCGCCGGCAAGACCGCAATCGCGGCGAACAGTGCGCCGCCGATTCCATACGCAATAGCCGCCATGCACCGCTTGTTCATGATGTGCCCCGCGCTGTTTTTCATCGGCGTTTCCCGATACGTTCAGCTTACCCGCGCGGCCCGGCTTTTCAACGCCCCCTGGCATGCGCACTTGCACACCCCTTTGCCCGCACACTTGCACGCCTACTTGCAGATCGGCGACGCGGCGGTGTTGGTTTCCGACGGCCGCAACAACGCTTGTCGAGGGCGGAAAGGCGGCGCCGCCGCGGATCAGTGAGGCGCCGCTGGAGTACGGCGCGGCTGGCAAACCGCCGGTCCATTCGCGATATCATGCTCATCGGCTTTCATGCCGCTTGCCGCATGAGTGCGGCGGCGCGGAAGCCGCTGGAGCGCGCGATGCCGAGCGCGGTTTGTGGACCGGCCACGTTTCGGGCGCCGTTTGCGCCGCCCGACGAAAAGCTCGCGGCGGCGCTGCTGGCCGAAGCCGGGCGCCGGCCGGCCGCCGAAGCCCGCATCGACGCCCGCGCCCGGCGTCTGGTCGAAGCGATCCGCGCGCGGGCGACCGGGCTCGGCGGCGTGGAAGATTTTTTGCATGCCTATTCGCTCTCCACCAAGGAGGGTTTGGCGCTGATGGTGCTGGCCGAAGCGCTGTTGCGGGTGCCCGATGCCGCGACCGCCGACCGCCTGATCGAGGACAAGCTCGCCGCCGGCCGCTGGCTCGACGACGTCAAATCCACCGCCGTCCTGGTGTCGGCGTCGGCCTGGACGCTCGGCATCGCCACCCGCGTCATTCATCCGGGCGAGACGCCGCACACGATTCTCGACGCCATCGTGCGTCGCATCGGCCTGCCGGCGATGCGCGCGGCGACGCGGCAGGCGATGCGGCTCGTCGGCGCGCATTTCGTGCTCGGCCGAAGCATCGAGGAGGCGCTCGATCGCGCGCGTGCCCACGCCGATCTCCGCTATTCGTTCGACATGCTCGGCGAAGGCGCGCGCAGCGCGGCCGATGCGGAAAAGTATTTTGCCGCCTATGCGGGCGCCATCGAGACGATCGGGGCCCACGCCGGCAATGCGGCGCCGCCAGGCCGGCCCGGCATCTCCGTGAAGCTCTCGGCGCTGCATCCGCGCTACGAGGCGATTTCGCGCCGGCGCGTGCTCGACGAACTGGTGCCGCGCGTCGCCGAGCTGGCGCGGCTTGCGCGGGCGCGCGACCTTCAGTTCACCATCGACGCCGAAGAGGCGGACCGGCTCGAATTATCGCTCGACGTGATTGCCGCCGTGCTCGGTGATTGCGCGCTCGCCGGCTGGGATGGCTTCGGCCTCGCCGTGCAGGCTTATCAAAAGCGCGCGCTCGCGGTGATCGACTGGATCGAGGCTGCGGCTGCGGCGACCGGCCGCCGGCTGACGGTGCGCCTCGTCAAAGGCGCCTATTGGGACAGCGAGATCAAACGCGCCCAGGAGCGCGGACTGCCCGATTATCCGGTGTTCACCCGCAAGGCCATGACCGACCTCTGCTACATGGCCTGCGTGAAACGGCTGCTGGCGGCGCGGCCTGCTTTGTTTCCGCAATTCGCCACGCACAATGCGCTCACCGTCGCCAGCATCATCGAGGACGCCGGCGGCGTCGAAGGTTTCGAGTTTCAGCGCCTGCACGGCATGGGCGAGGCGTTGTACGAGACGCTGTTGGCCGAGCTGCCGCAGGCGGCCTGCCGCGTCTATGCGCCGGTCGGCGGGCACCGCGATCTGTTGGCCTATCTGGTGCGCCGGCTTCTGGAAAACGGCGCCAATTCGTCGTTCGTCGCGGTCGCGGCCGATGCGAGCGTGCCGATCGAGCAGATCCTGCGTCGGCCGGAAAGCCGTATCGCCAGCCTGGCGGCGGCGCGTAACAGCAACATTCCGCTGCCGCGCGATCTCTATCTGCCGGAGCGGCGCAATTCGGCCGGCGTCGAATTCGGCGAGCGCGAAAGCCTCGAAGCCTTGCTTGCCGAAATTCGCATCGGTTCGAAGCCCGCGGCGGCGGCGACGCTGATCGGCGGCGTCGCCTGCGGCGGTGCCGAACGGCAGGTTCTGTCGCCGATCGACGGCCGGCCGATCGGCACAGTTCGTGAAGCCGATGCGGCTATGGCTGCGGCTGCGATGCGTGCCGCCGCGGTGGGTTTTGCAAGCTGGCAGGCGATGCCGTGCGCCGAACGCGCGCGCATCCTGGAGCGCGCCGCTGCGCGGCTCGAAGCCGATCGCGGACCGTTGCTGGCGCTGTTACAGAACGAAGCCGGCAAGACGCTCGACGA